>CAYMQH010000094.1:0-12431 GCA_964392525.1 uncultured Aestuariivirga sp.
ATGCGGCGCTCGCGGCGGGGCAGCATCAGAACGTTTCCACCCACTTCAGGATCACGCCCATCGTTGAACACCCTGATGTCGCCGATGTCGGTTGCCTTGGTGGCTGGCGTGGCGCGGCGGCGGATGGCGCTGATTCGCGCGATGATTTCGCGTGCGTGCACGGGCTTGCGCACCACGTCATCCACACCTGCTGCAAACAGCTTCAGGGTGGTTTCGAGCCCGGTCGAGTCATTCAGCGCAATGGCTGGGGCTTCCGTCTTGGTCTTGATGGCGCGTGCCATGCTTTCGCGGTGTGAGAAGTCGCCGAGGATAAAAGCTTCAACCGCAGCGAGATCCGGCCCGCTGGTCGAATGGAACCAGCCATCGAAGTCCTGCGGTGTGAACGAAGCGGCGGAGATGCCTTCCCGGCTGAAGCTGGCGCGGTAGGCGGCGGTTACGTCAATGCGCTCGTCGACGAGAATAATCATGGTTGCAGTTTGCCTTCCCTGTAACAACGAACCGGGTGAAACCGGTTCATCAATGTTTTCACGGGAAGCATAATCAAGAAAACACGGTTAATACTCAGTTAAAATATCGCGATTTCAATGGTTTATACCAAGTATAAATGAAGTATTAACTATAGAGTGATTAACAAAGTGATATAACTGTACTATTGCTTCGTCATCTATTCTTGGATTACGAATCTAAACCAAGGGGAATACGTTGCTGCAATCGTGTGCGCCGAGCCTGCAAGCAGAGCTAGATTGAAAATTTCTGTTGCACGTTATACGGGAATAAACTACAAAAATATACCGATCAGTAGCAGCAAGAACCCAAGCAGGAGAGTGAAGAGCCATGGATAGCCAGTTCAACGAAAACCCTTCGATGAAAGCTGAAGGACATTATGCCCCTCAGGACGGGTTCCTGTTTATCGGTGAACTTGCCAAGCTGACCGGCTCGGACCCCAAGACCATCCGTTTTTATGAGCGGGCCGAACTGATCTCGCCGCCCCGCCATGGCCGTTTCCGCACCTATCTGGCGAGTGACGTCCGCCGATTGCGCAATGTGCTCACGCTGCGCCGGCTGGGCGTTCCCATCGCCCAGATCCGCGGCATCCTCGAGGTGCTGGAGCCGGATGAAGATGTGCTTGAAAGTGCCAAGGCCGTCAGCCTTCTCCGCCAGCATCTCGATACGCTCAAGTCGCGGCAGGATGAATTGACCCAGCAGATCGAGAAGACCCACCATGCCCTGCATGGCCTTGTCGCCTGAACGGAAAACCCCGGCCTTTCGCGCCGGGGTTGGGCATCCCAGGAGGCGAGCGTCTACACGATGCCGGCGGAAGTACCCTCCACGACCGGACGCTCCTTCGCCTTTTCGGACCGGTAACGGCTCTTGCGGTAGAGGTTGATGGGATCGATGGCACCGCCCCGCCGACGCCGGGCCTCCCCCAGGATCGGCGTTACGTCGGTGATAAAGGCCTGCTTTACCAGCCGGTGGCCCAGCATCACGTCGCTCTCGGCCTGCGCCACCTCAAGCCCTTCACGGTCTATCAGCGACGCCTGAACATAGGCGCGCTGGATCTCAACCGCAGAGGCCATCAGGCTTTCGACCGGGTCGGTCACGTTGTGTGACTGGTCGATCATGTAAGCAGGATTGAATCCATCCACCTTCCGCAGTTCCGCATCCACGAGTTCGTTGAACACCAGGAACAGCCGGAATGGATCGACGGAGCCGGAATCGAGATCGTCATCGCCATATTTCGAATCGTTGAAATGAAAGCCCGCCAGCTTCCTCGCGCGGATCAGCCGCGCCACGATCTGCTCGATGTTGGTGTTGGGCGCATGGTGACCCAGATCAACAAGACAGCGCGCCTTCGGACCAAGCTCGAGAGCCGCCATGAAACTGGAACCCCAGTCCGATATAACGGTCGAGTAGAAAGCCGGCTCATAGAGCTTGTGCTCCAGGAATACGAACCAGTCCTTTGGCAGCGCGTCATAGATCAGTTTCAGGGAGTCGATATAGCGGTCGAAGGCGGCACTCAGATTTGCCTGGCCAGGAAAATTCGAACCATCCGCAATCCAGACTGTGAGCGCCGTTGATCCCAGTTGCCGGCCGATCTCGATGCATTCGAGATTGTGTTCAACCGCCTGATGCCGCGTACCCTTATCAGCATGGGTGAGAGAACCGAACTTGTAGGACCGCGCCTGCCCCTTCTGATCCTGAAAGGTGTTGGAGTTCACCGCATCAAAGCCCAATCCGTGCGAGGCTGCCTCCTGCCGCAGTGCATTGTAATCCTTCACCTTGTCCCAGGGAAAATGCGGCGACACGTTGGGTGTTACCCGCGTCAGTTGGTTGATGACGCCGCAGTCCTCCAACTTGTCATGAATGTTGCGGGGCTCGCCGGGGCCCGGAAACCGGGCAAAGCGCGTGCCCCCGGTGCCAACCCCCCAGGTCGGAACGGCAACCGAATAGGCCATGGCCCGCTCCGTAATCGCCTCGATGTCAATACCCCGCCGCGCCAGTTGCCGGCCGAGCGAAGCGAAATCATCGGCCAGAGGGGCTTCAAGCCGGGCATTCTCCGTGCTGATGAATTCTGCCGAGATCGCAAAGCTCATGCATCACCTCGTGAAGGAAGCGGCGTTGCCCGCGTCCACATTCAGGAAGTTCCCCGTGGACTTGTTGGAAACATCCGAAGCAAAGAAATAAACCCCCTCGGCAATGTCCTCGGGATAAACCGAGCGCTGCAAGAGCGACCGCTTACGGTAATGTTCCTCAAGCTCATCTTCCGTAATCTTGAGCGACGCCGCGCGCTGCTGACGCCACGGGCCTTGCCAGATCTTCGAACCGCGCAGTACCGCATCCGGATTCACCACATTGACCCGGATGCCAAAGGGCGCCCCCTCAAGCGCCATGCACCGGGCCAGATGCAGTTCAGCCGCTTTCACCGCGCAATAGGCCGAAGCCCCGGGAGACGCGGCGACCGCGTTTTTGGAGCAGATGAACACCATCGATCCCCCGAAGTTCTGCCGCTTCAAGAGCTTGTAGCCCTCGCGCCCGACGAGAAAATATCCGGCCCCCATGACCGCCTGGTTCTTGTTCCACAGGTCGAGTGTCGTCTCCTCCACAGGCGCCGAAATTGTGATGCCGGCATTGTTGACCACAATGTCCACGCCACCGAAGGCCAGAGCCGTCTCTTCCATCGCCGCTATCACAGCTAGTTCGGAGGTCACGTCCATCTTCACGCCGCGCACATTATCCTTGCCGTAGGTTTTGGCGAAACCGGCCGTCACCTCATCGAGCGACGCCTGATCGATGTCGGCCAGGACCACACAGGCCCCCTCGGACAGCATCTTGGACGCTATCGCCGAACCGATGCCGCCGGCACCCCCCGTGATGAATGCCACACGCCCGGCAAGGCTCTTGGGCTTGGGCATGCGAGCGAGCTTTGCCTCCTCGAGCAGCCAATATTCGATATTGAACGCTTCCTGCTCCGGCAGGCCCTTGTAGGCCGAAACCCCGGAGGCACCCCGCATCACATTGATGGCGTTCACATAAAATTCCGCAGCAATGCGCGCGGTCGCCTTGTCCTTCGCGAAGGACAGCATGCCAACCCGCGGTATCAGATAGATCACCGCGTTGGGGTCGCGGAGTTTCGGCGAGTCGGCGTGCTTGCAGCGCTCATAATAGGCCGCATAGTCCGCCCGGTAGCCGTCAATCAGCCTATCGAGCGCTGCGCCATCGGCGTCATGCGGCACGATCAATGGGCGGATCTTGGTACGCAGGAAATGGTCCGGGCAGGAGGTGCCAAGCGGCGCCAGTTGCTCCAGCATGTTGGAATTGACGAACTCCATCACCTCGGGAGAATCGACGAAATGGCCGATTTTGCGCTCGTGCCTGGAAATGCGGCCGCGGATTTCCGGAAGCAGGCGCAGCGCCACGGCGCGGCGCTCCGCGTCGGGGAGTGCCTCCACTTTCGCGCCCTTGAAGGCCGGTGTCTCGCGGTTGCGATCGAGCCAGACGGCAGCCTTGTTGATGATGCGGAGCGTCGTGTCATAGCACTCCTTCGCTGTCCGCCCCCAGGTGAACAGGCCGTGGCTTCCGAGCACCACGCCTACCAATTGCGGATTGTTCCTCGCCATCTCGCCCAGCTTGATGCCGAGGTCGATGCCGGGGCGCTGCCAGGGGAGATAGCCCATCTCGTCGCCGAAGATTTCCTTGGTCAGCCTTTCGGAATCCTCAGAGGCGGCAATGGCGATGACAGCGTCTGAATGCACATGGTCCACATGCGCATAGGGCACATAGCCATGAAGGCAGGTATCAATTGAAGGTGCGCGCGGATTGAGGTCAAAGATGCAGTGGTTCAGCGCGTGCACCATCGCATCTTCTTGATCGAGGTTCTTGTAGAGCCCTTTAAGTGACTCGAGTTTGTCCATGTAGAGCGTGGCAAAGCCATCGAGCTTCATTGAGCCGATGTCGCCGCCGGAGCCTTTCACCCACAGCACGGTGACAGGCTGGCCCGTTAGCGGATCTTTTGCCGCAACCTTGGCGGAGGTGTTTCCACCGCCGAAGTTGGTGATGCGCAAATCCGCGCCCAGCAGGTTGGAGCGATAGAGCAGGAGGCCGGGCTCATCCATAGTGGCGGCCTTGGCGTCATCCCACAGGGAAGGAACGGTCACGGAATTGCTCATGGGTCTCTCGCTTTCAGCTAAGAAGCGCGCCGGAGCAATCCGGCGCGCCTGCGCGTGTTCGGATCAGAAGTCGAACTGGCCGATGTTGTCCTTGTTGAAGACGTAGGGCGCGCCGAGCAGGATTTCCGAGCCATTGATGACCTGGAGATCGCCCAGCTTGCCGGCCTTCACCGAGGTTGCGCCCGGCTGCAGCGTGCCGTCTGCCACGGAACGCAACACCATCATCGCGGCATAGCCAAGGTCCACCGGGTTCCACAGCACCACAGACTTCACGCAGCCCTTTTCAACATAAGGCTTCATGGCGTTGGGGGTGGCAAGGCCGACGACGGCGATCGAGCCGCATTTGTTGGCCTGCGTCACGGCTTCCGCCGAAGCTGGCGTTGCCACTGAAGTCATGCCGAAGATGCCCTTGAGGTCATCGCCATACTTGTTGATCAGCGTTGTGGCCTGGTTGAAAGACAGGTTGTTGTCTTCCTGTGCTTCCACCGTTTCCAGCCACTTCAGCTTGGGGTGGCACTTCGCGGCATAGGCCGCCATTTCAGCGATCCAGCGCGCCTGGTTCGGCGTGGTGAAGGTCGAGGTGACGATTGCGACACCGCCTTCGCCGCCCACTTCAGCCGCCATCGAGTCGACAAGTGACTTTGCGATGCCGTTGAATTCGGCCTGGTTCACGAACCACTGGCGGGCATCGGGCGTGGAGTTGGCATCATAACCTACCACGTTGATGCCCTTTTCAAGCGCCTTCTTCAGCACCGGGGCGATGGCAACAGGGTCGTTGGCGGCAAACAGGATGCCGTCCACGCCGCTGGTGATGTAGTTGTCGATGAAGGTGATCTGCTCATCGATGTTGGCCTTGGTCGGGCCGTCGGTCTTGGCGTCCACATTGCCAAGTTCAGCAGCCGCATCGGCAATGCCCTTGGAAGTGGCATTGAAATAACCGATGCCGATCAATTTCGGCACGTCGACCACGGTGATCTTTTTGCCGTTGCGGTCGGGCGCATTGGTTGGCACACCGCCATCATAGGGCTTGGCGGCAGCTGCTGCGGGCGTGGCGTCGCAGGACAGCGGATTCGTCGGCTGGTCGTCGCCGCCCGTCCAGGCTGAGGCTGCAAGCGCCGAGCCGCTCATGAGGCCAAGCCCCACGATCGCGGCGAGCGTCAGTTTCTTCATGTCGTACACTCCCATCTGTTCGTCTTCGTACCCACAAGGCGGGTGGGCTTGGCGAAGACACCTCCCTTGATCAGCCGCCTCTGTTCCTGTCGAACAGCGCACCCACGAGGATCGCGCCGATCAAAACCAATCCGATGACGACAATCGTGCCGTCGCCCTTGACACCCGAAAGCGCCAGTCCGTTTTTCAGCGCCTGGATCAGCACCAGGCCCAGCACCGTGCCGATGATGGTGCCCCGTCCGCCAAAAATGGAGGTGCCACCCAGCACAACGCCGGTGATCACATCGAGTTCAAGGCCTGTCCCCATGTCCGAGCGCGTTGTGGTCACGCGTGAGACGAAGATCACCGCCGCCAGTGCCGAGCAGAAGCCCGCCGCCGTATAGATCCACAGCTTCACGGAGTTGACACGGATACCGGAAAAGCGCGCTGCAGTCTCATTGGCGCCGATGGCATAGGTTGCCCTGCCGAATGGTGTGAGCCCTAGGATGACGGCGCTGACCACGACGGCGATGCCCAGCAGCCAGAGCTGGAACGGCACGCCGAGGATTTCGCCCTGGCCAAAGAAGAAGAACCACTCGGGGTAACCGCGCACCGAGCGCGCTTCGCTGATGCCTTCTGCAAGCCCCCGGTAGAGGGCCAATGTTGCCAGCGTTGCGATGAGCGGCGGCACGTTGAACCGCGTGATGATGAAGCCGTTGACCCAGCCCGCAAAGGTGCCGCAGACAATCGCCAGCGCAATGGCGGCGGGTAGTGGCAATCCCAGATTTTTCCAGAACACGCCGAGCAGGATGGCGGTGAGGCCGAGGATCGACCCCACCGACAAATCGATGCCGCCAGTGACGATCACGAAGGTCATGGCCAGGGCGACGAGGCCCACCTCCGCCATGAGCCGTCCCTGGTTCAGCAGGTTCTCGGCCGTGAAGAACTTGTCTGACATGGAGGCGAGCACCGCCAGCGCGATGATGGTCAGCACCGCGAGGATGGTTTCGTGGCGCAGCAGCCTGGCGGCCGTCATTTTGCCCTCCTGCGCCGTGCCATGTCGGCGAGCACAGTGGCGAGGATCATGAGGCCCAAAACCGCTCTCAGCCAGTAGGCCGAGACATTGAGGAAGATCAGCGCCGACCCGATGCAGGCGAACAGGATGGCCGCAAGCGTAGAGCCGATCACCGTACCGGTGCCGCCGAGGATCGACACGCCGCCGATCACGGACGCGGTGATGACGGTGAGCTCGAGGTTCGGCGGCACGGTGGACTGGATGACCTGCAACTGCGTGGCAAACAGGATGCCGGCGATGCCCGCGAACAGGCCGTGGAGCGCGAAGACACCGACCACCGTCCGCTCGGGGTTGATGCCGGCCGCGCGCGCTGCCTCCATGTTGCCGCCAACCGCATAAATGGCGCGGCCGAAGTCGGTATAGCGCATGAACAGCGCGGCAACGATGGTCAGCCCCACCATGAAATAGACAGCAGAGGGAATGCCAAAGGGCCGCATCTGCGCGATCATGAATTCGGGCGGCATGTTGGTGATCCATTCGCCCGCCGTAGCGCTGATAAGACCGCCCTTCAGGATCGACAGCATCCCGAGCGTCACCACGATCGATGGAATCCGCGTGTAGGCGACCAGCGCCCCCACGCCGGCATTCACGGCAACAGCAAAGAGGATCGGCACTGTCCAGGCCATCCAGATTGGATAGCCATTGACGGCCAGCGTACCGGCGATGGTGGCGATGACGCCGATCAGCGCGCCGACCGAAACGTCGATATGGCCCGCGATGATGATCATCGACATGCCGATGGCGGCAATGGCGATATAGGCATTGCCGGCAAAGATCGAATTGATGTTGGTGTTGGAGAGGAAGCGCGGGTTTATGGCGCCCACCACCACGAACAGCGCCACAATGGAAAGCAGCACGACGATTTCCTGCCCGTATCCACTCAGGAAACGCTGCAGATTGCTGCGTCCGGGAGAAACAGCAATCGCCGTCATGCTGCCTGCTCCTTGCTGTAACTCCTCGTCATCGCGGTGCCGACGGCTTCCGCCGTTGCTTCGGGCTTGTTGAACGCCGCAACGATCCGCCCGCTATTCATGACGAGCACACGGTCGCTCATGCCCAGCACCTCGGGCAATTCGCTCGAAATCATGAGGATGGCCATGCCCTCACCCGCAAGCTTGCGCATCAGCAGGTGGATTTCGGCCTTGGCACCGACATCGATGCCGCGCGTCGGCTCATCCATGATGAGGATACGCGGGTTGGTGGCCAGCCACTTGCCGAGCACCACCTTCTGCTGATTGCCGCCCGAGAGCTGGCGCACCGGCTGTTCCGGCCCGCGCGCCCGGATACCGAAGCGGGCAATCGCGTCTTTCGCCTCTGCCGTCACGCGCGCCACATCCACGAGGAAGCCACGTGTCAGGCGTTTCAGATTGGCAAGCGCGATATTGTCCTCAATCGTCTGTGCACGAATGAGGCCCTGATGTCCGCGGTCTTCCGGCACATAGGCAATACCGAGATCGCGCGCGGCCTCGGGGCTCTCGATCGTTACCGGCCTGCCATCGATCAGGATCTGCCCTTCGGTGGCAGGCGTGATCCCGAAGATGGTGAGCGCCGTTTCGGTGCGGCCCGACCCCACAAGCCCGGCCAGCCCCAGAATTTCGCCGCGCCGCAGCTTCAGCGAAATCCCGCGCACCACATTTCGGTGGGCTATGTCCTGCAATTCGAGGATGACATCGCCATCCTCGCCCTGCTTGGGCGGATAGAGCCTGTCGATGGAGCGGCCCACCATCATGGAGACGAGTTGCGCCTCATCCACCTCAGAGACCGGTTTGGTGGCCACATGCTTGCCATCGCGCAGCACCGTGACGCGGTGGGCGAGGGCGAAGATTTCCGGCATACGGTGGCTCACATAGACAATCGCCACGCCGCGCGCGCAGAGGTTCCGCACGATTGCCATCAGGCGCTGCACATCCGCCTCGGCCAGTGCCGCCGTGGGCTCATCCATGATCAGCACGCGGGCATCCTGAGCCAGGGCCCGCGCAATCTCGATGCGCTGCCGGTTGCCGACGGAGAGCGCTGAAACCTTCTGGTCGATGTCGAGGTCATGGCTGTCGAGCGAATCGAGCAGTTCGCGCGCCCGCCGCCGCATGGTCTGCCAGTCGATGGCGCCGATGGCGGTCTTGGGTGTCTGGCCAAGGAAGATGTTCTCGGCCACCGTGAGTTCGGGAAACAGCAGCAGTTCCTGGTGTACCGTGGCGATTCCCGCCGCATGGGCATCCTTCGGGGACGAAAACCGGACCGGCGTGCCACTGATGAGAATCTCGCCCTCATCCGGTTGGTGCAGGCCTGCCATGATCTTGATGAGGGTGGATTTCCCGGCGCCATTCTCGCCCATCAGCGCATGCACTTCGCCCGGGCGCATATCGAAGCTCACCTTGCTCAGCACCGTGATGCCGGCGAATGACTTCGACACCCCGCGCAATTCCACGGGCAGGGTGCCGCCTCCTGACGCTATGTCATCTGCCGTGCCGGATCGCATGCCTCTCACGCTTCCCATCCAACGCCGGCGGGTCATGTTTACAGCCCACTGGCGATGAGCAATAATAAACATCCATGATTAAAGAGCGTCAAGTGAGTTAGTTTGTGAGTTTTTGGTGATTTTTGCAGTGCACAAATGAGTGAAGTTGATCAACTCCTCAGGAAACAGAATGACAGAATCCGAACGTCACAAGCTCATGCTGGACCTGCTGAAAGACCGTCCCTTTGCCTCGGTCCGTGACCTGCAGGGTGTCCTCGATGCCTCACCCGCCACGATCCGGCGCGACATCGCCAAGCTCTCCGCGGCCGGCGCCGTTCGCAAGGTGTTCGGCGGTATCGCCACCGCCGAACCCTCCGGCCCGCTGGACCGGGTGGCAGCCCGCCCCTTCACCGAAAACCAGATGCTGGGTGTCGCTGCCAAGAAGGCGATCGCACATGAGGCGGCCGCACTGGTGGGGGAGGGCGATGCCCTGATCATCCATGGCGGTTCGACCTGCTATCTCTTCGCCATGCTGCTCGCCAGCCGGAATGTGCGAATTTACACAAATTCCATGCCACTCGCGGCCACGCTCTGGCAGAATGGAACCTGTCATCTCACGCTCTCGGGCGGTGATCTCTATCGCGAACCCGGCATTGTCTTTTCGCCCGAGGCAGGCCCGCCTGAATTCTATGCGTCCAAGTTCTTCCTGGGCGCCCAGGCGATCACGCCCACCGGCATGCAGGAATCGCATCCGCTGGTGGTGCGCGAGACCGAACTCCTGTTGCAGCGGGCCGATGAGGTGGTGGTGCTCGCCGACAGCCGCAAATTCGGGGTGCGGGCGCGCTATCCCATCATGCCGCTGTCCCGCGTCGGCACGCTCATCACCGATGACGGACTGACCGACGCCAATCACAAGATGCTCATCGACGCCGGCATACGGGTCATCATCGCCAAACCGCTCGCTGATAATTCCTGAGCCTTGCCAAAACTTGGCCCGGATTGGGCGTATAACCCGCCTCATGTTGAGATTTATTTTCCTCGCCGCCGCCCTCATCACGCCGTTCACCACCCCCGTGGCAGCGCAGACCTTAAGCACCATCCAGTTCAAGATCGAGTGGCAGGTCTCGAACCGTTTCCGCCTGTTCCAGGATCCCGGCTTCTTCCGCAAACATGAAACGGCATGGCGCCAGTATCTTCTCTATGTCGATCAGCAGGGCATGGCATCGGATGAGCGTGACTCCTACGTCGCGCGCACCTCCGTCCTCGGCTCCGAGCACGTCCTGAATGACCGTTACATCGCCTTCAGCAACATCCTGCGCGATAACTTCGACTGGCGCGGCTGGGCTGCCAAGGCGCAGGAGACGCTGTGCTACGACTCGCGAAAGCGCACCCATTCCGCCTGCGGTGGCCTCGAGGCTTACATCACCCCGCAATCCCATGCCATCGAGCTTTGGCTTTCCGGTCAGGGCGTGTCTGTGCCCGCCACCGCGCTCTGCGAATGGCGGATCGCCGGACGACTCGTTGCGGAAACATCCTGTGCCGAGCGCGTCCGCGGCCCCGGCATCGAGCTTCCATATCCCGGTGGTGCCGAAATCTCCGTCAATGTCGTGGGTGAACCTCCGATCATCGCGGAAGCCCGCGTCAGGGATTTGCTCATTGCCGGCATGGGCGACAGTTTCGCTTCCGGCGAGGGAAACCCCAACCAGCCGGTGGCCTTCGCGGAAGACCGCCGCTTCCGCAACATGTACCCCGAACGCCGCCAGAACAACGCCGGCGGCAGCGCCGTGTGGACAGATGAACTCTGTCACCGCTCTCTTTACGGTCAGCAACTTCGCGCCGCGCTTCAGATCGCGGTCGAGAATCCGCAAGCCTCCGTCACCTTTCTTGATTACTCCTGCTCCGGCGCCGGCATTGATGAAGGCATTCTTGGCCCCCAAACCTATGTCGAGCGCATCGCCAACGGAGATGCAAACGCCCAGCTTGCCGCGCGCCCGGTCGCGGGCGGCGAAAGGGATTCGCAGCTCTACCGCCTCCTGCGCGAACTCTGCATCGAGAAACCTGAAATGCGCCGCGGCATTCCGCACTGCCCGGGAAACCGCTTCCGCCGCCCCATCGACTTCCTGTTCCTCTCGGTTGGCGGCAATGACATCGGCTTCTCCAACATCGTTGCCTGGGCCTCGCTGCGCGAATCTGCTTCAGCCTCCATCGCCTCCTTCTTCGGCGCAACGGTGAGTGCGGACGAATTTTCCCGCCGCATGCGTGACATCCTGCCGGATGCCTATGCCCGGCTCTCCGCCGTGCTGCAGTCGACGCTCCCAATCAACTCCGCCGCCGATGGCGTGTTCGATCCATCGCGCGTCATCCTCACGGCCTACCCTGATCTTGTCACCAATGAAGCCGGGGAACTCTGCGAAGCGGCCCCCGATGACGGGGTTGAAGAAGACCGCTACGCCGCCAATCAGTCGCTCGACATGTTTTCATCATGGCTGACAGCGCGCTCCTCCCGCCTCGCGGCGGTGCGTGAGCAGTTCGCTATCCTTCACAAGCGCATGCGTGACCTCGCCGGCGATCACGGTTGGACCTTCGCCGGACATGTCTACGCCGACCGCATGTTTGAAGGCCACGGCTTCTGTGCCCGCAACCTGCGGCGGCTCGAAGACCCGGCCGAGCAACTCATGATCCCCTGTTATGGAACCGCTAGTCGTGACACCCAGAGCTGCCAGCCGGATTTCTCCGGCAAGGAGGGCGCGTGGCGGCCCTACAATCCGGCAACGCAGAACTACCCTTACGCGCTGCGACAGCGCTGGGTCCGGACATTCAACGATGCCTATATGGTGGTGAACCAGAAGGTGCGCGACCGTTCCGCCAAGGTTGACGAGAAAGCTTCCGCCGCGGTCTTCTCCGAAACGACCGGTGCTCTCCATCCCTCTGCCGAGGGTCACGCCGCCATGGCCGACAGCCTGATGCTGACACTGCGCCCAGTCCTGTACGACATGCTCTATGGCGATCAATGAGTCATGAACCGGCAAAGAACCGATTATTGACCCGAACGTCGTATTTCGATGCGATTGGGAAAAATTGGAGC
>CAYMQH010000095.1:0-12323 GCA_964392525.1 uncultured Aestuariivirga sp.
TGGCCTGCTCGGTGTGGAAGGTGCCGTTGTTGCCGGTGATGCCCTGGCAGATGACCTTGGTGTTCTTGTTGACGAGAATGGACATCAGGCCGCTTCCTTCACAGCTTTGACGATCTTGGCCGCCGCGTCGTTGAGATCATCGGCGGGGATCACGTTGAGGCCGGACTCGCCGATGATCTTCTTGCCGAGTTCGACATTGGTGCCCTCAAGCCGCACGACGAGCGGAACCTTGAGGCCCACCTCCTTCACTGCGGCGATGACGCCCTCGGCGATCACATCGCACTTCATGATGCCGCCGAAGATGTTGACGAGGATGCCCTTCACCTTCGGATCCGCGGTGATGATCTTGAACGCCGCCGCGACCTTTTCCTTGGAAGCGCCGCCGCCCACGTCGAGGAAGTTGGCGGGTTCGGAGCCATAGAGCTTGATGATGTCCATCGTCGCCATGGCGAGGCCCGCGCCGTTCACCATGCAACCAATCGAACCATCAAGCGCGATGTAGGAGAGGTCGAACTTGGAGGCTTCGATTTCCTTCGGGTCTTCTTCCGAAAGATCACGCAGTTCCTTGATCTCGGGATGACGGTCGAGCGCGTTCGAGTCGAAATTGATCTTGGCGTCGAGGCAGATGAGGCTGCCCTGATTGGTGACGACCAGCGGGTTGATCTCGAGCAGGCTCATGTCCTTGTCGACAAAGGCCTTGTAGAGCTGGCCGATCATCTTCACGCACTGCTTCACCTGATCGCCTTCGAGCTTCAGCGCCGCAGCGATGCGGCGGCCAACATAGCCCGAGTATCCCGCGGCGGGATCGACCTGGACAGTGATGATCTTCTCCGGCGTGTCATGCGCCACCTTCTCGATGTCCATGCCGCCTTCGGTGGAGGCGATGAAGGCAACGCGCGAGGTTTCGCGGTCCACCAGGATCGAGAGATAGAGTTCGCGGGCAATCGCGGTGCCTTCCTCGATGTAGAGGCGCTGCACCTTCTTGCCTTCCGGCCCTGTCTGATGGGTGACGAGCGTCATGCCCAGCATGCGGGTGGCTTCGGCCTTCACATCATCGACCGACTTGACGACCTTGACGCCGCCGCCCTTGCCGCGGCCGCCGGCGTGGATCTGGGCTTTCACCACCCAGACCGGGCCGCCGAGCGTTTCAGCAGCTTTCACCGCGTCTTCCACCGTGAAGGCCGGGATGCCCCGGCCCGTGGCCACGCCGAAGCCCCGGAGGACTTCCTTGGCCTGATATTCATGAATGTTCATCTGCGCTGTCCTTCCGGGTTACGTGCGCGTCAATCGTTCAGGCGAGGTCGGGGGCGATGGTCTTGGCTGCCGCCATGAGGCCATGGACGGCATCGACCGACTTCTTGAAGCCCGCCTTGTCTTCATCGTTCAGCGCGATCTCGGCGATGCGCTCGACGCCGTTCTCGCCGATCACTACCGGAACGCCCACATAGGTGTCCTTCACGCCATATTGACCGGTGAGAAGGGCGGCGCAGGGCAGAAGGCGCTTCTTGTCCTTGAGGTAGCTCTCCGCCATGGCGATGGCCGAGGTGGCGGGGGCATAATAGGCGGAACCTGTCTTGAGCAGGGCAACGATTTCAGCACCGCCATCGCGTGTGCGCTGCACGATCTTGTCGATCTTTTCCTGGGTGGACCAGCCCATCTTGATGAGATCCGGAACCGGAATGCCGGCAACGGTGGAGTAGCGCGTCAGCGGCACCATGGTGTCACCGTGGCCGCCCAGCACGAAGGCCGTCACGTCTTCCACCGAGACATTGAATTCCTCGGCGAGGAAGTGGCGGAAGCGGGCAGAGTCGAGGACGCCGGCCATGCCGACGACCTTGTTGGCGGGCAGGCCGCAATATTTCTGCAGGGCCCAGACCATCACATCCAGCGGGTTGGTAATGCAGATGACGAAGGCGTTCGGGGCGTACTGCTTGATGCCCGCGCCCACCGAGGCCATGACCTTGAGGTTGATGCCGAGGAGATCGTCGCGGCTCATGCCGGGCTTGCGCGGCACGCCGGCGGTGACGATGCAGACATCCGCACCCGCGATCGCTTCATAGGAATTGGCGCCCGAGAGCTTCGCGTCAAAGCCTTCGACCGGGCCAGACTGGGCGATGTCAAGAGACTTCCCTTGCGGCAATCCTTCCGCGATGTCAAAAACGACGATGTCGCCGAGTTCCTTGAGGGCAGCGAGATGTGCGAGCGTGCCGCCGATCATGCCGCCGCCGATCAACGCGATTTTCTTCCGAGCCATGTCTGAATGTCCTTCTTGAAGGCGGTGCCGTCAGGTCGTTTTGCAATGCAAAAGTGACGTTTGTGTAGACCCGTTATTCAACACCTTCAAGACGCTGGCCTAGTCAATTCGGACTAGGAACTTGACCAAACCGTCAAGTTTCGGCGATTTTTTTGCCCCACCAGGAGGCTGATTGCATCTCTTTGAGGCGAGAGACTGTCCTGCCGAATTCAAAGGCATGGTCCCCGGCGGGATAGATGTTCTCCGGCGGTTCGGCGGAGGTGGCGACGAGCCGGACCTTGCCATCATAGAGTGTATCGATGAGCAGGACGAAACGCTTGGCTTCGTTTCGCCGCTCCGGTCCCAGCGCCGGGATACCCTCGAGGAACAGGAACCGGAAGTGTCCGGTGATGGCCAGGTAGTCCGGCGGCCCCAGCGGCTTTTCGCAGAGGTCGGTGAAACAGAAGCGGGCCGAAGAACCCGCAGCCTGCGGAACAAGCAGTTTGCGGCCCAGAACCTCGATCTCCCGGGGATGCCCGTGCTCGGTATCGGTGAGCCGCACCCAGAGGTCCTGTAGCCGCGCGTCGTTCTGTGGCGACAGCGGGGTGAGAAACGTCTCATGCGCCTTGACGCGGCCAAGCCGGTAGTCGACAGGGCTGTCGAGGGAGATAATGTCCAGCTTCTCTTCGATGAGCCTGATGAAGGGCAGGAAGAGCTGGCGGTTCAGCCCATCGCGGTAAAGGTCTTGCGGCGCAAGGTTGGAGGTTGTCACGATGACGGTGCCCGCCTCCAGAAGCCCCTCGAACAGGCGGCCGACGATCATCGCGTCCGCAATGTCGGTGATCTGCATTTCATCGAGGCAGAGAAGGCGTGCCTCCTTGGCGATATCGCGCGCCACCGGTGCAATGGCATCTTGTGTCTGGGATTGGCGGGCCGCGAACAGGCGCTTGTGCACCTCCTGCATGAAGGCATGGAAATGCACGCGGCGCTTGGGCTCGGCCTGAACCACGGCAAAGAACAGGTCCATGACCATGGTCTTGCCGCGGCCCACCTGGCCGTGGATGTAGAGGCCGCGGGGAGGCGGCGGGGCTTTCTTCAGGAAGCCCAGCAACCCGCCGGGTTTTGGCAGGTTCTTCAGCGTGTCGGCCAACGCGTCGAGCTTCGCGACAACGGGCAGCTGCGCGGTATCAGCCTTGAGTGCGCCACCATCGCGGCGGCGCTCATATTCCTGAAGGATGGCCCCCATTCAGATCAATCCACCTCGTTTCTCCTTCACCCACGCCACGCGCGGGCGAAGAAAAACATTGTCAGAGCGTCTGACCGGTCTTCTTCCAGTCTGCCAGGAACTGCTCGATGCCCTTGTCTGTCAGCGGGTGCTTGACCAATCCTTTGATGACGGCGGGCGGGCAGGTGGCAACATCGGCGCCGATCAGGGCCACCTGCTTCACATGCAGCGCCGTGCGCACCGAGGCCGCGAGGATCTCCGTGTCGAAGGCGTAGTTATCGTAAATCTGGCGGATCTCGGCGATGAGTTCCGTGCCGTCGAGGTGGATGTCATCGAGGCGGCCGATGAAAGGCGAGATGAAGGTCGCACCTGCCTTGGCGGCGAGCAGCGCCTGATTGGCCGAGAAGCACAGGGTGACGTTCACCATGCAGCCATCCGAAGTGAGCGCCTTGCAGGCCTTGAGGCCGTCGAGCGTCAAGGGCACCTTGATGGTCACGTTCTTGGCGATCTTCCGCAGATCGGCTGCTTCACGCATCATGCCCTCATAATCAAGAGCGACGACCTCAGCCGACACCGGGCCTTCGACGATCTGGCAAATCTCGGCGATCACATCCTTGAACTGGCGGCCCGACTTGGCGATGAGCGAGGGATTGGTGGTCACGCCATCGAGGAGGCCCAGCTCGCTGAGCTCCCGGATGTCCTTCACTTCGGCGGTATCGGCAAAGAATTTCATGGGGCGTTTATCCTTTCTGCTTGGCCGGAGGCTTAGCCGCCGGCCCACTCCAAATCAATCGCGGATCATGGCCGCATTGCATCCGCGCTGCCTTGCACAGGCTGTCCGCGAGGGCCGAAAGATCAACCGTGCCCAGCGCAGCGCCATCCAGCGACGTCACCGGACGGATAAAGCGCAGGCTGTTGGTGAGAAAAACTGCGCCGGCCCTGTTGAGCTCGGCAGGTTTCACCGCGCGCTCCTCAACCGCCAGCCCCAGACGGGAGGCCGTATGGATCAGCGCCTGGCGCATGACGCCTGTCAGAATTCCCTGATCCCGCGCCGGGGTGATCAGCTTCTTCTTCTTCAGCAGGAAAATATTGGCGATGGTGGAGCAGGCCACATGACCCTTGGTGTTGAGAAGCAGCGCATCCTCGACACCCTCAGACGCCGCTTCGCGCGCGGCGGCGATGTTGTCGATGTAAGAGAGGGTCTTTAGCCGCGCCGCGACGGACTGAGGGCTGCGGCGGATCGAGGCGGTGACGAGCGACACAGGCTTGAACATCAGCGCGGGGTCGAAAGGATCAAGCGTGATGAGGAGGCTCGGTGCCTGGCCATCAGCACCCAGGCCCCGCACCCCGCCGCCGCGTGTCAGCGTGACCCGCAACACCTGATGGTTCTGCGGCGCGTCCTCCAGCACCTCGGCCACCGCATCATCCAGCCCGTCGCGGTCAAAGGGGATGCCGAGCTCCTGCGCAGCACTTTCAAGCCGCGCGAAATGCATGTTGCCCCACAGCGGCTTGCGGTTGATGACGAGGATCGTCTCGAACAATCCATCGCCCAGAAGCAGGCCACGGTCGGTCCGGTCCACCGCAAGCGGCCCGTCGGTCAGCACGCCGTTGAACCACACACGGCTCATCGTGTGACCTTCAGGAAGTTCCGCAGCATGTCGTAGCCTCCCTCCGTCAGTATCGATTCGGGGTGGAATTGTACGCCGAATGTCGGGTGGCTCACATGGCGAAGGCCCATGATCTCGCCTTCGTCGCTGCGTGCCGTGACTTCGAGCGGCGTGGCGCAGCCATCGAGGTCCACGATCAGCGAATGATAGCGTCCGGCGCTGAACCGCTGCGGCAGGCCCTCGAAAATCCCCTTGCCATCATGGGTGATCTCGGAGGAATCGCCATGCATGGGCCGGCGGGCGCGCTTCACGATCCCGCCGAAGACTTCACCCATCACCTGATGGCCCAGGCAGATGCCGAGAATGGGCAGCATGCCGGAATAGTCCCGCATGATGTCCATCGACTGGCCCGCTTCGGTGGGTGTGCAGGGGCCGGGCGAAATGACGATGGCTTTGGCCTTCGCAAGGTCTTGCGGCGTCACGGCGTCGTTGCGCACCACATGGGAGTGCTCGCCCAGTTCCTCGAAGTAACGCGCCACGTTGTGGACGAAGGAGTCATAGTTGTCGACGATCAGGATCATGGCCGGAACGCCTCCATGATCCGCCGGATCTTGGTGAGGCTCTCGTCATACTCGGCGCCGGGCTGTGAGCGCGCCGTAATGCCGCCGCCGCCCTGAACGCGGGCGATGCCATCACAGAACTGCGCGGTGCGGATGGCGATGTTGAAATCGCTGCGGCCATTGAAGCCGATGTAGCCGATCGAGCCGCAATAGACACCGCGTGGGCCCCGCTCGATCTCCGCGATGATCTCCATGGCGCGGATCTTCGGCGCTCCGGTGATCGAGCCGCCGGGAAAGGTGGCGCCGATCAGGCTGCCGATGCCATTCGCATCCTTCAATTCACTGGTGATGACGGAGACGAGGTGATGCACATTGGCGTAGGTTTCCAGCCCGCAGAGTACGGGCACCTTCACCGTTCCGGGGTTGGAGACGCGCGAGAGATCGTTTCGGAGCAGGTCGACGATCATCACATTCTCGGCGCGGTCCTTGCGGCTTGATGAGAGCTCCGCGATGAGGGCCGCATCGCGCGAGGCGTCCGCGTCACGCCGCCGGGTGCCCTTGATGGGGCGGGCTTCCACGTGAGTCCCGACACAGGAGAGCAGACGCTCCGGTGAGGAAGAGGCAATCTGGATCGGTCCATAGTCCATGAAGGCGGCGAAGGTGGCGGGGTTCTTCAGCCGCAGCACGCGGTAGAAGGCCAGCGGATCGAAGCCTTCGGGAATGGTGGCCGAAAACATCTGGGTGATATTGGCCTGGAAGATGTCGCCTGCGAGGATGAACTCCACCGTGCGGGCAATCGCCGCCTCGTAAGCTTCGCGCGTGACGTTCGACTGCCAGCCCTCGATGGCATGGCCCCCCAGGGCCTGCGGCTTGCCGTTCAGCAGGTCTTCCAGCTCATCCGCGCGTTCGGGTGTTTCCGAGATGATCCAGGCCCGCTCCTGCATGTGGTCGAAAGCGGCCACGCAATCGAAATGATGCAGCACCAGCTCCGGGCAGATCGCCGCGAAATCCGGAACCTTCGCATGGGGTTCAAGGCGGCGGCCAAAGTCATAGGAGATGTAACCCGCAAGCCCGCCCTGAAATGGCGGCAGGCCCGGAACGTGATGCTGGCGATTTTCCGCGACAAGCTGGTCGATCAGGTCAAGCGCCGTGGCGACTTGCGGTTTGCCGCAGAGGAAAGTGCCCTCGCTGTTGACCTCCAGCGTTGCCTTGGGGTTGCAGGCGAGGAAGGAATAGCGTCCGAGATGCTCGGAGCGCATGACGCTCTCGAGCAAGGTCAGGTGGCGCTGGCCCTTGAGGCGGAGCGCAAGGGCTGACGGTTCAAGGCAGACGATTTCCCGGACGTGAGGTTCCCGCATGGCGGCAGTCATATAAGGCTGGAAGGCGGCTTCACCCAAGTCTATTTCAGGCATCATGACGGGCGATTCCGCCATAGCCGATATTCTGCTGCCGCTGGCACTCGAGGGGCCTTACTCCTACCGGGTGCCGGATGGCATGGCCGTGGCGCAGGGCAGCTATGTCATGGTGCCGCTGGGCCCGCGCCAGATGATCGGTGTGGTCTGGGCGCTGAAGCATGCGGCCGCCACAGACAAGAAACTCCGCGATGTGGCGGAGGTCTTCGACATGCCGCCCCTGCCGGAAACGCATCGAAAATTCATTGACTGGCTCTCGGCCTATTATCTCGAACCACCGGGCAATGTGCTGCGCATGGTGCTGCGCGCGCCCGGTGCCTTCGAAGGCCCGCGCGAGCAGGTGGCTTTCCGGGCAACGGGTGATGGACCGAAACGGATGACGCCGCAACGCGCCCGGGTGCTGGAGATTGCGCGGGAAGGCTTCGCCATGCGGGCCTCAGAACTGGCGGAAGCGGCGGGCGTGGGCACCTCCGTCATCAAGGCGCTGGTGAAGGATGGCGCGCTTGAAGCCGTGGCCTTGCCAGCACTTCGCCCCTTCCCGAGGCCGGACCTTGACGCCGGGGGCTTCACCTTGAGCAGTGACCAGCAAGCGGCGGCGGATGTGCTGCGGGCCGTTGTGGCTGAAGGCTCGCATAAGGTGATGCTGCTTGATGGCGTGACGGGCTCCGGCAAGACGGAAGTCTATTTCGAGGCAATGGCGGCGGCGCTGGCCGAGGGCAGGCAGGTTCTCCTGCTGCTGCCTGAAATCGCCCTGACGCAACCTTTTCTCACCCGCGTCGAAAATCGCTTTGGCTGCGAGCCGGCGCAATGGCATTCGGACGTGCGCCCGCGTGAGCGCGAGCGCGTGTGGCGCGGCGTGGCGGATGGATCAGCAAAAATAGTGGTGGGCGCGCGCTCGGCCCTGTTCCTGCCGTGGAAGACCCTTGGCCTGATCGTCGTCGATGAGGAACACGAAAGCGCCTACAAGCAGGATGACGGCGTGCCCTATCATGCGCGCGACATGGCGGTGCTTTATGGCTCCATCGGCAAGTTCCCGGTGATTCTCTCCTCTGCCACGCCATCGCTTGAAACGCTCGTCAATGTGGACCGCGGCCGCTACGGCGCCGTGCGGCTGAAAGACCGGCACGGGCGGCCTGAATTGCCTGAGATCGGGCTCATCGACATGAAGAAGGTGACGCTGGAACCGGGCACATGGCTTTCACCACCGCTGTTTGACGAAGTGCGGAAGACGCTGGATGAGGGCGATCAGGCCTTGCTGTTCCTCAACCGCCGTGGCTATGCGCCGCTCACACTGTGCCGCGCCTGCGGCCACCGGCTCGAATGCCCGAACTGTGCTGCCTCTCTCGTCGAGCACCGCTTCCGCCGCCAGATGATGTGCCATCATTGCGGCCATCTTGAACCCATGCCCAAGGAGTGCCCGAGCTGCCATGCGGAGGGCAAGCTCGTGCCGGTGGGGCCGGGAGTGGAACGGCTGGCGGAAGAAGCGGCGGCGCGCTTTCCTGACGCACGCATCGCCATTCTCTCAAGCGATCTGTCGCGCGGCACACTTCTCAAGGATGCGATCCGTGATGTGGCGGAAGGGCAGTATAACCTCGTGATCGGCACACAGTTGGTGGCGAAGGGCCATCACTTTCCGCATTTGACCCTCGTCGGCGTTGTCGATGCCGACCTGGCGCTTGAATCGTCTGACCCACGCGGCGGCGAGCGCACTTGGGCTTTGATGGCGCAAGTTGCGGGCCGTGCGGGGCGTGGCGCAAAGCCTGGCCGCGCACTGGTGCAGAGCTACATGCCCGAACACCCGCTGATGCAGGCGCTGAAGAAGGGAGATCGTGACTCATACCTCAATCAGGAAAAGGCGATTCGCGAGAATGCCGGGCTGCCGCCCTATGGCCGTCTTGCCGCCCTCATCATTTCCGGCGCTGATGCGCTGGAGACCGAACGCTTCGCGCGGAACTTGAGCCTGATCGCGCCGCTGGCCGAGGGCGTCACCGTGCTTGGCCCTGCACAGGCGCCCATCGCCATGGTGCGCGGGCGGCATCGCATCCGCTTTCTCGTGAAGGCCATGCGCGAGGTGAACGTGCAGGCCTTCCTGCGGCTGTGGTTGAAGGACGTGAAGCCAAAGGGCTCGCTATCGCTGCAGGTGGATGTGGACCCGTATAATTTCCTCTGACTGTCCGTGCTCCTCATGCCAGCGAGGGCTGTCATTCAGCTGCTTGGCCAGAAAAGCCGGATTCCGGCGTGCGCCCGAATGATGGCTGAGCGGGTTAGCGAGAAAACCGCCACTCTATGCGGTGACGGTAAATCTCACCCGGCCGCAGCATGGCGCTTGGGAAATTCGGGTGAGAGGGCGCGTCCGGCAGGTTCTGCGGTTCAATCGCAATCGCGCCATATTGCCGGAGCGGGC
This sequence comes from uncultured Aestuariivirga sp., assembly GCA_964392525.1. GTDB lineage: Bacteria > Pseudomonadota > Alphaproteobacteria > Rhizobiales > Aestuariivirgaceae > Aestuariivirga. The sequence goes on from CAYMQH010000095.1 coordinate 9,442, forward strand.
CGGTCTTGCCCATAAAGCCCGGACTCCAGTGTTCGGCCGTATAAACCTGCACGGCGGGCTCGGTCGTCCAGACCTCCATGGTGCGGCCCGACACCGGATCGCGCAGCGTGAGCGCGTGCTTCAGTTGGCCTCGTGCGCCATCCAGCACCCAGCAATTGTCATAGATGCCGCCGACAGGGCGCAGCGTGCGGAAGTCCCAGCGGGTTCCAGACACATCGCGTATCTCGCCGTTCGGCAGCAACTCGCGGCTCAGAGGCAGATAACGTGAGCCCATGATCTGCATGTCATGGTCGAAAGCGCCACGCTCCCCACCTGAGAGATTCCAATAGGCATGATTGGTCAGGTTGATGACGGTGGGCTTCGTGGTGCGCGCTTCGAAGTCCAGCGACAGCACGTTGCCGGTGATGGAATAGGTGGCCGTGACGTCGACAGCGCCCGGATAGCCCTGGTCACCGTCGTGGGAGTGGAGTGAAAAGCGGATGGAATGATCCGTCTGCTGAACATCCCAGTGGCGGACGGAGAAATTCTCCGGGCCGCCATGCAGCTGGTGGTCGCCCATGTTCTTCGCGAGCGTGTACCCGATGCCGTCAATCTCCACGCGCGCATTGGCAATCCGCCCGGCGATTCGGCCAGCAACGGCGCCCGCAGTCCAGTCGCCGGACAGAAGGTCTTCCTCGGTGCCGCCGCCCATCACGAGATCCGCGCCGACAAACGTCAGCGCCACCAGCCTTGCGCCCAGTGACGAGAAGGTTGCGCCGATCTGCCCGGATGCGAGTTCCAGCACTGTGAGCCTCGCCTTCAGTGGTTGTCGCGCGGCAGGCCCATGGTCTTGGCCACGCGCTGGAACTTGGTGGCGCCCTTCAGCACCATGCCCTCGGCGAGCTGGCCCACTTCCTTGCGGAAGATTTCCTGCCATGGCGTCTGGCTTTCCGGCACCTTGTAACCGCCGCTCTTCTCCAGTTCCTCGCGGCGGCGCTGCAACTCGTCCTCGGGCACCAGCATGTTGCAGCTGCCCGTGTTCAGGTCGATCCGCACCCTGTCGCCGTTCTTCAAAATGGCGAGGCCGCCGCCGGCTGCTGCTTCCGGCGAGGCATTGAGGATCGAGGGCGAGCCGGAGGTACCCGACTGCCGCCCGTCACCCACGCAGGGGAGCGAGCGCACGCCCTTCTCAAGAAGGTAATTCGGCGCACGCATGTTCACGACCTCGGCCGCACCCGGATAGCCAAGGGGGCCAACGCCGCGGATGAACAGGATGGTGTTCTCGTCAATGCCGAGCGTTGGATCATCGATATGGGCGTGATAATCCTCCGGCCCGTCGAACACGATGGCCTTGGCCTCGAAGGCATTGGGATCCTTGGGGTTCGAGAGATAACGCTGGCGGAACTCTTCCGAGATCACGGATGTCTTCATGATGGCATTGTCGAACAGGTTGCCCGAGAGGCGCTTGAAGCCCGCGTGCTCCTTCAGGGGTTCCCCGAAGGCGCGGATGACGGCGCGGTCCCAGGAGAACTTGTCCCTGCAGTTCTCCCCGATGGTCCTGCCATTGGCCGTTATGCAGTCCTCGTGGATCTTGCCTGCAGAAATCAGCTCGGCCACCACGGCGGGAACGCCGCCCGCGCGGTGATAGTCCTCGCCCAGATATTCGCCGGCGGGCTGCAGGTTGACGAGCAGGGGAAGATCATAACCGTGCTTCTCCCAATCCCGGACGGTCAGTTCGATGCCGAGATGGGCGGCGATGGCATTGAGGTGGTTGGGGGCATTGGTCGAACCACCGATTGCCGTGTTGACGGCAATGGCGTTCTCGAAGGCCTCACGCGTCATGATCCTGGAGGGTGTCAGATCCTCCTTCACCATGTCGACGATGCGGCGGCCGGTGGCATAGGCCATCTGGCCCCGTTCGCGGTAAGGGGCGGGGATCGCCGCGTTCCCCGGAAGCGACATGCCCAGCGCCTCGGCAAGCGAGTTCATGGTGGTCGCCGTGCCCATGGTGTTGCAGAAGCCGGTGGAGGGGGCGGAGGTGGCGACGAGTTCGATGAAGCCTTCATAGTCGAGTTCGCCCGTTGCCAGCTTCTCGCGCGCCATCCAGACGATGGTGCCCGAGCCGGTGCGCTGGCCCTTGTACCAGCCGTTCAGCATGGGCCCCGAGGAGAGGCAGATCGCTGGAATGTCCACCGTTGCGGCGGCCATCAGGCAGGCGGGCGTGGTCTTGTCGCAGCCGATGGTCAGCACCACGCCATCCAGCGGATAGCCGTAGAGCACCTCGACGATCGACAGATAGGAGAGGTTCCGGTCAAGCGAGGCGGTGGGCCGCTTGCCGGTTTCCTGGATCGGGTGAACCGGGAATTCCATGGGAATGCCGCCGGCCTCGTAGATGCCGTCGCGGACGCGTTTCACAAGGTCCACATGGGCCCGGTTGCAGGGGGAGAGGTCAGAGCCTGTCTGCGCGATGCCGATGATCGGCTTGCCGCCCTGAAGTTCCGAGCGGGTAAAGCCATAGTTGAGGTACCGCTCCAGATAGAGGGCCGTCATGTCGGCATTGGCCGGATTGTCGAACCAGGCCTGCGAACGATATTTGAATACGGTCTTGGACTGATCGGCCATCACGTTCCCCTCTCATGCTCTCAGAGGAAGGTTAGGGCGGGAGTTTCGGGCCGTCTAGCCGTCACGTAGGGGAGTCCGATGATGTCACGGGAGGCGGTTTTTTTGACCGGATGGATCAGAATTGCCCGCGAACTCAGCCCTGGGCAGCCCAGCGGCCTGTTCGCAAGATGCGATATTTCATCGTATCTTCAATCACTTGTCACATTTCCGCATTTTTTTCCAAGATCACTGTTGACACTAAGTGATTGAGGGACCTATAAGGCGTGTGACTGAGGGGCGCG
>CAYMQH010000096.1:0-12301 GCA_964392525.1 uncultured Aestuariivirga sp.
TCAAGTTCCGTGATCTGGGCCTGATGATCATCGACGAGGAGCAGCACTTCGGCGTGAAGCACAAGGAGCGCCTGAAGGAGATGCGCACCAATGTGCATGTGCTGACGCTCACCGCAACACCCATCCCGCGCACCCTGCAGCTTGCGCTGTCAGGCGTGCGCGAGCTCTCGCTCATCACCACACCTCCGTTGGACCGCTTGGCGGTCCGGACGTACATCACGCCGTTTGATCCCGTCATCATCCGCGAAAGCCTTCTGCGGGAGCATTTCCGTGGTGGGCAGAGTTTCTATGTGGTGCCGCGCGTGACGGATCTCGACGAGATCGCTGCCTTCCTGCGCGAGACGGTGCCGGAGGTGAAGTTCCGCATGGCGCATGGCCGGATGCCGCCCACCGAACTCGAAGACATCATGACCGGCTTCTATGACCGGAAGTTCGATGTGCTGCTGTCCACCACCATCGTGGAATCGGGCCTTGATATCTCGACGGCCAACACGCTCATCATCCACCGGGCGGACATGTTCGGCCTCGCCCAGCTTTACCAACTGCGCGGGCGGGTGGGGCGCTCGAAGCAGCGGGCCTATGCGATCTTCACCACGCCCGCCAACAAGACGCTCACGGCGGCTGCCGACAAGCGGCTTAAGGTTCTGCAGTCGCTCGATTCACTGGGGGCAGGCTTCACGCTGGCGAGCCATGACCTTGACCTGCGCGGCGCTGGCAATCTGCTGGGCGACGAGCAGTCGGGCCATATCAAGGAAGTGGGCTACGAGCTTTACCAGCAGATGATCGAGGAGGCAGTGGCCAAGCTCCGGACCGGCGAGGATACGCTGGAGTCGGATGGCCAGTGGTCGCCGCAGATCAACCTCGGCACCTCTGTGCTGATCCCCGAGAGCTATGTCGAGGACCTGCAGGTACGGCTTGGCCTCTACCGCCGCCTTGCCGACCTGCACGACCAGCAGGCGGTGGATGCCTTCGGCGCGGAATTGCGCGACCGCTTCGGGCCCCTGCCAGATGAGGTGAATCACCTGCTGGCGGTCGTGTCGATCAAGCTTCTGTGCCGGGCTGCGAATGTCCAGAGCGTCGATGCCGGGCCGAAGGGCGCCGTGATGGCCTTCCGCGGCGATGCCTTCGCCAATCCGCCAGCACTCGTGCAGTGGATCACCGGGCAGGGAACGATGGCCAAGCTGCGCCCTGACATGAAACTCGTCGTCATGCGGACATGGGACAAGCCCGAGGACCGCCTGAAGGGCACCCGTCTACTGATGCAGACGTTGGTGAAACTGGCGGCCTGAGCGCAGGCCGTTTCGTTTCACAGACGCTGCGCGATCAGGCGAAGGTCATCCGAATTGCCGGTCGATCCAGTCCCGTGTGCGGAAGTAGCGGCCGATCCACGGAAGGAACCAGGTGTTGCCGGTATAGAGTGGATGGTCGGGGAACTCCGGGCTGTCGAAGGCACACACATGGTTTGACTTCCCGGCGATCTTGCGGGCCGTCTGGTGGCCGAGATAGCTCATCATGGCAATGCCGGAACCATTGCAGCCCAGCGCGTAATGCATGTTCCTGAATTTTCCCATATGGGGCAGCTCATCCAGCGTGAAGGCCACGTTGCCGGTCCAGGCATGGGTGATCTTCGTGCCCTTCAGCTGCGGGAAGCGGTCGGTCATGAAGCGGTGCAGGATGGGAGCTGTTTCGACCGGGTCGGTATGGCCGAACTTGGCGCGGCCGCCGAATATCAGCCGCTTGCCGTCGGGCGACATGCGGTAATAGGTCAGCACGCGGCGTGTATCGGCGAAGGAACGGTTCTTCGGACTGATGGTGGCGGCCAGATCGGCGGGGAGTTCTTCCGTGGCGATGATGTAGGACCCAACGGGCACGACGCGACGCTTCAGGTCCGGCGTCACGTCACCCGTATAGCCATTGGTGGCGATGATGACGTCACCGGCCTCGATGCTGCCGCGCGGCGTGTCAACCCGCCAGCCGGTCGCGGTTTCGGTGAGCTTCGTGGCAGGGGTCTTGGATGCAATGGGAATATCGCGTTGCTGGCAGAGGCCGAGCAGGCCCTTGAACAACAGGGCCGGGTGCAGGTGGCCAGCGCGGCCGACCACCACGCCGCCACGGTAGTAGTCGGATCCGATTTCCTCGCGCTGGCGCTCCGGTGGTACGAGATAGGATTCGGACCGCGCCATCTGGTTCAGCAGCTCGACCTTGTGCGCCATGCCCTCATAGTGGCTCTTGCACCAGGCGCCGAGAAAGTATCCGGCCCGCGTCCAGCCGCAGTCGATGTTTTCTCGGTCGATCAGGTCCTCGATGTGGCTGAAGGCATCGGCCGCATCGTTCAGGTAGGGTGCGGCTTCCGCGTCGGAGAGGGCCCTCGCCATGTAGCGTTTGCCGACATTGACCCCGCCTGACACCATGCCGCCATTGCGCGAGGAGCCTCCGAAGCCCGGCTCATTGGCGTCGAGCACGATGCAGCCGATGCCTTCCCGGTGTAGTTCCAGCGCAGCATTGAGACCGGCATAGCCAGCGCCGATGATGACCACGCGGATTGATTTCGGCAGCGCCACTTCGGGCAGCGGCTGGGGTTCATAGGCCTCCCACCAGAAGGGGCGTGCCTTGAAGTCGGACGTAAAGATGGTGTTGCTCATGGGCGTGAGATTGCTTGATCGGCGCGTGACAGGCAAGCGCGGCCGCACGCAGCCCGGGCAGGGGTGCCGCCCCGTTGTGGAATAGGTGGTTGCCAAGCCCGGGAGGTTATGGTCCTAAGGGGGCATGAAATCAGTCATCAAAGCCATCGTGTACTTTCTGATCGGGCTCACCGTGATCTTCTACGGCGGGGCCTACATGCTGCCTGGCGAGGTGCGAGTGTCGCGTTCGATGCAGATTGCGGCGCCGCCCGGCGAGGTCTTCGCCATCGCGGGGGATTTGCGCCGCTGGCCTGAGTGGTCAGCCGTTACTGAGGTCGATCCGGCCGTTGCCTTCAGCTTCGACGGGCCGGAGCAAGCCGGTGTCGGGCAGGTGCTGCGCTGGGCATCGAACAATCCAGTCGCCGGCAACGGCACACTTACCGTGACCGAGTTTGTGCCCGGTGATCGCCTGATCCTTGCTGTCGATTATGGGGAGTTCGGCGCCGCTGTGTCGGCACTCGATATCGAGCCCGCCGACGGGGGCACGCGCGTTACCTGGGACTACAGCGCCAAACTGCCGGGCGTGGTGGACCGCTGGGCCGGTCTGATGGTCGATCGTCAGGCGGGGGCTGAGCATGAAAGGGCGCTGGCGAAGCTGAAGACGCTGGCAGAGGCCGCGGCGTCCGGGAATTGACGCGATACCACGGACGGCCTTTTTGGCCCAAAAAGTATCAGAGGTTGTACGCGCGCAGTCCTGGTGCATCCTCGAACTTGTACGGAACCGACTACAGGAAACGTCGCGTGAGCTGCGTTCCTCCGGGTTATTGAACGAATACTGGCGCTGGGACCGGCGCGTATAACTGGCGCAAGAATCGCATCCACAAATTCTGGTCATGCACTAAGATCCGGGCGGTTGCGAGCAGGGGACGGAACATGGCGGATGGGCGTTGCGCATTGGTCACCGGTGGGGCGCAGGGGCTGGGGTATGCAGCGGCCCGGCGTTTTCTGGAGATGGGGTTCACGGGCGTGATGCTGCTGGACCGGAACGGTGCAAAGCTTGACGGCAGCGCCGGCACGCTGCGGTCAATGGGGCGGGTCGAGGTGTTGAAGGGCGATCTTCAGGACGAGGATGTTCCTCACCGGGCCGTTGCGGCGGCCCTCGCCGCCTTCGGCAGGCTGGACGTTCTGGTGAGTGCCGCCGGCAATACCGAGCGCTGCGGGCTTGACGACACGACCGCCGGGTCGTTCGAACGCATCTTTTCCGTCAACACCCGGGCACCGCTTCTCCTGATGCAGGCGGCGGCGAAGGTCATGCGGCCACAGGCTTCGGGCGTCATCATCAATGTCTCCTCCATGCTGGCTTATGGTGGCCCGCCCAACCTCGCCACCTATGCGGCCTCGAAGGCAGCGCTGAACGTGCTCACCCGTTCGGCGGCCAACAGCGTGAAGCGCGACGGCATCCGCGTTTTCGGAATAAATCTCGGTTGGGTGAACTCCGAAGGTGAACATGTGCTGCAGACTGGCTTTCACGGCATGCCGCAGGACTGGGCGGAGCGTATTGGCCGCCGCATGCCTTCTGGCCGCCTGATCACGCCCGAAGACGTTGCGGGTCTATTCGCCTATCTGGTCTCGCCCTCCGCCAGCATGATGACGGGCGCCATCATTGATTATGAGCAGATGCCCGTTGGCGTGTTCGACCAGCATCCGGCGCTTGATCCTGAGTGAGGCGGCTTGCCGAGGCGCATCGCGTTGGTGAGCGGTGAAGGGTGTGTTCGAACCATGTGTCAGGAGTCGAAGCGGAGCAGAATACCCTGCTTGCCGTTCTGCTCAAATGGCTTCACCTGATTGGCGAGGTTGCGGACCAGCCAGCCAGTCATCCGTGCTTCGCCATCGGCGTCGTTGAGAAACTCCTCGGGCGTTGGGGCCCGGTGCGGAATGGTGATCGGCTGGCCTGTGTAGATGAGACGCAGGTCCACAGTCACATCGTCGTGACGGGCTTCCAGTGTCACGGGGCTGCTTTGCGAGGGCGACACCGTCTCAATAAGCTGGTTCACGGCGTGTGCCGCCCGCATGACCGTAGCGCGGGGCAGGCCCCAAATCTCGCCCCATTGGTTGAGCGCCTCGGCGACCTGCTCGTGACGCGCACCCTCGTCCGAGGTGATGTCGATTGCCCCCGACTGTGCGATGCCGATCCGCATGATGGCGTTCAGCCCGATCGCCAGCAATGCGGACAGCATGAGCGGAGAATGCAGAATGACGGCGGCAAGCCCGGTCGATCCGGCGGCGACAGCCGGTGTCGCCTGTACGATGATGCCTGCCGCGACCGGCACGCCAATAACGATCATGCGCCGGGGCGAGAGCATGCGTGACAGGGCCAGTTCCGCGCCGGCCACGATGAAGAAGCTTGCAGCATAGGCCAGTATCCCACCCACGACAGGTGCCGGCATAGCGCCAACGGCGGCGATCAGTTTCGGAAAGAAGCTTGCAGCGATGAGGGCAAGGCCCGCACCAATTCCAACGATCCGGGATGTGACGCCGGTTGCAAAGGCAAGCCCGATGTTGGTGGATGAGAACCCGAGGAAGCTGCCCCCGAGAAAGCTGGAGATCACGCTCGTGGCGCCGGACGCGGAAATGCCGCGGGCCGTCTGAGGCATGTCCGGGCGCACCCAGTCGGCATTATCCATCCTGTCCATGCTGATGAATACGCCCATGTCATCCACCGCGGAAACGACCGCCAAAATCAGAAACCCGGCAATAAGCGCCAAGCTGATATCGAAGGAAGGAATGATGGGTTGCGGCGTTGAAATGAACGCCGCAGCCGATATCGCCGTGCCGAAGCCATCCAGTTCACCAAACACGGCGGCCGCCGCGTGGCCCGCTGCGCAGCCCAGCAGCAAGGCAAAGAAGCGCGGCGTTCCCTTGAGCCAGACAGATGCCGCGATGATGCTTGCCATGGTGACGAGGCCGATGGTCAATGCCTTGGTGTCGATGTCAACCGCCACGCCGCCCGACTCCGCGCCGAGAATACGGAGGAAGCCATGCGGCAGGATGGACACGCCGAGCATGAGCACCACCACGCCACACACTTCGGCTGGAAAGAAAGCCCGGAGCTTCGGCAGCAGTTGCCCCATTGCGATCTGTGCCACGCCACCGATGAGCGCGAGTGTTGCGATGCCGCCCGGACCGGCCTCCACCCCGGCCTGAATGCCGAAGGCAACAAAGACAGGCGTGCCGATCGGAAGAACGAGAAGGCCGCTGGCAAAGCGTGGAAAAGCGGCCTGAAGAATGGCGCCGATGCCGCAGCTCAACAAAGTGCCGGCCATCAATGCCTGCTGTTGTGCCTGAGTGAAACCAGCCCCTTCGGAGATAAGGACTGCGTAAACCAGAAACAAGATCGAGAGCGCTGCATGTTGGAGGGCAAGAAGCGATGTCGATGCGAAGGCCGGGCGTTCGTCCCTTCCGAAGATGAGGTTTCGTGGCTTGCGCGGCATTTTTCGGCCTTCAAATCATCAGCTACAGCCGGCAGTCCCACTCATGGTAAGCACTGAATCCGGTGAGATTGACTAAATGACGGCGGCAACACCTTGTCAACCATGTGAAACAGGGCGCGTGGCGCTCACGCCTCACGGGCAGCCTCAGCCAGAATCCAGTTGCGGAAGGCCGTGGCCACCGGGCGCTCTGCCGTATCGCGCCGGGTGATCAGGTGATAACCGAACTGGGCCGGGCTGCGCAGCGATAACGCGAACGGCTTGACGAGACGGCCTGATGCGAGGTCATCGGCGGCCAGTGTGGTTTCACCGAGCGCTACGCCAAGGCCGTCGAGGGCGGCCTCGAGCGCGAGGGATGTCTGGCTGAAGTGAAGGCCGCGCGTGTCATTGAAATCCTTTACGCCCGCCGCCTTCATCCACATGCGCCAGTTCGGCCATACCGCGTCCTGCGCTTCCCATTCGAGGTGGATGAGGGTGAACTGCAGGAGATCGCGCGGCTCGCGAAGCGGCTTGTTTCCCGTCAGAAGCGCGGGGCTGCACACCGGGAACACCATTTCATGGAATAGCTTTTCCACCTGCAGTCCGGGATAGATGCCATCGCCGAAGCGGATCGCCACGTCGACATCCTCGCGGTCGAAGTCGAGCGGTTCCGATGATACGTCGATCCGCACGTCCGCTCCCGGTATGGTTTCGAGGAAACGGTCGAGGCGTGGCACCAGCCACTTGGCGGCAAGCGACGGGGAAACGGTGACACGCACCTGCGTGGGGTTCTCCAACTGGCGGACGCGCTGCAACGCACGTGTCAGGCCTTCGAGGGCCTCGGCGATGGCGGGTCTGAGGATTTCGCCCTGACGCGTCAGTTGCATGTGGCGACTGGTGCGCTGGAACAGGGGCATGCCAACCGCTTCCTCAAGTTCCTTGATCTGGTGGCTGACGGCGGCCGGGGTGACGTGCAGTTCCTGTGACGCCCGGGTGAAGTTCAAGTGGCGGGCCGAGGCATCAAAGGCCTTCAATGCCTGGAGGCCGGGAATGTGGCGTAACATGGGCAATCCTCAAACAATGTTTGAAGATTAACCTAGAACTCCTCGTTTGTGTACGGCTGCGCACGAGCTTATCAAGCATAGCAGGCCCGCAATTAAAAATGATCGTTGAAGATTATGACAACCCGTATCGCCGCCGCTGTTCCGATGCCCCTGTGGTTCAACCCGGGATCGGCGGTGCGCCAGATCATTCGCTCGCTGTCCGTCTCCGCCGCCGATGTCGCGGTGCTTGAGGAACTGGATGCCGAGCAGACCCGTATCCGCCAGTCGAGCCGCCTCTGGCTTGTTGGCTGAAACCGCCTCTCCGCCTGAGCCCCGGATGAAAGTCCGGGGCTTTTTTTATGGGGCTAACGGCCCTTCCACTGGGGCTTGCGCTTCTCGGCGAAGGCCCTGGCACCTTCGAGCTGGTCTTCGCTGGAATAGAGAACGTCCACCGTCTTGAGCTTGCGCTTGGTCACCATGTCGAAGGCCTGCTGCACGGGGAGGTGCGCTGTCTCGCGGGTGATTTCCTTGATGGCGGCGAAGACGAGGGGCGGGCCATCAGCCAGTTGGTTCGCCACGTCGCGGGCGCGTTCCATCAGTCGGTCGGCGGGAACGATCTCGTTGATGAGGCCCCAGTGCTTGGCTTCGATCGCGTCCACGCGGCGGCCGGTAAACAGCATCTCCATGGCCACATGATAGGGAATGCGGCGCGGCAGCTTGATGGACGCCGCATCCGCCACGGTGCCGGAGTTGATTTCAGGCAGCGCAAAGGTGGCATGCTCGGCGGCGATGATAATGTCGCAGGAAATCATGATCTCGAAGCCGCCACCGAAAGCCAGGCCGTTCACCGCGCAGATGACAGGCTTGTTGAGGCCGGGGAGTTCCTGCAAGCCGCCGAAGCCACCGACGCCATAATCCGAGTCCGGCGCTTCGCCTTCTGCAGCCGCCTTCAAATCCCAGCCCGGGCAGAAGAACTTTTCACCGGTGCCGGTGAGGATAGCGACGCGGAGTTCCGGGTCGTCACGGAAGCCCGCGAAGATGTCGCCCATGATGCGGCTTGTCGCGGCATCGATCGCATTGGCCTTGCCGCGCTCGATCCTGACTTCGAGCACCCGGCCATGGCGGGTCACGTGAATGGGGCCGGTGGTGTTTTCCTGTACGGTCATGGCTTCCTCATCTTGATCAGGGCATCGACGGCGACAGCGCCATCCTTGAGAACGAGCAGGGGGTTCACATCGAGTTCCTCGACGAGGCCACGATTGGCGTTGGCGAAAGCCGCCACGGCCTCGACAGCGTGAATGACGGCCATCTGATCGCCAGACTTGCCGCGGAAGCCTTCGACCAGCGTCCACACTTTCAGCGTCTTCAGGGCGCGGGCGATTTCGGTCTGCGTGGTTGGCAGGATCAGCGTGACCGAGTCCTTGAGAAGCTCGGTGAGAATGCCGCCGGCACCTACGACGAGGGCGGTTCCGAACTGCGGGTCGGAAGTAAGCCCAATGATGAGTTCAGCGACGGCACCCGTCACCATCCGCTCCACCAGTACGTCGGGTGCGAGCTTCGCCATTCGCTTGGCGGCCTCCTCGACTTCGCCGGGTGTCCGGAGGTTCAGCGCCACGCCACCTGCTTCCGTCTTGTGGGCGATGGCGGCAGATGACACTTTCAGGGTAACGGGGAAGCCGAGCTTCTCTGCCGCGCTGACAGCTTCATGCGCCTTGCAGACAATCCCTTCCGGCACCGAAAGCCCATGCTGCTTGAGAAGCGCCTTGGCCTCGTGCTCGCTCAAAACATGCTCGCTTGATCCGTTGCGAACGGGCGGAAGCATTTGGGGCGGGTCTTCTGTGCGTGCCCAGTTGCGCCCGATGAACGCGGCGGCCTCGAAGGCGGTCAGCGCATCGTCAAGCCCCATCATCGGCGCAACACCGGACTCCGAAAGTTCTGCAGCAAGAGACAGCGGCATGCCTTCAGAAAGCGAGGCGACGACGGCGGCGCGAGCGCCCGTCGCTTTCGCGGCTGCTGCCATGGCACGCGCCGTGGTGGCCCAGCTGTCGGGTTTCATCTTCGGGTGGGTGGGTGTGTCGAGGATCACCATGCCGACATCGAAGCCACCCTTCAGCACCTCGGTGAAGGTGGCGGTCAGCTTCTCCGGCTGGCCCCAGATGAAGGTGTGGTAATCGAGCGGGTTGTCGATGGCCACATACTCATTAAGGGTCGCCGCCACGCGCGGCTTGGTCTCTGCACTGAAGGGCGGGAAGCTGACATTGCGCTCAAGAGCCATGTCCGCCACAAGCGCCGCCTCACCGCCGGAGCAGGAGAGGGAGACGAGGCGGGAATCCGCAATCGGCCCGCCATTGTGCAGGAACTTCAGCGTCTCCGCAAAGGCCGAGACGGATTTCATCCGCGCTATGCCATAACGCTCGAACAAAGCGTCATAGAGCGTATCGGCTCCGGCCAGCGATGAGGTGTGGCTCATCGCAACCTTGGCGCCCTGTTCGGATCGCCCGGTTTTCAGCACCACGATGGGAACCTTACGTTCTCGCGCAATTGATGCAGCACGGGCGAAGGCTGAGACATCGGGCAGACCTTCGACATGGAGGCCAATGGCCGAGATCCGCGGATCGGCGGAGAGAGTCTCCACCATGTCATGCATACCGACATCCACCTGGTTGCCGATGGAGAACACGGCAGCAACAGGAAGCCCGCGCATCATCATGGTAAAGTTGCAGGCAATGTTGCCGGACTGGGTGATCAGCGCCACACCGCGCGGCACGGGTTCGAGACCTGTTTCGTCGGGCCAGAGTGCTGCCTGTGAGAGCGTATTGACGAAACCGTAGCAGTTCGGCCCCATCAGCGGCATGCCGTTTGCGGCGTCGAGGAGTTGCTGCTGGAGGTGAGTGTTGCCGGTCTCTGCGAAGCCTGCAGCGTAGATAACCGCGCCACCACAGCCCTTCGCCGCAAGCGTTCGCACAACGTCGATGGTCGGCTCGTTCTTCACCGCGATGAAAGCGGCATCGACGGATTCTGGAATATCGGCCGCGGATTTCAACGTGGGAATGCCGGAGAGTTCCTCCCGCTTCGGGTGCACGGCATAGATCTTGCCCGCGAAACCCAATTCCCTCGTGCGTTTGATGGCAATGGCGCATTCATTGCCGCCAACGAAGGCGATGGATTTCGGATTGAGTAGGCGGGAGAGATTTTTCATGTCTGTCTTACTCTTCGCCGGGATGACGGGTACGGGTGGCGAGCATCATCCCCCCAGCGGCCGAAGCAGCGCGCGGGAGATGATGTGGCGCTGGATTTCGCTCGTTCCCTCCCAGATGCGCTCGACGCGGGCATCGCGCCAGATGCGTTCCAGCGGCAAGTCGGACATCAATCCCATGCCGCCATGAATCTGGATTGCCTCATCGGCCACGAAAGCCAGCATTTCGGTGGCCTTGAGTTTCGCCATGGCCATGTCCATGTCGGTGACGGTCTTGTTGTCGAACTTCCACGCAGCTTCCAGCGTCAGCAATTCCGCGGCCTTGAGTTCCAGCGCCATGTCCGCCAGCTTGAAAGATACACCCTGGAACTTGCCGATCTGCTGGCCGAACTGCTGGCGGTCCACCGCATATTGCTTGGCATGGTCCAGGGCGCGCTCGGCCCTGCCGATGCAGGTGGCCGCGACCTGCAGGCGGGTGGCGCCCAGCCAGTCGTTCGCTACCTCGAAGCCTTTGTGAACCTCGCCAAGGATCTGGGACTTGTGCACACGGCAGTCGGTAAACTCCAGGACGCAATTGTTATAGCCCCGGTGCGACACGTTCTTGTAACCGGGCCGCACGGTGAAGCCCGGCGTTCCCATGTCGATCAGGAAGGCGGTGATGAGCTTCTTCTTCCCACGCGGCGTGTCTTCCTCACCCGTTGCGGCGAACAAGATGACAAAATTGGCTTCATCGGCATGGCTGATGAAATGCTTGGTGCCGTTGATGACAAAGTCATCTCCATCCTGCCTCGCAAAAGTCTTCATGCCGCGCACGTCCGAGCCGACGCCCGGTTCCGTCATCGCAAGGCAGTCGGACTTCTCGCCGCGAACCGCAGGGAAAAGATATTTCTCGCGCTGTTCACCCTCGCACGCCATCAGGATGTTGGAGGGGCGGGCGACGCAAGTCCAGTGCAGGGCATAGTTGGCGCGGCCCAATTCCTTTTCATAGAGAACCCATGTCAGCGTATCGAGGCCGGCACCGCCCACTTCGGCGGGCATGTTTGCGGCATAGAGGCCAGCCTCGATGGCCTTCTTCTTGATCGCATCGCGGAGGTCATGGCGGAGAACGCCGGTCTCCTCGATTTCGGCTTCATGCGGATAGAGTTCATTGACGACGAAATCGCGCGTCGTCTTGATGATCATCTGCTGTTCGTCGCTGAGATTGAAATCCATCTGGGGAACTCACTTGATATGGAAGGTTTCGACATGCCCATCGATGGCGATGTCCTGGCCGTTGATCATGAATGCGGCGGGAGAGGCGAGGAACACCGCTAGCGCGGCCACCTCATGCGCTTCCGTCAGCCGTTCGAGCGACTGGTTACCGACGATCTCCTTCGCGACCACGTCAAACGGGACGCCGCGCACATCAGCCTCACCCTGAATGACGCGATTGATGCGGTCACCCTTCACCGAGCCCGGGCAGATGGCGTTGCAGCGCACATTGTCACGGCCCAGTTCGATGGCGAGGGATTTCGTGAGGCCGATCACGCCCCATTTCGCCGCCGCATAGGGTGTGCGGTTGCCGAAGCCAAATTGCCCGGCATTCGACGACATATTGATGATGATGCCGGATTTCTGCGCCTTCATGACGGGCGCAGCGCGTTTCGCGCACAGGAAATAGGAATCGAGGCAGATTTCGAGACATTCGCGCCACTCGTGAAGCTCAACCTCCTCAACGGGTGCGGTCGGCCCCTTGATGCCCGCGTTGTTGACCAGAACATCGAGGCCGCCAAGGTCTTTCAGCGCGGCATCGAACCAGGCGTTGATCTCGCCCTCGTTCCTTACATTCACCTTGCTCGCCGTGATGGCGGGGAACTCGGCCCGGAATTTCGCCAACGCCGCCTCATTCACGTCGCAGATGTGAACCTTGGCGCCCTGCGCCGCGAAAGCCTGGGCGATCGATTTGCCAATGCCGTCCGCCGCGGCGGTAATCAT
>CAYMQH010000097.1:0-12107 GCA_964392525.1 uncultured Aestuariivirga sp.
ACCACCTTCACCAGCTGCTCCGGCGTCACGCGGATGCCGTCATAGATGACTTCGAGGCCGGTTTCGGCGGCGCGCACGGCGATCTGTTCGGCTCCGTTCGAGTGGCCGTCGAGGCCCGGCTTGCCGACGAGGAAGCGCGGCGTCTCGCCCATGCGCTCGGTCAGCGCCTTCACGCGGGTGCGGATCTCTTCGAGAGATTCGGAAGCGCCTGCATGCATGGTCAGCGCCACGCCGGTGGGGGCGCGGTATTCGCCGAAGATCTCGCGCAAAGTACCGCCCCATTCGCCGGTGGTGATGCCTGCCTTGGCGCAGGCAATCGACGGCTCCATGATGTTGCGGCCTTCCCTGGCGGCGCGTGCGAGTTCTTCCAGAGCAGCCTTCGCCGCCTTCTGGTCGCGCGCGGAACGCCAGGCCTTCAGCCGCTCGATCTGCTCATACTCGACATCGTCCTTCACCGTCATGATGGCATCGGTGCCAGCCGACAATGGCGAGGGCTCGGTCGTGGTGAAGGCGTTGACGCCGATGATCTTGGTGTCGCCCGATTCAATCGCCGCGAGGCGTGCCGTGTTGCTCTCGACGAGTTTGCGCTTCATGTAGGCGATCACGTCTTCCGACGTGCCGCCGCCCATCGAGAGGATGCGCGAGAGCTCGGCGCGGGCTTCTTCCTTCAGCGCGTCCACCTTGCGGGTGATCTCATGCGAGCCGTCGAAGATGTCAGCGTGTTCGAGGAGGTCCGTCTCATAGGCCATGACCTGCTGCATGCGGAGCGACCATTGCTGGTCCCAGGGCCTCGGCAGGCCGAGGGCCTCGTTCCAGGCGGGCAGCTGCACGGCACGCGCCCGGGCATTCTTGGAGAGCACAACCGCCATCATTTCGATGAGGATGCGATAGACGTTGTTTTCGGGCTGCTGCTCGGTAAGGCCCAGCGAATTCACCTGCACGCCATAGCGGAAGCGGCGGTGCTTCTCATCCGTGATGCCATAGCGCTCACGGCCGATCTCATCCCAGAGCTCGGTGAAGGCGCGCATCTTGCAAAGCTCTGTGATGAAGCGGATGCCGGCATTGACGAAGAAGGAAATGCGCCCGAAGACTTCGGGGAAGTCCTTGTCCGCCACCGCTCCACTCGCCTTCACGCCGTCCAGCACGGCAATCGCGGTGGCGAGTGCATAGGACAGCTCCTGCACCGGCGTGGCGCCTGCTTCCTGCAGGTGGTAGGAGCACACATTCATCGGGTTCCACTTGGGCAGCTCCTTCGTGGAAAATGCGATGGTGTCAGTGATCAGTTGCATCGAGGGCTTGGGCGGGAAGACGTAAGTGCCGCGGGACAGATACTCCTTGATGATGTCGTTCTGCGTGGTGCCGGAAAGGCTGCCGCGCGGTGCACCCTGTTCATCGGCCACGGCAACATAAAGTGACAGGAGCCACGCGGCGGTGGCGTTGATCGTCATCGAGGTGTTCATGGTGGCGAGCGGAATGCCGTCGAACAGGGTTCGCATGTCGCCTAAGTGCGACACCGGCACGCCCACTTTGCCCACCTCGCCGCGCGACAGCACGTGGTCGGAGTCGTAGCCCGTCTGGGTCGGGAGGTCGAAGGCCACTGACAGGCCCGTCTGGCCCTTGGCCAGATTGGTCCGGTAGAGTTGGTTGGAATCAGCCGCCGTTGAATGGCCGGCATAGGTGCGGAAGAGCCAGGGTTTGTCGCGCGTGGTCATGATCCTGCCATGCTGGCATGACCCCTTGTGCACCGCAACTCAGACTTTTGGCAGGTACAGTAAGGGAAATCTGGTCCAGACCCCCCTCCTTTTGTTGCGATGCGAAGTGAGTTAGCCTCGGTTATTCTCTGCTCCAGATCTTGAAGGGAGACGACGACATGAGTTCTGCCGCCGCCGCATCCACCACGCCGGCCAATGCCAACCAGCCGGTGAAGGACCTGTACGAGGTGGGTGAAATCCCGCCGCTCGGTCATGTGCCAAGCAAGATGTATGCTTGGTGCATCCGCCAGGAGCGCCATGGTTCTCCCGATACGGCCATGCAGGTGGAGGTCGTTCCCACATGGGCGATCGGCGAGGATGAATGCCTCGTCCTCGTCATGGCGGCGGGCGTCAATTACAATGGCGTCTGGGCTGCGCTCGGCAAGCCCATCTCGCCCATCGACGGCCACAAGAACCCCTATCACATCGCGGGCTCCGACGCCTCCGGCATCGTCTATGCGGTGGGCTCCAAGGTGAAGCGCTGGAAGGTGGGTGACGAGGTTGTCATCCACTGCAACCAGGATGACGGCGATGACGAGGAGTGCAACGGCGGCGACCCGATGTTCTCCAATTCACAGCGCATCTGGGGCTATGAGACGCCGGATGGGTCCTTTGCCCAGTTCACCCGCGTGCAGGCCCGTCAGCTGCTGCCCAAGCCGCAGCATCTCTCGTGGGAAGAGGCCTCCTGCTACACGCTGACGCTCGCCACCGCCTACCGCATGCTGTTCGGCCACAAGCCGAATGTGCTGGGTGCCGGTCAGAACGTTCTGGTGTGGGGCGCCTCGGGCGGCATCGGCTCCATGGCGGTGCAACTCATCGCCACCACCGGTGCCAATGCCATTGGCGTCATCTCGGAAGACGACAAGGCCGACTTCGTGATGCAACTGGGTGCCAAGGGCGTCATCAACCGCAAGAAGTTCAACTGCTGGGGCCAGATGCCGGCCGTCGGCACGCCCGAATACAATGAGTGGCTGAAGGGCGCCCGCGAGTTCGGCAAGGCCATCTGGCACTTCACGGGCAAGGGCAACAACGTCGACATGGTTTTCGAGCATCCCGGTGAATCAACTTTCCCGGTTTCGGTGCTGATGACCAGGCGCGGCGGCATGATCGTGATCTGTGCCGGTACCACGGGCTTCAACCTGACGCTTGATGCGCGCTATCTGTGGATGCACCAGAAGCGCGTGCAGGGCTCGCACTTCGCCAACCTCATGCAGGCCTCCGCCGCGAACAAGCTTGTCATGGCCCGTCGCATCGATCCCTGCATGTCGGAGGTCTATGCCTGGAACGATATTCCCAAGGCCCATATCAAGATGTGGAAGAACGAGCACCGGCCCGGCAACATGGCCGTGCTGGTCTCCGCCCCGACCACGGGCCTCAAGACGCTGGATGACGCGATCGAGGCCTCGGGCCGCTGAACAAGGCGCTTCGGCTCCCGTTCCGTTGGTGCAGGGGTGGGGGCATGACAATTGCCATCACGCTTGATTGTCCGTCAGTCTGGCAACGGCCGTGGTGATGCAATAATGGCGACCGCGCCGGAGCTGAAGAGATCCGGAGGGCGCGGGCCCGAATGCTTCAGAAAGCGGGCTCGCACTCATACCAGATGCGCTGGCGGCGGGGATTCATGTTGCGTGCTTCCATGCGGCGGAGCACGGCCCTCACCCCGAATTCAACACAGCTGCCACGCGTGGCGAACAGCATGTCCGCCTGCCTGCTGCGGATACCGCCGCGCCGCTTGCGCTCGAAAATCGTTAGCGTGTAGGCGCTGGCGGCCTCGGCCTGCAGGCGGGGCGCTGCGGGTGGCTTGGCGGCGGGTGGCTTTGTTGCCGGTGGCTTTGATGCGGGGGGCTTGGCTGTCGCCGTGTTCGGTTTCGCGGGGCGCGGCTTCGGCGTGGGCACAGGCGGAACAGGCACCGGCATGGCAGCCGTTGTGGTTGCGGTTCCAGCATCAGCCTCCCCAGGGTCGGATGTTCCGAAGACCGGCGTTTGGCCCGGCTCGCCCTCCGGCGGAGCGGCGGCTGCAGTGTCGGTGGCGGGCGGCGCCGCTGCTGGCTCGGCATCCGCCTTGACGGCGGCCGTTTCCAGTGCCGCCTGTGCGGCAGATCCGGCAGATCCGGCAGGGACGCCATCAGCGGAATTCGGCGCGGCGGGCGCGGCGGGTGTCGGGGCTGGCATCTCTGCAGACGGGGCCGCGGTCCCCACTATGGTGGAGGACTGCATCCCGCGCTGGTCCGGAAGGAAAAGCCAGGCGGCTGCGCCCAGAAGCACCAGTAACAGCGCTGCGGGGATGAGGAAGGGTGCGGCGGACCGGCGGCCGCCCGTATGCTGCGGCACTGAGGGCCCGCGGCCTCGCGGCCTTGCCGAGGCAGGTTCCGGCCGGATGGCCCCGAGATCGGGACGCGTGATGCCGGCTGCGGTACCGCCGGCACCGGGCAGGGCGCGGCGCTTGCGGGCCAGATGTTCCTCAAGGTCGCGCTCGGCCTGCGCGAGAAGGTCTAGGTCATAGCGGCGGCGGCTTTCGGGACTCCGCAGCACCTCATAGGCGCGTTGCACCTGTTCGAACCGCTCCGCCGAGGCGGTTCCGGTCGTGGCGCCCGTATCCGGGTGATATTTCTTGGCAAGTGCCCGGTAGGCAGCGGCAATCACTTCCGGGTCGGCCGCCGGGTCTATGCCGAGTGCCGCGTAATGATCCGGTATGGCGGTCATGGTGGAGTGGGTGCTCCCTGCCTGTGTCTTGCGTTCGGAAAAGGCCTCATCGGGTAACTTCGCGGCAGAATTCAGGCCTGCTGGCGGCGTTCGGCAATGGCAACCGTCAGCGTCATCGCCAGCGTCAGGGTGGCGGCCATTGAGCGGAAGCCCTCGAAATTGGCTTCGCTGACCTCCAGCCACTGGCCCGCGATCTGGGCCAGCGGCGAAAACGGGCCATCGGTGATGGACACGACCGGCACCTGCCGCCCCGCGGCGGCCTGTGCCAGGTTCACGGTTTCGGACGCATAGGGCGCAAAGGAAATGGCAATCACGGCGTCCTTCACCGTCGCAAAAGTGAGTTGCTCCGCGGCAAGCCCGCCCACCGCATCGACGAGGATCGTCCGTATACCGAGCGTTCCAAAGGCATAGGCCATGTAGGAGGCGATGGGGAAGGAGCGCCGCAGCCCAAGCAGATAAATGGTTTCCGCCGCCGCGAGCTGCTCCACCGCGCGGTCAACCTCCTCGGGCGTCAGCTTTTCCCGCAGGGCGGCGATGGACTTCTCCGAAGCATCGCAGAAGCCCTGGAAAACGGCATTGGCCTTGGAGGGCTCTTCCGCATGTTCGCGCAGCTGCCGCAGGCGCTCGCCGTAATTCAGGATTCGGTCGCGCAGGCGCGATCGGAAAATTTCCTGCATCTCCGAAAAACCCTGATAGCCCATGGCCTGGCTGAAGCGCACCAGAGCCGACGGCTGCACATCCGCCTGGGTGGCGATTGAGGACACCGTGCCGAAGGCAATTTCGTCAGGGTTCTCCAGTGCGAAGCTGGCAATCTGGGTGAGGCGCTTCGGGAGTTCGGTGGCGCGCGCAGTGATGAGCGCCTTCAGGGCCGCGAAATCGCGGGGCGGTGAAAATGAATCCGTCATTGGAACGAATATTTCACGAAAGCGGATTCGTTCCAACGGCTTTCTGCAACCCCGCCGCTACTCCTCCCAGCCGCGGCTGCGGCGTGAGGGGCCGGAAACAGGGGGCCTGCGCCGCCCGCCGTCGCCGCCATCATTGCCGGCCTGGAGCGCGCGCCGCAGGCGGCGGAGGATGACGCCACGGGCTTTTTCATCCGCCGCGCTTGTCACAATATCCCGAATGTCGAGGATGAGGTCGGCCAGGTCATTGTGGCTGTCGAGGCGGGCCACCATGGTTGGGTCGATGCGCGGATGCGTTTCCTCCGCGAGGAAGGCACAGGCCTCGCCCGAGAGGTCATAGACGGAATCGAGGCTCGGAATGAGGATGCAATCATGTGCCAGGCCGATGCCTTTCAAGTCCTCGGCAAGCGCACGCTGGCCTTCTTCCTCGCCATGCGTCAGGAAGATCGAGCGGCCGATGGGCAGGCGCTCCTTCACCCACTGCACCAGTTCCGGGCCATCAGCGTGGCCGGAATAGTCTTCGATCTCGCGGATCGCGGCCCGGACGCTGATTTCCTCGCCCATGATCGTCACGGTCTTGGCGCCATCCTGCAGGATGCGGCCCAGCGAGCCTTCGGCCTGGAAGCCTGCCAGCAATACAGTGGTGGAGGGCTGCCAGAGGTGGTTCTTCAGATGGTGCCGGATGCGGCCTGCCTCGCACATGCCCGATGCCGACACGATGATGCGGAAGCCGCTGAAGCGGGCCAGCGCCTTCGATTCCTCGACGCTCTCGGTGCTGCGCACATGGGGTGAGTTGAAGGCGCGGGTGAGATCGCCGCCATGCTGCAGCTCCCCGGCATGGCGGGTGAAGATCGCCGTCGCCCTGGAGGCCAGCGGACTGTCGATAAAGATATTGGCTGCCGGGACCTTGCCCTCGTCCATCAGTTTGACGAGGTCGGTCACCAGTTCCTGGGTGCGTTCCACCGCGAAGGAGGGAATCAGCAGCGCGCCCTTGCGCGCCGCCGCATCATTCACCTCGCGCGCCAGAATCTCGCGGCGGCCCTCTTCGCTGCGCTTGAACCTGTCGCGCCCGCCATAGGTTGACTCACACAGCACGACATCGAAATCGGCGGGAGCCTCGGGGTCGTGCTGCAGCATCTTATTGTCCGGCCCGAGGTCGCCAGAGAACAGGATGCGCAGCGGCTTCTTGCCGGATTGCTCCACTTCGAGCTCGATCGAGGCGCTGCCGAGAAGGTGCCCGGCGTTCCAGAATCTCGCACGCATGCCGGGGGCTGGCGAGAACCATGTCTCGAAAGGATGGCCCTCGAGATACGCGAGTGCCGCCATGGCCTCATCGGCGGTGTAGATCGGCTCAACCTCCTGCTCGCCGCGCTTCAGGCGGCGGCGGTTCAGCTGCATCACTTCCATTTCCTGGATGTTGCCCGAATCCGGCAGCATGATTCCGCAGAGATCAGCCGTTGCGTGGGTGCAGTGGATGCGCTGGTCAAAGCCGTGCTTCACCAGTTTCGGCATCAGGCCCGAATGATCGATGTGGGCATGGGTCAGCAATGCGGCGGAGAGCGTTGAGGGCTGGAAGGGGAAGGCGCGGTAATTCAGTTCGCGCTCTGTCTTGGAGCCCTGGAACATGCCGCAATCGACAAGCAGCTTTGCATGCTCCGTTTCCACCAGATAGCAGGAGCCGGTGACGGTGCGCGCCGCGCCATGAAAGGTGATACGGACCGGCATGCTCATGCTCCCGGCAGCTTGAGGCCGCGCTTCAGCAACTGCTGCCACGCCTCCTGCGGGGAATCGGCATAGCCGAAGAGATCGAGGTCACGCTGGCTGATCATGCCGGTGTCGGCGAAGTGCTGGAAGTTGATGAGGCCCTTCCAGAATTTCGAATCATACAGCACCACGGGCAATTCATCGTCCATCTTGCCGGTCTGGCGGAGCGTGAGGATCTCGAACAGTTCATCCATCGTGCCAAAGCCGCCGGGAAACACCACGAGCGCTGCTGCACGGATGGCGAAGTGCATCTTGCGCATGGCGAAGTAGTGAAAGCGGAAGGTGAGGTCCGGTGTCGAATAGGCGTTCGGCTCCTGCTCCATGGGGAGCGTGATGTTGAAGCCGACCGATGGCGCGCCTGCATCATGGGCGCCACGGTTTGCCGCCTCCATGATACCCGGGCCGCCGCCGGTGGCGATCACATTCTGGCGCGGGCCATTGTGTTCGATCATGGCGCCGCCTTCCTCCGAGCAGATGCGGGCGAAATCGCGGGCCGCCTCGTACCAGCCGCTGCCATCGCCGGGCTTCACCCGCGCTGAACCGAACACGATCACCGTGCTCGCCACGCCCCATTTCCTGAGGTGTTCCTCCGCCTTCTGGTACTCGAGCTGAAAGCGCAGGCCGCGCGTGGTATCTCCCAGCAGGAAGTCCATGTCCATGGCAGGAAGGCGGTAGGCGGCGGCGGCCATCTGGGCCTTGTTGGAATCAGTCACGTTTTTCCGGGTCCTGAAAAGACAAGAGGTGAACAGCAGGGATTAAGGCACCCGGCCGCGCGCTTCAAGTGGCCGCGCAGGACCGGGCATGTCCACGACCTGCATGACAATCATCCTCGCCGGAGTCTAGGATATAGGTTGTAACCACCGGGAAGGGACGCCATGCCAGGCAATCACAAGAACATCGCCCAACGCTACATCGTGGCTCCCGGCAAGTCCCTCAGCCTCGCGAAGCTGGATCCGCGCGATACGGGACCGTTCACCGACAAGGACGCAGCAAAGGCCGATACCGCTGCTGATGCCGAAGCAATCGACGCCTTGCAGGACAAGCTGTTCGCTGAAGGCCAGCGGGCGCTGCTCGTCGTGCTGCAGGGCATCGACTGCTCCGGCAAGGATGGCACGGTGCGTGCGGTATTCAACCATTGCGGTCCCCTGGGGGTGAGGGTGCAGCCCTTCAAGGCCCCGACTTCGGACGAGCTGGCGCAGGATTATCTCTGGCGCGTGCACAAGGTCTGCCCGCCAAGGGGCTATATCGGCATCTTCAACCGTTCGCACTACGAGGACGTTCTGGTGGCAAAGGTAAGGGATTTCGCCAGCCCCGAGGACATCGAGCGCCGCTATGGCGAAATCAACGCATTCGAGAAGCTCCTGTCGGACAATGGCACGCGCATCTTGAAGTTCATGCTGAACATCTCGAAGGCGGAACAGGCGGACCGCCTGCGCGAGCGCGTCGAGACACCGGAGAAACGCTGGAAGTTCAACCCCGCCGATCTCGAGGACCGCAAGCTGTGGGATGATTACATGGCGGCCTATGAAACAGCCCTCAGCCGATGCTCCACCGCGCATGCGCCGTGGCATGTGATTCCAGCCGACAGAAACTGGGTCAGGAACGCGATCATCGCCCGCATTGTGCGCCAGACGCTGGAAGAGATGAACCCGCAATATCCCGCGCCGAAGGGCTGGGACCCCTCCGCCATCACCATCAGCTGAGGCCTGATTCAGGCCGCCGGCGCCAGTTCAAGCACCACAATATTGAGCTTCACGCCTTTGAGGCGCGCCCCCAGCATGTTCTGCATGCGGTGCGACAGGGCATTGATGGACTTCACGTCCACGTCTGGATTGAAGAACATCTCGATCTCGACGAAGCGCTGGGTGCCACTGCGGCGGGTGCGGATCGCGCCCAGCTGCTCATAGGCGTCGAACTCCTGCGCCAGAACGCGCATGATCTCGATCTGCTCCTCCTCGGGCATGGGAAGATCGATCAGAACACGGAAATTCTTCAGCAGTTGGCCCCCTGCGGAGTGCAGCATGAAGAGCGCGATCAACAGCGAGAATGCGGGATCGATATAGACCGCAATCCCCGAGGAGCCGGTTATGGTCAGGATGAGGCCGATCAGCATGGCGATGATGACGAAGAAGTCAAACCAGACGGCAACACGATAGTCGATGGCATAGGACTCGAGCAGCGGGCTCTCGAAGCGCGAAGTCAGCCGGATTGCGGTGCGGTACACATAGATGTTGAACAGCAGTGAGGGGATGAGCGGAACCTGAGTGATGGAGAATGTCACCTCGTGTTCCGGCATCAGCAGGTGACGGACCGCCTGAAAAAGGATGTAGCAGCCAATGGGCACGGTGAGCGCCCCGTAGAAGAAGCCGTAGAAGTTCTCAAGCTTGCCGGTGCCATGCGGAAAGCGGATGGGATCGGCGCTCTTCATCAAGCGGATCGAATTGTAGGCGAAGAGCTGCACGATGATCGAGAAGCCGTTCTCGATCGCCATCGAACCGATGGTGAGCGAATTCGACAGATAGCCCGTGATGCAGAACACCAGGGTGAGCAATACCAGCCCGTACAGGGCCATGCGCGACAGCTTCGCCAGCTCATCGATCAGTTCGTTAAGGTTCATGCCGCCGGTTCCAGACCCTTTCCCCGTGGCGCAGCACCCTTGTATTCAAACCAAGCAAAACTTCGCCTTGCGCAAAGCTAAACCGGAATGGCTAAGTTAAGCAAAGGAAACATCAGCTGGGCGCCATGCGCCGCAGGCCGGATCAGGCGCTGCTGAGCAGAGCATCGACCTCCGCCCTGGTGGGCGCGGCGGCGGAAGCGCCTTTCCGGGTGGTCGAGACTGCCGCTGTGGCGGCGGCAAAGCGCAGGGCTGCCTCAAGCGCCATGCCCTGTTCCAGCGCATGGGCAAGTCCGCCATTGAAGCAGTCGCCGGCGGCAACCGTGTCAATGGTGGCGACCTTGAACGCCGGCAGGATGGCTTCAAGCCCGGGACCTGACACCGCAAGCCCGCGCGCGCCCAGCTTGACGACGGCGGTCGCAACACCCTTGGCGCGGAGTTCCCTGGCGGCCTTCAGGCCCTCTTCCGGCGTTTGCGGCTGCCAGCCGAGGATGAGGCCCGCTTCGGTTTCATTTGGCGTGATGATGTCCACCGCGCTCAGAATACCGGCAGGCAGGCCGCCCGGCGGTGCCGGGGCCGGATCAAGGATCACCGTGCCGCCATGCGCCCTCACGATGGCGGCGGCGGCCAGCGATGCTTCCGTCGGCACTTCGAGCTGGAGAAGCAACACCTTGGCGTGTTCAAGCGCGGGCCGTGCCCGTGCCACATCGGAAAGGTCCATCGCCAGGTTGCTGCCGCCCACCACGGTGATGAAGTTCTCGCCCGCCGCGCCAACCTTGATGATGGCGATGCCGGTGGCGCCCTGCGCGTCCTTCCTGACCAGCGACAGGTCAACGCCATAGGAGGCGAGTTCGCGTTCCGCAGGCTCGGAAAAATCATCCGCTCCCAGGCGGCAGGTGAAATGCACCTCGCTGCCGAGCTTCCTGGCGGCCACCGCCTGGTTGGCGCCCTTGCCGCCGAGGCCCAGCTTGTAGTCGTGCGCATGCAGCGTTTCACCGGGCTTCGGCAGACGGTCCATATAGGCCGTCACATCC
This sequence comes from uncultured Aestuariivirga sp., assembly GCA_964392525.1. Lineage (GTDB taxonomy): Bacteria > Pseudomonadota > Alphaproteobacteria > Rhizobiales > Aestuariivirgaceae > Aestuariivirga. The sequence continues at coordinate 10,769 of CAYMQH010000097.1, forward strand.
ATGTTGATGCTACCGAACACCGCGATGCTCATGGGCGTGCCTTTCAGGTGTTGCGCTTGCGGGCCGCCAGCGTGCGAAGGCGCAGCGCGTTCAAGCGGATGAAGCCCGCCGCATCCTTCTGGTCATAGGCGCCGCGGTCATCCTCGAAGGTGACGAGCGCATCGCTATAGAGCGATTTGGGGCTCTTGCGCCCCACCACGATGACATTGCCCTTGTAGAGCTTGAGCCGCACCGTGCCCTCGACATGCTCCTGGCTCTTGTCGATCGCTGCCTGCAGCATCTCGCGCTCAGGGCTGAACCAGAATCCATAATAAACCAGTTCGGCATATTTCGGGATGAAGCTGTCCTTCAGGTGAGCCGCCTCACGGTCGAGCGTGAGCGACTCGATGGCGCGGTGCGCGACGGCGAGGATGGTGCCGCCGGGTGTTTCATAAACCCCGCGTGACTTCATGCCGACAAAGCGGTTTTCGACGAGGTCCAGCCGGCCAATGCCATTGTCATGGCCCAGGCGATTGAGTTCGGTGAACAGCGTCGCGGGCGACATGGCCTTGCCATCAATGGCGATGGGGTCGCCATTCCTGAACTCGATCTCGATGTAGGTGGCTTGGTCGGGCGCATCTTCCGGTGCGATGGTGCGCTGATAGACGTAAGGCGGCGGCTCCTGCCACGGGTCTTCCAGCACCTTGCCTTCGGAAGACGAGTGCAGCAGGTTGGCATCCACCGAGAAGGGGGCTTCGCCGCGCTTGTCCTTCGCCACCGGAATCTGGTGGGCTTCGGCAAATTCGATCAGGTCCGTGCGGCTCTTGAAGGCCCATTCGCGCCATGGCGCGATGACCTTGATGTCGGGGTTGAGGGCATATGCGGTCAGTTCGAAGCGCACCTGGTCATTGCCCTTGCCGGTCGCGCCATGGGCGATGGCGTCAGCGCCGGTTTCCGCCGCGATCTCGATCAGGCGCTTGGCTATCAGCGGGCGGGCAATCGAGGTGCCGAGCAGGTAGACGCCCTCATAAACGGCATTGGCGCGGAACATCGGGAAGACGAAATCGCGGATGAACTCCTCGCGCTGGTCCTCGATGTAGATTTCCTTGATGCCAAGCATCTCGGCCTTCTTGCGCGCAGGCTCCAGCTCGCCCCCCTGGCCGAGGTCAGCGGTGAAGGTCACGACCTCCGCGCCATATTCGGTCTGCAGCCATTTGAGGATGATGGAGGTGTCGAGGCCGCCCGAATAGGCGAGGACAACTTTCTTGATCTTCTGCTTTGGCATGACGGCGCTGGTCCCGGTTGAAACTGCTGGCAGCCACCTATCACGCCCGGGCTTCAACCCGCAACTGCATTGGGG
>CAYMQH010000098.1:0-11912 GCA_964392525.1 uncultured Aestuariivirga sp.
GATTACGCGCAGGAATTCGACAAGGTGCCGGAGGGCTATGAGGGCCCGCTCTATGCCGAAATCTCGCCCCGCACCTTCCCCATCCTGGTGCGCGAAGGCTCGCGCCTGTCACAGATCCGCTTCCGGCAGGGGGCAAGTCTTGCCACCGATGAGCTCATCCGTGACCTTCATGCCCGGGAGGGCCTGATCTCCTCAGGCGAGGTGAACATCGACAACGGGCTTGCCCTGTGCGTGGACCTCTCGACGCTCGATGGCGGCGGGCCGGTCGGATTCCGCGCCAAGCGCCACGCCGGCCTGATCGACGTGGACCGCAAGGGCGCACTGGATGTGCTCGATTACTGGGAGCCGATCTGGCAGCGCGGCTCCCTCGTGCTCGATCCCGACCAGTTCTATATCCTCGCTTCCAAGGAAGCAGTACGGGTGCCGCCCGCCTATGCGGCGGAGATGACGCCCTTCAACCCGCTGGTGGGCGAATTCCGCGTCCATTACGCCGGCTTCTTCGACCCCGGCTTCGGCCACAGCGCCGGGCATGGCGAAGGTGCCCGCGCCGTTCTCGAAGTGCGCAGCCACGAAGTGCCCTTCATTCTCGAGGACGGGCAAATCATCGGCCGCCTGGTCTATGAACCCCTGACCGAGGCGCCGGAGCGCGTCTATGGCCAGGGCATTGGATCCAACTACCAGCGGCAGGGCCTCAAGCTGTCCAAGCACTTCAAGGCGTTCGATCCGTCTGGACGCTGAAGGAGGGCCGCAGCGCGGCCCCCCTCGGGCTCAATCGTTGCTGAGGAAGTTGATGATGCCCCACATGAAGTCATTGGCCTTCGCATCCTCGAAGACGGACGCGGTAGGCTTGCCCACCGGATTGTAGGCGAGCATGGTCATTGCAGCTGCGGTCGGCGCACCATCTGCGCCGAAGGCCGCATTGGCGTGACAGCTGATGCAGGAGCCGATCAACTCACCATTGACCGAAAGCCGCTCGGTGACCGAGTTGGTCAGCACCGTGGGCGCCCCGGCGGAGTTGGTGTAGGTCACCTGCGTGGACTTCAAGCAATAGTTCTCGAACACCGCGCTGAGACCGGCGCTCTTCATCATGGATTTCAGCTCAGGCGTCTTGGCGCAGGCGCCATATTGCGTGTTGGCCCGGCTCTGGTTCGGCGGGACGGATGGCTTGCGCGCACCGAAGCTGTCATAGCAGCCGATGGCATCGCAGCGGCCCGGATTGTTCTGGTGCTCGAACGAGCCCCAGACCCAGTTGGGGTTGGCGGCCGTCGAGATGTGCATGGCGACCATGCCGTACTCAACGCCTTCCGATACCACCGTGTAATAGGTCTTGCGGACAGTGGAGAGGTTTCTCAGTTCGGGCACCCATTTCAGCAGGTCGGTGATCGGAACCCAGTCCACCTTGATGGCCATGGATTTGCCGGGAAAGCCCACAGGCTTGCGCGAGGCATAGAATGCCGCCGCGCCGGCTTGCGTATTGAGGCCGTTATTGACGATATAGTTATACTGCAGCCTGTCCCGGTAAACGACTTCGGCGAGGCACCCATCAAGCGGGAAGCTGGCCACCCACGGATTTTCCGGCGTGGCACAGGGCGGCAGGTCGGTTCCCGAGAGATGGAATTTCGCCTGCCTGCGGCTGGCGTGAATGCGCCGCTCGGCCCCGACGGACGGCCAGGAGGGGTTTTCCTGATAGATGTCTTCATCGGTTGCCCAGGTTTCGAAAAGGGCCTTCCCCGACCCGGACACGGGCTTCACGATCGAGGTGAAGGTCTCCCACATGTAACGATCGGATTTTCCGGAATAGCCATCGACCTTGCCGGCAAGCGACGGCGCGACGATCGCCGGGCCGGAGCGCGCGTTTTGGGCCTGCGCGGCGGGACTGGCAATCAGCCCGAGGGCCAGGGCAGCGGAGAGCGCGACGGTGCGTACCGGAAAAAACATACTTAGTGATTCCCTGTTTGGCATGAAGATTTGCAAAATCTATATGGCGCCAGAAGCCTACGCAACACGGATCTTGGTGTAACATCCTGTCTGATGTGGAGCCGCCATGGCAAGACAGCTGACGCAGGGCCACACATGACGGCCAGCGCATGTCAGCCGCACCATGCGCCAAGTTAACTTGTCAAACACAGTTGCCTTGAACATAGTTTTCGCCACGCATCATCACGGGAGTTGCCATGAACATGCCCACACGGAATTTCGCTGCTGTCATCGCATGTGCGTCCATTCTGAGCATGACGCTGTCATCAACCGCCTGGCCGCATGCAAATCACCAGCCGCGCATCGGCGCAAGCCACCTGACGCCTTCGGGCGCGCCCGAGGACTGGGGCACCTATTGCGTGACCGAACTGGCACCGATGTTCCGGGAGGCCATCGCGTTCAACGACAAGCTTGCGTTGAACGAGCAGTTGTTCCGCGACACGACTGCAAGCGATGCCAGTGCTTCGAGCCTCGATGTCAGCGCCATCAGGCAGGCAAACCGCCCCTACCTCACGCCGATGCCGCCATCGCTGACGGATGCGCCGCAGGACAAGACCGATGGCATAACGGTGTTCGTGGCCCGGAAGATCGTGACGATGGACCCCGGCTGGCCGGAAGGCACTGCGGTGGCGGTGAAGGATGGGCGCATCCTCTCGGTCGGCTCGCTCGAGGACCTGCAGCCCTGGCTCAAGCGCTTCCCCTACACGATCAACGAGACATTCAAGGACAAGGTCATCTACCCGGGCTTTGTCGAGGCACATGGCCACCCGGTGATGGGCTCCATCGCCATCAGCCGCCCGCCGCTGAGCTTTTTCCCGCTGAGGAACCCCTATGGGCCGGACTTTCCGGGCGTGAAGACCCTCCCCGAAGCCATCACGGCACTGAAGGGTTATGTAGCCAATGCGAAATCGCCGACCGAACCGATCATGACCTGGGGGTATGACGTGGTGGCGATGGGCGGCAAGTTCCCCACGCGCGAGGAACTCGATCAGATTTCCAAGACCCATCCGATTTACATCTGGGATGCGTCTGAACACTTCGTGTTCGCGAATTCAGCGGCTGTCGACTACGTCGGTGTAACCAACGACCAGCTGGCGAAGACGGTGGGCGCCGGCCGCAACCCGGACGGCAGTTCAAACGGGCAGTTTCTCGGCACCGAGGCCGCCAAGCTCATCATGCTGAAGCCGCTCTCGGATCTGCTGACGCCGGAGGAGGGAATGAAGAGCCTGCGCTATCTCGGCGCGCTGATGCAGCAGGCGGGCGTCACGACGACGGGCGATCTGTTTTTCGGCGGTGTGAACCTCAAGCTTGAGCAGCAGTTGACGCAGGCATATTTCGGTCAGCCCGACAGCCTGGCCCGCATCGTTCACGTGATCGACGGCATGACCTTCGGGGAACTCTACGGCAAGGACGCCGTGGCCCAGGGCATCGCGCTCAGGGCCCAGAGCAATGAACGCATCATGTTCAACGGCGTCAAATTCTTCGCAGATGATGCGTTCGTCAGCCTCGGCATGGAGTTGCAATACCCGGGCTACATCAATGATGACCGCTACAAGGGACTGTTCATGTTCGACAACAAGGACGACTTTGTCTCTGCCATGCGGCCCTGGTGGGAGGCGGGCTTCCAGTTGCATGTTCACTCGAATGGATCAGGCGGAAACCAGATCACACTCGATGCGCTTGCCGAGTTGCAGGCCGAAACGCCGCGCTTCGACCATCGCTTCTCCTTCGAACACTTCGGTATCTCATCAACTGCGCAAGCCCGCCAGTTGAAGGCGCTGGGGGCGCTCGTCAGCACGAACCCCTACTATGTCTCTGAACGGGCCGACATCAACGCCGACCAGATCGGCACCGACCGCGCCTCGCTGGCAGCGCGCATGAAATCCCTGATTGACCAGGATATCGTCGTTGCGCTCCACTCCGACACGCCGGTTGGCGTGCCGAGCCCCCTGAAGGAAGTGTGGATCGCAGTGAACCGCATCGGTGAACTCTCCGGCAAGACCCACGCGCCCCATGAGCGCGTTCTCGATATCGAGCATGCCATGCGCATGGTGACGATCGATGCTGCCTATGCGCTCGGCGTCAATGACAGGATCGGCAGCATCGAAGCCGGAAAATTCGCCGACTTCGCCGTTCTCGACGCCGACCCGCGTGACGTCGACCCCATGACGATCAAGGATATCGGCGTCGTAGCCACCATCCTCGCGGGCAAGGTGACGATGACATCGCAAACCCGTACCCCCGACTGGTCCGTCGAGTGAGGGGAGGCCGGATCAAGCCTCACCATCCGTCCTGCCCGCGAAATGCTGCATGCGCATGATGCGGCGCACTTCCAGCACGCGGTTCACCTCGCCGCCCAGGATCAGCACAAGGGCTGCGAGATAGACGAAGAACATTGCCGTGAACACGCCCGACAACGAGGCGTAAGTCGAGGCGAAGGTGTTGAAGTTCACGAGATAGATCGAGAAGGCGGAGGACATGATGACCCACGCCACGACCGTCAGCACCACGCCCGGCAGCACCTCCAGCACGCTCAAGGTCTTGGCGGGCAGGACGCGGTGGCAGAACAGCACGCCGAGCGTCAGCAGTGTAATGCCGATCGGGTAGCGCAACTGCTCCAGCGTCACCAGATGACCGCGCACCGCCGGCGCATGGGTCTCGATCAGATGGATCAGCACCGGCGCGAACACGATGAGCAGCGCGAAGACCAGGAGGAAGATGGCGGAGCCGATGACGAACAGCACATTCTGGACATAGAGCCACCAGACATTGCGCGTCTCGCGGATGTCATAGGCGCGGTTCAGCCCCACGCGCACGCTGTCCACCCCGCCCATGGCGCTCCAGATGGTGATGAGCGCCGAAAGCGACAGAAGCCCGCTGCGCGGCACCGTGAGGATCGAGCGGATTTCCGGCACCAGCGGCTTCACCAGCTCGGCGGGCGCGATGCCGAGCAGGAATGTGACGACACCTTCCGCCAGTTCGTTGCTGCCCAGAAAGCCCGCCAGCGCGGTGAGGAAGATCAGGAACGGAAACACCGAGAACAGGATGCGGAAGGCGATGTTTCCGGCAAGCGGAATCGCCTCGTCTGCGAACAGCCGGTAAAAGCTCTCGCGCGCGAGGGAGGCGATGGTTGGGCCTTCATGTCCGGGCGTTGCCGTCATGGCCGCTCAAATAGCCCAAGGCCCGGCGTCAGGCCACCGTCTTGCTGACCTCCGCCTCCAGCGCCGTCCTGAGGCCGGGATCAAGCTTCAGCCGCGAGGCGAGCATGGCGAGATAGGCCTGCTCGGCCGGATCATCGGGGTCGATCGCGAGGAAGGACGCGGCATAGATCTCAAGCGCCAGTTCCGGCGAGGTAGCGGCCTTCACCACGGCATCGATGTCGAGGGGCTTGCGCAACTCGTCGATGACGAAGGCCTTCTCTTCCATGCCGAGATCGAGTTCGTCGAGCTTGCCGAAAATGCGGCGCTGCTCCTCGGCGTCGATGTGGCCATCGGCCTTGGCGGCGGCGATCATGGCACGCAGGATGGCGAGGCTCATGTCATTGCGCTGCGCCTCGGGCGCGGGCAGGAAGGGGGTTCCTTCCGGCGTGGGGGTAATGTCACGCATGGGGGTGGGTGCAGTGGCCACGGGCGCCCCCGCCTTGGATGCCTGCCATTGCGTATAGGCCTTGTAGGCCAGGCCGGCGAGGGCCGCCGTGCCGCCCACCTTCAGCGCGCCCTTGGCCAGTTTCTTGCTGGTCTTGCCGCCGAGCAGAACGCCCGCCAGGCCACCCGCAACGCCGCCGGTCGCCAAGCCCTTCATGAAGTCGGGCGAAACGCCGCCGGGCTTCGTGCCGCCCTCCTGGGGCTTGCCGCCACCCAGAAATTGCTCCAGCAGCTTTTGTGGATCGAACATGGGAACTCCCCCCGTATAAAATCTCGCTTTACCGTGAAAACCCGGGCAAATGAACGGGGTTCATGAAAGAAACGCCCACCATTCGCCTGTTGATTGCCGCGGCTCCTGTCCTGTTCGTGCTCATGTGGGCAACGGGCTTCGTGGTTGCAAGGCTTTCAGCACCCCATGCCGATCCGTTGACCTTCCTGACGATCCGCTTCCCCATCGCCGGCGTGCTGTTCGTGCTGATTGCGCTTGCCCTGTCGGCCCCATGGCCACCCGGCAAACAGGCCTTCCATGCCGCCGTGGCGGGTGCCTTCCTGCATGGCGGCTATCTGGGCCCGGTCTACTGGGCGGTGGCGCATGGCATGCCGGCGGGCGTTTCCGCCCTGATCGTGGGGCTGCAACCGCTGATGACGGCGATCCTCGCCGCCTGGTTGGTGAAGGAGGCGATCACCGCCCGCCACTGGCTGGGGCTGGCGGTTGGCATCCTCGGCGTGGCGCTGGTCGTCTCGCCAAAGCTGCAGGGCGGGTTGGTGGGCGGCATCACGCCGCTCACCACGGCGGTGAATGTGGCGGGCGCCCTGTCGATTTCCTTTGGCACCGTCTACCAGAAGCGCTTCGCCACCTCGCTCAACCTCGCCAGCGGCGGGGCGTGGCAATATGTGGGGGCAACACTCGTCGTCGGCATCGTTGCGCTGCTGACGGAGGAGATGCGCTTCGATGGCTCGTTCGAGGCGTGGTTCGCGCTCGGCTGGTCGGTGATCGTCCTGTCGCTCGGGGCCATCACGCTGCTGATGCTGCTGATCCGGCTGGGCGATGTGGGCCGCGTCGCCAGCCTCATCTTCCTCGTGCCGGGCGTTTCGGCCCTCATGGCTTACGCGCTGTTCGGCGAAACGCTGACGCTGGTGCAGATCATCGGCATGGCGGTATGCGCCGGCGCCGTCCTCATCGTCACGCGGAAACGGCTTCGCCCTGCCTGAAGCGGGCCAGCACCTCTTGCGCGCGCAGGCGGTGCTCGTCGCGCACATGCACCCGGACCACGTTGAAGGCGGCGATCAACACGGCGAGATCATCGGTGAAGCCGAGGCCCAGCAGAAAATCCGGCACGCTATCAACCGGCAGGATGAAATAGGCCAGTGCACCGATGAGAATGCCCTTGGCCCGCATGGGTGTCGCCCGGTCGAAGGCGCAGTAATAGGCGGCCACCAGGTCTTCCGCGAAGGGCACATGGGCCGCAACACGGGCGAGCTTCGGGAAGAACCTTGCCTTTACCCGCGCCTCATCGCCATTCAGGACCATGCTCAACCTCTCCCCCGCACCAGACACCGGACGGGCAAAGAGATGGGAAGTCGCGGGCCTACCGTCAAGGATCAGCGGTTCGAGAGATAGAGCGACAGCATCAGCACCACGATCGCCACCGCCTGCAACCCCACGCGCCAGCGCATCAGCTTCTGGGAGGTGTTGGACGAGCCGCCCCGGAACAGGTTCAGGAGGCCCATGATCAGCACCACCGCCACGGCGGCGACGGCGACATAGGTGAGATATTGCATCATGGGTCGGAACTCCGGGGGGCCTGTACAGGGCTGATCCCATGGCGGCAAGCGCCGGCCCCGTCAAGGCCCAAGGCGCTTACTGGTCAGACGCCTTGTCGAGCACATGGTCGAGCAGCCGCTGCGGCAGCACGCGCCGCGCGATGGCCATGTAGAGCGTGGGCCGCGTCACGAAATAGCGGGCCTTTGGCCTTGGCGCTTCCACCGCGTGGACGAGTTTCTCCAGCACGGCCTCCGGCCCCAGCTTGTAGCGCGCCGAGCCGCCGCGCCCCAGCCGGGCGCGCTGGCGGGCATAGGCGTCCCCATAGTGGGACTTGGCCTCATCGATGTTCGCCTCGAATTTCTTCAGCGAGGTTTCGACGAACCTGCTGGTAATCGGGCCGGGCTCGATCAGGGAGACGAAGATGTTGGTGCCACGCAGTTCCAGCCGCATCGTATCCGACAAAGCCTCGATGGCGAATTTCGACGCGTTGTAGGCGCCCCGCCATTTCAGCGCCACGAGGCCGAGGACGGAGGAACACTGCACAATGCGGCCCGCCCCATTGGCGCGCATGAGGGGCAGGCATTCCCGCGTCAGCTGGTGCCAGCCGAACACATTGGCGGCGAACTGCGCTTCCAGAACCTCGCGGCTCAGGTCTTCAACCGCACCCGGCTGGCCGTAGGCGCCGTTGTTGAACAGCGCATCGAGCTTGCCGCCGGTGCGCCGTGCGGTTTCCGCAGCGCAAGCCGTAACCGACTGGGGATCGGCATAATCAAGGGCCAGCGCCTCCATCCCTTCCGCCTCAAGCCGCGCCAGATCTTCAGGCTTGCGCGCCGTGGCCAGCACCCGCCAGCCACGCGCCTTCATGCCGAGCGCGCAATGCCAGCCAATGCCGGAGGAACAGCCAGTGATGAGGATCGTGCGCATCGCTCGTTCCACCGGTCAGTTGCCGCCTTCGAGAAGCCGCCTGGCCATCACCTGCGCCTGGATCTCGGCGGCACCCTCGAAGATGTTGAGAATGCGCGCATCGCACAGCACGCGGCTGATCTGGTATTCGAGCGCGAAGCCGTTGCCGCCGTGGATCTGCAGCGCATTGTCCGCCGCCGCCCAGGCAACGCGCGCGCCCAGAAGCTTTGCCATGCCGGCTTCAAGGTCACAGCGGCGGCCTGCATCCTTCTCGCGCGCGGCAAACAGCGTGAGCTGGCGGGCCGCCATCACCTCTGCCGCCATGAGGGCGAGCTTGTCGGCGATGCGCGGGAAATTGAGGATGGGCTTGCCGAACTGCGACCGGTCCCTCGCGTATTTGAGGCCGATGTCGAGCGCGCTTTGCGCCACGCCAACCGCGCGCGCCGCCGTCTGGATGCGGGCGGCTTCAAAGGTCTGCATCAGCTGCTTGAAGCCCTGGCCCTCAACGCCGCCCAGCAGGTTCTCCGCCGTCACCTCGAAATCCTCGAAGCGGATTTCATATTCCTTCATGCCGCGATAGCCCAGCACCTCGATCTCGCCGCCGGTCATGCCCTTTGCGGGGAAGGGGTTTTCATCCGTCCCGCGCGGCTTTTCGGCGAGGAACATGGAGAGGCCCTTGTAGCCCGTCTCATCCGGGTTGGTGCGGGCGAGAAGCGTCATCACATCGGCGCGCACCGGGTGCGTGATCCAGGTCTTGTTGCCCGTCACCTTGTAGACATCGCCATCACGCACCGCGCGGGTGCGGAGGCTCCCCAGGTCCGAACCGGTGTTCGGCTCGGTGAAGACCGCGGTGGGAAGAATCTCGCCCGAGGCGATCTTGGGCAGCCACTTTTGCTTCTGCTCATCCGTGCCGCCGCACAGGATCAGCTCACAGGCGATTTCGGCCCGCGTGCCGAGTGAACCCACCGCGATCCAGCCGCGCGAGAGTTCCTCCGAGACGATGCACATCGATTCCTTGGAGAGGCCAAGGCCGCCATAGTCCTCCGGCAGGGTGAGCGCGAAGACGCCGAGGTCGGCCAGTTCCTTGACGATCTCCATCGGCACATAGGCATTGTCCAGGTGCCACTGGTGGGCATGGGGCGCCACCTTGGTTTCAATGAAGCGGCGCATCGTCTCCTGCATCTCGGACAATGTGCCATCAAGGCCGGAGGAGCCGAAATTGCCATCGGCAAAAAGTTCGACAAGCCGCTTGCGCGACGCGGCCGTGTTGCCACGCTCGGTGAGCACGAGGTCATTCACGGGGGCGAGGTCACTGCGGCTGAGGCCCAGTTCGGTGAGCCGGAGGAATTCCCCCTGGTTCATGGGAATGCCGCCCGCCACCTGGTTCAGATATTCCCCGGCGGCGATCTGCACGGTGAGCTGCTCGGTTTCGCCCAGCTGGCCTTCGGCCTCCAGCCGGGCGGCGAAGCTGCTCAGCTCGCGGAGCGTCGCGGCATAGGTCGCAAGCCAGGCGAGGCCATGGGCGGCGTGCTGTTCCTGATCGAGCAGAGCCGCACTGATCTTGCCGTTCAAGCTCACCCGGCCCGTCACCCGGGCCTTGGCCTTCACCAGCAGTGCTTCGACAGCCGAGGCGGCCTGGTCGAGGTGGTGCACCAGATGGGTGATCAAAACACCCTGATAAACTTCGCTTTCGACGGCGGCCATGATCAATTCCCCTCAGCAATTCGGCCTGAAAGGCTAAACCAGCGCATATTGCGCCGCAATAAGCCATCCGGCCAGTTGCCGCAGGGTCAGGCGGGTGCCAAAATTGAGCCGAAATCGTCCAGCATTTGCCAAACATGGATTTCCACCACCGGCAGGGCTAAGGTTCAAGGCATGATTCAGAAACGGCACAGGAGCGCGCTGGCGCTCACCTTCATGATGCTTTTTGCGGGAAAGGCTCTCGCGGAAGGCGAACCGCAGCAAATCGGCACCTTCAATGACTGGGTGGCCTACAGCTACGCCGCGGCGGACAGCAAGGTTTGCTATGTCTCCTCGACGCCCAAGTCGACCGAACCCAAGAACGTGAAGCGTGATCCCGCCTTCTTCCTTGTCACCAACATGCCGGGCCGCAAACCGCCGGTGAAGGGCGAGGTCTCGACCATCATCGGCTATCCCTTCAAGGAGGGCCAGCCGGTGAAGCTGATGATCGATGACCAGAACTACGACATGTTCTCCAAGGGCGACACCGCCTGGGTGGACACCGGCACCGACAAGAAGATCGTCGCCGCCATGAAGGCCGGCAAGTCGCTGAAGGTGAAGGGCACCTCCTGGCGCGGCACCACAACCGAGGACACCTATTCGCTCTCGGGCATTTCGGCCGCCCTCGCCGCCATCGACAAGGCCTGCAAATAGGCATGTTGCGGCGTTTCCGTCTGCCGCTGTTGCTCTGCCTCGCCCTGCTCTGGGGCCTCGGCGGGGCGAAGGCTGCCTGCGTGACGGAACGCTTCGAGGGCGCGGACTACACCATCTGCCGCTTCGACCTCCGCGAGGACAGGCTGCGGCTTTACAGCCTCGGCCCGGATGGCGAGCCTTATGGCTCCTTCACCGCGCTTCAGTCGGATCTTCGCGGCAAGGGCGCGGACCTGGCCTTCGCCATGAATGCCGGCATGTATGGCGAGGATCTGAAGCCCATCGGCCTATATGTCGAGGATGGGAATACGGCCCGCAAGGCCAACCGGCGGAACGGGCCCGGCAACTTTCACCTGAAGCCAAATGGCGTGTTCTTCATCGACGGCGGCACGGGCGGCGTGATGGAAACGGAGGCCTATCTCGCCTCCGGCATCCAGCCGCAATTCGCCAGCCAGTCCGGCCCCATGCTGGTGGTGAACGGCAAGATTCATCCGAAATTCTCGGAAACGGGCACCTCCTTCCAGCGCCGCAACGGGGTGGGTGCGCCCGATGGCCACACGCTGATCTTCGCTATCAGCGATGGCTATGTGAACTTCCATAGCTTCGCCCGGCTGTTCCGCGATCACCTGAACTGCCCCAACGCCCTGTTCCTCGATGGCTCGATCTCAAGCCTTCACGCGCCCGAATTGGGCCGCAGCGATGGGTTCTTCCCGATCGGCCCCATCGTGGCGCTGGTCAAAAGCCCCTGATTCACAGCGTCCCGCTCGCATTTCGGCTTCAATTCATGCTATGGGCCAACCGCATGACCACGCTCCTGAACACCGTTGAAGCGCCGCCGCGCTACATCCCCAACGATCCGCGCCCCTCGCTCATCGGGCTGACGCGACCGGCCCTGGCCGAGGCGCTGGGCCGTGCCGGCGTTCCCGAAAAGCAGCGCCGCATGCGCGCAGGCCAGATCTGGCACTGGATCTATCATCGCGGCGTCCAGTCCTTTGGCGAGATGTCCAACATCGCCAAGGACCTGCGTCAGCGGCTGGAAGAGGAATTCGTCATCGGCCGCCCGGAGATCGTGACACTGCAGGTCTCGAATGACGGTACCCGCAAATGGCTGCTTCGCCTGGCGCCCGATGAGCGCGGCGCGCGCCACGAGGTGGAGATGGTCTATATCCCGGAGGAAGACCGCGGCACGCTCTGCATCTCCTCGCAGGTCGGCTGCACGCTCACCTGCACCT
>CAYMQH010000099.1:0-5354 GCA_964392525.1 uncultured Aestuariivirga sp.
CGGCAGCCTGTCCCGACAGGCCTTCCGCCGCGAAGCAAAGCTTGCCGATCATCAGATTTTGGTGAACCGTCATGACGCCGTACTCCACACAACACACGAGTGGCCAGAGCTAGGGGGAGCGGCTTAAGGCCCGGTTAAGCGGCTTGTTTCCCGCAGGCTCACTTGTCTATAAGGCGGCCAAAGCGCATTTCATCCGATCCTGAGGGTTCCCATGGCCGGCCATTCACAATTCAAGAACATCATGCACCGCAAGGGCAAGCAGGACGCGGTGCGCTCCAAGATCTTTTCCAAGCTGGCGCGCGAGATCACCGTGGCCGCCAAGGCCGGCCTTCCTGACCCTGACGCCAATTCGCGCCTTCGCCTCGCCATCCAGAATGCGCGGGCCGAGAACATGCCGAAGGACAATATCGAGCGCGCCATCAAGAAGGCCGCCGGAAATGACGGCGACAACTACGACTATGTGCGTTACGAGGGCTATGGGCCGGGCGGCGTCGCGGTCATCGTCGAGGCGCTGACCGACAACCGCAACCGCACCGCTCCCAATGTGCGCTCGCTGTTCACCAAGTTCGGCGGCAACATGGGTGAAACGGGCTCGGTGTCCTTCATGTTCGCCCGCACCGGCGAGATCGTCTATCCCGCTGCCAAGGCGTCCGCTGATGCGATGCTGGAAGCCGCCATCGACGCTGGCGCCGATGATGTCGTTTCGGATGACGCGAGCCACGTTGTGACCTGCGCCTTCGAGGCGATCGGCGAAGTCTCTGCCGCGCTCGCCAAGTCCTTCGGTGATGCTGAGTCCGTCAAGGTCGTGTGGAAGCCCCAGACCATGACGCCAGTGGACCAAGAGAAAGCCGAGAGCCTGATGAAGCTGGTTGACGCCTTGGATGAGGACGACGACGTGCAGGCGGTGTTCTCCAACGCCGACATCCCTGACGACGTGATGGCCCGCCTCGGCGGCGAATAATCTTTGAGGATCAGCCGATGACCAGGATTATCGGCATCGACCCCGGCCTGCGCAACACCGGCTGGGGCGTGATCTCCCAGGAGGGAACGCGCCTCACCTATATCGCCGATGGCGCGCTCCACTCGGATGGCGGGAAGCCTCTGGCTGAACGCCTGTTGCAGCTTCACACCCAACTGATCGACGTGATCCGCGCATATGAGCCGGACGAGGCAGCGGTCGAGGAAACCTTCGTCAACACCGATGCGCGCGCCACGCTGAAGCTCGGTCAGGCGCGCGGCGTCCTGATGCTGGCCCCCGCCATGCTGAACCTGCCGGTTGCCGAATATGCGCCCAACACGGTGAAGAAGGCGGTGGTGGGGGCAGGCCACGCCGAGAAGGACCAGGTGAAGCATATGGTGAAGCTGCTGCTGCCCAAGGCGAAGATGCGCACCGCGGATTCGACGGATGCACTCGCCGTGGCGATCTGCCATGCCCACTACAGGGGCTCGCAGCGGCTGGCGGATGTGCTGGCGCGTTCTTGACTTGTTCTCTTCCAGCCGTTAGCACGTTGGGCAAAGGTTGAGCCCAGATGATTGCAAAACTCAAAGGCCGTATCGATGCCACAGGCCCCGACTGGCTGGTGATCGACGTGAACGGCGTGGGCTACCACGTCTCCTGTTCGTCGAAGACGCTCGCCAGCATCGGTGGCGATGGCGCGTTTGCGGAGGTCCACACCGAGATGCTCGTCTCGCAGGACATGATCCGTCTGGTGGGATTTGCCACGGTGGGTGAGCGCGAATGGTTCCGGCTTCTGCAGTCGGTGCAGGGTGTGGGCACCAAGGTGGCACTGGCCATTCTCTCAACCCTCTCGACGGCCGAGATCGGCAATGCCATCGCCCTTCAGGACAAGGCGATGATCGGCCGCGCCAATGGCGTTGGCAAGAAACTCGCCGAGCGCATCGTTCTCGAACTGAAGGACAAGACGCCCGCCTTCGCGCCTGCCGAGCAGTCCCTCGGCAAGCTGGCCGCCGAACTCGATGCCCGGCGGCCCTCTGCCGTGTCGGATGCCGTGTCGGCGCTGGTCAATCTCGGTTACGGGCAGGCGCAGGCCGGGGCGGCCGTCTCCGCCGCGATGAGCAAGTCGGGCGATGATCAGCCGACGGAGAAACTGATCCGGCTGGCGCTGAAGGAGCTGGCCCTGCCATGAACAATCCCATCCGCGACCGCGGCAAGGCACCGGAAGACGCGATTGACACGCATCTGAGGCCCCAGAAGCTTGAGGAGTTCATCGGCCAGTCCAAGGCCAAGCAGAATCTGCGCATCTTCATCGAGGCCGCCAAGGCGCGCGGCGAGGCGCTGGACCATGTGCTGTTCGCGGGGCCACCGGGCCTTGGCAAGACGACGCTTGCCCAGATCATGTCGCGCGAGCTGGGGGTCAATTTCAAGGCCACCTCCGGCCCGATCATCGCCAAGGCCGGCGACCTGGCGGCACTGCTGACCAATCTCGAGGAACGCGATGTGCTGTTCATCGATGAGATCCACCGCCTCAACCCGGCGGTGGAGGAGGTGCTCTATCCCGCGATGGAGGATTTCCAGCTCGACCTGATCATCGGTGAAGGCCCCGCCGCGCGCTCGGTCAAGATAGACCTTGCGAAATTCACTTTGGTCGGAGCCACAACGCGCACCGGGCTGCTCACCACCCCGCTCAGGGACCGGTTCGGCATTCCCGTCCGCCTCGATTTCTATACCGAAGCCGAATTGCTCGAGATCGTGAAGCGCGGCGCGCGCGTCATGCAGATGGGCATTGCGGAGGAAGGCGCGCGCGAGATCGCCCGCCGGGCGCGGGGCACGCCGCGCATTGCCGGCCGGCTTCTGCGCCGGGTGCGGGATTTCGCAGCGGTTGAAAAAGTGGATGTGATCGACGCAAGGCTGGCGGACAGCGCGCTCTCGGCCCTTGATGTTGATGGCCGGGGGCTCGATTCGCTGGACCACCGCTATCTCTCCTGCATCGCCATGAATTTCGGCGGCGGCCCGGTCGGGATTGACACGATCGCCGCCTCGCTCTCGGAGGCGCGTGACGCGCTCGAAGACATCGTTGAGCCTTATCTGCTGCAACTGGGCTTTCTGAACCGCACCCCGCGTGGGCGGCTACTGACGCAGCACGCCTTCCGCCATCTGGGACTTGCCGTGCCGCAGCGGCCCGAGATCACCCAGGGCCTGCTGCCGCTGGACGAGAGCGATGGCTGAGGCCTGGCCGGATCTGGCGGGCCGCCTGCAGGATGGTGCCCATGTGCTGCCCGTCCGCGTCTATTATGAGGATACGGATGCCGGCGGCGTCGTCTATCATGCCCGCTATGTGGCCTTCTGCGAGCGCGCCCGCTCCGATTGCCTGCGCCTGCTCGGCATCAACCAGTCGCAACTGCCCGACCTGTTCTTCGTGGTCCGCCGGATGGCCTGCGATTTCCTGAGGCCCGCCCGGCTCGATGACCTGCTGGAAATCCGCACGCGCTTTACCGGGCTTGCGGGCGCACGGATCGAACTCGCCCAGCAAGTGATGCTGAATGGCAACAGTGTTTTTCGCGCAGAGGTTACAATTGCCCTTGTCGATGGGCGCGGAAAGCCCCGTCGGCTGCCGGCCGGACTGGCGCAGTGTTTCCAGCTGCTTCAAGAATCCCAGCCGTAACAATCCCTTAACCATGAATCATCCATGTGGGAGATACGCTTGCCCCGAACGGCGCTGGCGGCCGGGCGGTGTGGGCGAAAGTCCGGATCGCCGCAGTTTCGACAGAATTGACATGTTTTGACCGCACATCTCCCAAAAGAGACAGTGCAGGAAGGGCGGCCCGGGCGCGCGACAGGGTTCGGGGCGGTGGTGGAAGGACAGGATGATAGCTTTTGCAGTGACAGCGGCACCAGTAGGCGAACTCTCGCTCTGGCACATGATCATGCAGGCAAGCTGGATCGTGAAGCTGGTTATGCTGGGGCTGGTCGCTTCATCGGTCTGGTCCTGGGCCATCATCATCGAGAAATTCCTGGCCATGCGGAAGATGAATTCCGCCAATGACCGTTTCGAGCAGTTTTTCTGGTCCGGCCAGTCGCTGGAGGATCTGTTTCACTCCATCGGCAACCGGTCCAATATCGGCCTTGCGGCGATCTTCATGGCGGCGATGCGCGAATGGAAGCGCAGCCAGGACTCGGCCATGCGCGCCGGCTTTCAGGGTGTGCAGAAGCGCATCGAGAAGGTGATGGACGTGCAGATCCAGAAGGAAATGAACCACGTCGAATCGCGCCTGCTGTTTCTCGCCACCACCGGCTCGGCCGCGCCCTTCATTGGCCTGTTCGGCACGGTGTGGGGCATCATGGTGTCGTTCCAGGCCATCGCCAATTCGCAGAACACCAGCCTCAACGTGGTGGCGCCCGGCATCGCGGAAGCGCTGTTCGCCACAGCGCTCGGTCTCATTGCCGCCATACCCGCGACAATCTTCTACAACATGTTCAGCTCCGATGCTGGCCGGATTGCCGCAAGGCTCGAGAATTTCGCCGATGAATTCTCGGCGATCATCTCCCGCCAGCTAGACGAACGGGTGTAGGGATGGGTGCGTCTGCAGGCGGAGCGGGGGGAGGCTATCAGCGGCGCAACGCGAGGCGGCGCTCTTCCGCCGGCGTGATAAGCGAGATCAACGTGACTCCGCTGGTGGACGTGATGCTCGTGCTGCTCATCGTGTTCATGGTGGCAGCGCCGCTCATGACGGTGGGCGTTCCCATCGACCTGCCGAAGACCGATGCCAAGCCGCTCAACAGTCAGGTTGAACCCTTGAGCGTGTCCATCAAGCCTGATGGTTCCATCTTTCTGATGGAAGAGCCGATGACGATGGAGCAGCTCGCCCAGAAGCTTGATGCGCTCTACAAGATCGATGCCGAGAAGGAAATCCGCGTGCGCGGTGATCTGGCCGCCAGCTACGGCCCCATTGCCGAAGTGCTGGGCGCCATCAACAAGGCCGGCTTCAAGAAGATCGGCCTCGAGACGCTTCCCGGCGCCGGCAGTGCTGCGCCCGCACCCGCGCCCGCACCCGCACCGGCGCTTGATGGCGGGCAGAACTGACCATGCGGAAGACGGGTCTTGCAGCATCGCTCACCCTCCACGCGGGCATTCTGGCCGCGGCGCTGGTGGTGCTGCCGAACCCCAAGCATCAGCCGATGCTGGTCGAGGCCATCCAGGTGGACATCTCCAATATCGCTGACGCCAACAAGCTGATGGCCACCGCCAAGGATGCCCCGCCAGTGGTCGAGGCACCTGCGCCCAGGAAGGCGGAAATCGTCAAGAAGACGGACGAGACGCTGAAGGTCGCTGACAAGGAAGTGACTGCGGCGAAGGAAGTGAAGACACCGCCACCGCCGCCGCCCGAGCCCGAGG
>CAYMQH010000099.1:5454-11691 GCA_964392525.1 uncultured Aestuariivirga sp.
AGCCCGAGGAGGTCAAGAAGGAAGAGCCGCCGCCACCTGATGCGGACGCCCTGGCCGACCTCGTGAAGAAGGTTGAGCAGACGCCTCCCAAGGAAAAACCGAAGCCCGTCAAAAAGCCCGAGAAGAAGCCCGAGAAGAAGCCGGCGAAGCTCGATACGGCCAAGCTCGAAGAGATGCTCAATACCGACGCGCTTCTCAACAAGGAAAACGAGGAGAAGTCGACCAACGCCTCGGAGGCGACCGTCGATGGCCAGCCGGTGGGCGGCGAGCGCGATCTCCAGGGCAAGGACCAGACGCTGTCGGCCACCACCATCGCCGCCTTCGTGCAGCGTATCAAGGAATGCTGGGTCATCCCGCCCGGCGCGCGCGAGGGTGACATCACCGTCAGGATCCGCATTCAGCTCAATCTGGATGGGTCTGTCATGGGCGACCCGCAGGTGATGAACGGTCCCGGCGACTATCTCTTCGAGACCACGGCGCGCTCGACCAAGGCCGCCATTCTGCAATGCCAGAATTACGATTTCCTGCCCGCGGACCAGTATGACGTCTGGAAGGATCTCGTGCTGAACTTCAACCCCAACATGTTCGCCGCTGCGGCCACGCAATGACGGGCAAACGGACCAAAACCAAGTGATGATGTCTCCAACTCTCCGCCTGATCCAACTGCGCCGCCTCGTTGCCGCGGTGTTTGTCGCTGCCGCCGTGATCGGGCTTGGCAATCCGGCTGCGGCGCAGACCGAGATCGACATCACCGGTGGCCGCGTCGATCCGCTGCCGATCGCCATCGCGCCGTTCCTGGCGGGCGGCGGCGCGGAGGAGGCTGCCACGACGATCTCCGCCGTGATCACCAATGATCTTGGCCGCTCCGGTTATTTCGCTCCGATCGATCCCGCCAGCTTCATCGAACAGATTTCGAGCTTCGAGCAGATGCCGAGCTTCGCCAGCTGGCGGCAGATCCGGGCCAAGGCGCTGGTGACGGGCCAGGCCTTCCTCGAGGGCGGCAAGATGCGCGTCGAGTTCCGCCTGTGGGATGTGAACACTACCCAGCAGCTCGCAGCCCAGCAGTTCACCACCTCGCCCAAGAACGCACGCCGCATCGGCCACATGATTGCTGACATCGTCTACAAGGCGATGACTGGCATCGATGGCTATTTCGACACGCGCATCGTGTTCGTCACCGAGGAGGGGCCGAAGGACAAGCGCATCAAGCGCCTCGCCATCATGGATCAGGACGGTTACAATATCCGCCCGCTCACCGATGGCCGGGACCTGGTGCTGACGCCGCGCTTCTCACCTTCCACCAACGAGATCACCTACATGTCGTTCGGCAACGCCGAGCCGCGCGTCTATCTGATGAACATCGACACCAAGCAGCGCGAGATCGTCGGTGAATTTCCGAACATGAGCTTCGCGCCGCGCTTCTCGCCAGATGGCCAGCGCGTCATCATGAGCCTGCAGGATGGCGGCAACTCCAACATCTTCGAGCTTGATCTCCGCTCGCGCAGCCTGCGCCAGCTCACCAATGTGCCGGCCATCAACACTGCTCCCAGCTATTCGCCGGATGGCAGCCAGATCACCTTCGAGTCCGACCGCGGCGGCACGCAGCAGATCTATGTGATGAGCGCCGACGGATCCAATCAGAACCGCATCAGCTTCGGCAACGGCCGCTACTCGACGCCGGTGTGGTCGCCGGATGGGCAGTACATCGCTTTCACCAAGCAAGGCGGCGGCAAGTTCTCGATCGGGGTCATGAAGCCCGACGGCTCCGGTGAGCGCATCCTCACCGAGGGGTTCCACAATGAAGGCCCGACCTGGGCCCCCAATAGCCGCGTACTGATGTTCTTCCGCGATACGCAGGGAGAAAACGGCGGGCCGCAGCTGTGGTCGGTTGATATCACGGGTTACAATGAACAGCGTGTGCCGGTCGACGGTTTCGGCTCCGATCCGGCCTGGTCGCCGAAACTCAACTGAGGAGCTAAGGCGCAATCGACGAATTGAAGCGGGGGCAAGTGCCCTTCTGAAACGGCGGTGGACTGCAGGCGATCGCAGCAGCCGCTATATGGTTCACGACAAGACGGGAAGTAAGACGAATGGATCGACGTGCAAGTTTGAAGATGATCGCTGGCCTTGGCTCCTTGCTGGTGCTGACGGCCTGCTCGAAGAAGAAGACTGACCTCAACGCGGGCACCGGTCCGGGCGCTGCGGCCATTCCGGGCTCCGAACAGGATTTCACGGTGAATGTCGGCGACCGGGTGTTCTTCGCGGAAGACCAGTCCACCCTTGCGCCGGAAGCGCAGGAAACGCTGCGCCGCCAGGCCCAGTGGCTTAACCAGTATCCGGCCGTCACCGTGCAGGTCGAAGGCCATGCCGACGAGCGCGGCACGCGCGAATACAACATCGCCCTGTCTGCCCGCCGCGCCACGGCGGCCCGCGAATATCTGATCTCGCAGGGGGTGAAGGCCAGCCGCATCTCCTCCATCGCCTATGGCAAGGAGCGCCCGGCAGCGCTGTGCGACGCCGAGCAGTGCTGGTCGCAGAACCGCCGCGCCGTCACCGTCATCACCGGCGGCGCCAAGACCTCCTGAGGGTCCGTCCTTGCACCCGATCCAGCGCCTTTCCCGTGGAAAACCGGGAGAGGCGCGGTTTTGCCGGGTCAGGGAATGTTAACCCTGTTGCGTCAGACTGCATGATGTGCAAGTCCCTGAGCCGGGACTTTCCGGTCGTTCATGCGTCCGCCCGGCGGGCACGGAAAAAGGAGTGGGCAGATGATTTCTCGCAGGACAAGCCTCAGGACCATCGCGGTGATGAGCTGCTTCATCGCGCTTGCCGCCTGCTCTAAGAAGAATACGCCCGATCTGAACGCGGGCACCGGTCCGGGCGCTGCGGCCATTCCGGGCTCCGAACAGGATTTCACGGTGAATGTCGGCGACCGGGTGTTCTTCGCGGAAGACCAGTCCACCCTTGCGCCGGAAGCGCAGGAAACGCTGCGCCGCCAGGCCCAGTGGCTTAACCAGTATCCGGCCGTCACCGTGCAGGTCGAAGGCCATGCCGACGAGCGCGGCACGCGCGAATACAACATCGCCCTGTCTGCCCGCCGCGCCACGGCGGCCCGCGAATATCTGATCTCGCAGGGGGTGAAGGCCAGCCGCATCTCCTCCATCGCCTATGGCAAGGAGCGCCCGGCAGCGCTGTGCGACGCCGAGCAGTGCTGGTCGCAGAACCGCCGCGCCGTCACCGTCATCACCGGCGGCGCCAAGTAACCCTGCAGGGGTCTGCGGCACTGCGGATTCTGGCTGGGCCAGCCTCAATTTTACCGTGATTGCGGTTCAACTCCCGGTGCGGAAAAAGAGCAATCCGCCCCGCGAGGGCTGTCTGGTGCTGATCATGCTGAGAAACCTCAAGTCTTCCGTTGCCGCCGCCGCCCTGATCGGGGGCATGCTCGTCACGCCTGCTCTGGCCCAGAGTGCTGCCGAAACCGCCGTGCGCATGCAACAACTGGAAGAGCAGGTCCGCCAGTTGACGGGCCAGGTTGAACAGCTGACCTTCGAGGTGAAGCAGCTGCAGTCCCAGGCCGGAAACACGGCCGTGCAGCAGCAGAGCGGGTCGGTCGAACAGATTACGCCGTCCGTCCGCGCCACCGCCCAGCCGCCTCAGCCCAGCCAGCAGAAGCGCCTTGCCGCCGCCTCGGCCGGAACCCCGATCCCGGACAGCAATGACATCGAGGTCATCACCCAGCAGCCGATCGCCGCCTTGCCGCAGCCTCCGTCCGAACCATCTGCCCTTGAAGGCGACCTCTCCGCCGCCGTGCCGACCGTGAAGGTTCTGGGATCGATGGACAGTGCCTCCGCCCAGCCCAATGACGGTGGTTTCCAGGGCCAGGTTCTGGTGCCGCCCTCCCAGCAGGAGCCGGAAGATCTGATCGTTTCCGGAGACGAATCCTTCGAGACTGTTGCGCTGGCACCCGAAGCCCAGCTCGAATCGCCGGAGTCGCTTTACGAGCGCTCGAACGAAAGCCTGCTGCGCCGCCAGTTCGGTGAGGCGGAAGCCGGCTTCTCCAACTTCCTGCAGAAATATCCCGATCACAGCCTGGCCGGCAGCGCGCAGTACTGGCTGGGCGAAACCTACTATGCCCAGGGTGATTTCAAGCGCGCGGCCGCAAACTTCCTGCAGGGCTACAAGAAGTATCCCAAGAGCCGCCGTGCCCCCGATAGCCTGCTGAAGCTCGGCATCTCGCTCAACCGCCTCGGTCAGACCGAGCAGGCCTGCGCGGCCTATTCCGCAGTCAGTGCCGAATATCCGAAGGCCGTGGATGCCCGCAAGCGGGCCCAGGCCGAAGCCAAGCGTGCCAGCTGCGGCGCCTGAGAACCCAGCTGATTTTTCACGGCTCGCGGCGGCGCGCCATGTGGCGCTCGCGGTGTCGGGCGGCTCTGATTCGATGGCCCTCATGCGGCTCGCCGCGGATTGGTCCAGCCGCAACCATCCGGCCCTGCGCCTCTCGGTTCTGACGGTCGACCATGGCTTGCGCCCGGAAGCGGCAGCCGAGGCGTACAAGGTCGGCCAATGGGCAGGGGCAACCGGCCTTGCCCATCACACCCTCACCTGGTCTGCCGCGCCGCTGCCATCGAGCGGCCTTCAGGCAAAGGCCCGCGCTGCGCGTTACGGCCTGATGGCAGCCTGGTGCCGGGCCAATCAGGCGGCAATGCTGCTCACCGCCCATACGCTGGACGATCAGGCCGAAACCGTTCTGATGCGCCTTGGCCGCACCCTGAGCCCGGACAGCCTGGCAGGTGTTGCAGCCTGCGGATCGTGGGACGGATTGCCGCTCTGGCGCCCGCTGCTGAAGGCCCGGCGTCAGGCGCTGCGGGCCTATCTGACGAGCCTTGGTCAGGACTGGATCGACGACCCAAGCAACGAAGACCGCCGCTTCGAGCGGGTACGCATCCGGCAGGCGCTGGCGGGGCTGGGTGCTGAAGGTGTGACGGCGGAACGCCTTGCTGCGCTGGCCGAGGCCGGGGCCCGCACTGCGGCTCTGCTCGAACAGGCATCTACCCGCTGGCTGGACCTGTGGCTCCGAGAGGAGGAAGCCGGCTTTTGCCATGTGCCTGCCGCCCCCCTCCTTGCCCTGCCGCCCGCCTTGCAGGAAAGGCTTCTGGCCCGCATCATCCGCCACTATGGCGGCGGGCAGTTCAGGCCGGAACCCACGGAACTGCGGCGTCTTGCCCAGTGGGCGGGGCAGGGCGGGGGACCACCCCGCTGCACCCTGGGTGGCGCGTTGATCGGCCGCCGCAAGTCCGGTTTCTGGCTCACGCGGGAAACTGCCCGCATCGCGCCGGACCCCGTGCGGCTTCCCCAGTGCGGTGAAATCATGTGGGATAACCGCTTCCGGGTCAGGGCCACGCCGGGAAGCCGCATCACCCCGGCAGGGAACCGGACGGTCGGCGCTGCGGCGGATGTTCCCGCATTCGCCCGCAGCGCGCTGCCCTTCGTGGAACAGCCACCCGGGGTGGCCGGCCCTGTGGAAATCCGGTTCCTGCGCCTGTCCGGCGCTCAAAAATGACTTTTACCCGTTTGACGTTCTTGGAAAAAACCTCGCCCGCCCCTATGTTAGCCGGTATTCTAGGAAAAGGGCTGCCGGGCGGGCTGATGTCGTCTGCTGGCAAGATTCGAGGAACCACGTGAACCAATTCCGCAACTTCGCCGTCTGGATCGTCATCGCGCTTCTGCTGTTCGCATTGTTCAGCCTGTTCCAGGGGCAGGTGAGCCGCAGCCCGAGTTCGGAACTCAGCTATACCGAGTTCATGGACAAGGCGAATTCCGGCGCCATTCAGTCCATCACCATCTCCGGCGACAGCATCTCCGGCAAGATGTCCGACGGGGCGAGCGTCCAGACCACCGGCCCCCTCATGTATTTCGAGGACCAGTTGAAGGAACTGCGCGACAAGAACGTGCAGATCACCTTCCGTCAGGCCCAGGGTGACTCGCTCCTCACCAGTGCGCTGATCTATTGGCTGCCGATGCTGCTGCTGATCGGCGTGTGGGTGTTCTTCATCCGGCAGATGCAGTCGGGCTCCGGCAAGGCGATGGGCTTCGGCAAGTCCAAGGCCAAGCTGCTGACCGAGCGCCATGGCCGCGTGACCTTCGACGACGTGGCAGGTGTCGAGGAAGCCAAGGACGACCTTGTCGAGATCGTCGACTTCCTCAAGGACCCGCACAAGTTCCAGCGCCTCGGCGGCAAGA
>CAYMQH010000100.1:0-11127 GCA_964392525.1 uncultured Aestuariivirga sp.
TCATGTGGGCGTAGAGCGCGTAGTTCTGGAACACCATGGCGATGTTCCGGTCCTTTGGGTGCACATTGTTGACGCGCTTGCCGGCGATCTCGATGTCGCCCGCCGTGACACTCTCCAGCCCCGCGATCATGCGAAGAAGTGTGGACTTGCCGCATCCCGAAGGCCCCAGCAGCACCACGAACGAGCCATCCTCGATCTCGAGGTTGATGCCGTGCACGACTTCGAGGTTGCCGTAGTTCTTCTTGACGTTCTTGATCGTTACCGATGCCATTGTCTGCCGGTCCTATTGTTCGTCACGGTCGAGGAATTCGTCGAGAAGGCCTGCATCATCCGCAAGGTCGAGGAAGGACCAGCGGTTGCGCACGTCGCGGGCGAATTTCATGGCCTCCCGCCACAGCTTGCGGTCGAGGCCCAGTTCCGTCGCTGTGGTGGGGCCGCCTGCCGCCTGAAGGGTGGCCTTCATCTTCGCCGGATCCATCAGCATGGGGCGCAGTTCGGCGCGCAGTTGCGGCCACATCTCTGCCAGCTTGCGGTTGAAGGCCTCCGCACCGGCGCGGTCGAAGGACTTCTTCTTGGCCTCTGCGTAGCACATGCGGCCGATGTCTTCGCCGTAGCGGGCAATGAACCCCTTTTCCTCGATATGCGTTGCCCTGATGAGCGGTGGCGTGTCGAGAGCCAGCAATTCATGGTGCAGCCGCGCAATGGCCAGCGAAGCCACACCCACCTGCTGGCCATGGGTGGAGCCGGGGTGCCTGCTGCCCGCGAACATGTCGATCCAGTGCGACACCTGATGCTCACCCATGGAGCCATGATGCGACACGCCGGTGAAGCACACGCCAAGCCCGCACAGCGTCAGCACGCGATGGAGATGGCCATTGGCGGCGATGTCGTGGTTCCTGAGGCCTGCCGCGGACTCGATCATGGCCTGCTCATTGCCGCCGATCAGCGTATAGGGCACGCCCGAATAGAAGGTGCCGAACAGCCGGTGCGAGGCCCACCACTCGACCTGTGCCGTGGGGCGGCAGAGCGAGTCGCCAAGGCCTGCCGCTGAAAGCCAGTGCGGCGACGCGGCCGTCACCTTGAGGTCGAGGAAGATGCCGCGCGGCGCATGCGCCGGAAGCGATGTCTTGTAGCCATTGGCGAGCGTGACTGACGCGGTGGAGGCGGCGTAGCCGTTCATCGAGGCGGCGGTGCCGAAGGTCGCGTATTTCCGGCCATCCTTGAATGTGGCGTATTTGCAGGTGTCCGACAGCGCGCCGGAACCAACCGCCACGAGCGCGTCGGCATGGCGTGTCTTCTCCTGCACCATGGCGATGGTTGGCTCGTCGCAATGCGTGTCGCCGGGCATGACCAACTCGTCGATCGTGCCCAGCGCCTTCAGGTGCTTGGCCACGCGGCGGCCCATCGCCTCATGCGTGTTCACATCCGACACGACGGCGATGCGCTTGCCGAGTTTCAGGGGTGCCACGAGGTCGGCCTCGCCGCCGTCGAGGTCTTCCTCGATGCGGATCACCTCGAAAGGCACGGTTGCGGCCTTGCCGGTGTCTGGATCCTTCCAGTTTCCGGCAACGACATCTCTGATCAGTTCATTCCAGTCAGTCATTTACTTTCACGCAACGCAAAGGAGACGAGTTTTTGGTTCCAGTCAGCGAGCTTCGGCCAGAGTTCGGCGTAGATCTCCAGCAATTCAGCGTAGCGCCTTGCCTGTTTCGTTCGTGGACGGAAGGTTTTGGAGGGCTTGCCGGACATCGCCTGCGATGCGGCAGCGACTGTCTTGTACCAGCCGACCCCCCTGGCAGCCGCCATGGCGGCACCCAGTGCCGAGGCTTCGGCCGTCTCCAGCCGCTTCACGTCGCGGGCCGATGCATCGGCCAGGATCTGGCACCAGAGATCGGAGCGTGAGCCGCCGCCGACGGCCGCGAAATGGGTGATGCGTGAGGTGGCGGCATCGACCTGGTTGGTGGTCATCGCCTGTTCGAGTGCCACGCCTTCGAGCAGGGCGCGATAGACATCGCCGCGGCTGTGGTTGCCCGAAAGCCCGGCGATGACGCCGCGGGCCGCTGAATCCCAGTAGGGCGTCATCGAGCCGGACCAGTAAGGCAGCAGCACGAGGCCATGCGCGCCGATGGGCGAGGCCTTAGCTTCGGCCTCGAGCGCGGTGAAGATGGCGGGGTCCTTCGCCGGGTTCACGTTGAACATCCGCTCCACCATCCAGTTTACAAGAAAGGTGCCGGTGCGGATCGCCGTTTCGAACGAGAAGCCATCTTCGCCAACCGCCACCATGGTTCGGAATGAACGGTCCACCGCATAGGTCTTGCCGTAGCTTCCCGATACGGCGGCGGTGCCGAGATTCACATATGCGCGGCCTGCAAGGAATGTATTGGCGCCGGTGCCCGCGCATTGGCCATCGCCGCCACCGGCGATGACCGGCGTTCCGGCCTTGAGGCCTGTGAGCTTCGCGGCGGCGGCGGAAACCTCGCCCATGATCTCGCCGGTGCGGTAGAGTATTGGCAATTGCTCACGGCGGAGGCGTGCGGCCTTGAGCAGCGAATCCGACCAGTCATAGGACCTGACGTCGATCAGCCCCATTGGATCTGCGGAGGCAATCGAGGTAGCCCACTGGCCGGTCAGGAAGTGGGTGAGCACGCCATGAACTTCCGCCGTCTTCGCCGTCTTCTGCCAGATCTTCGGCATGCGATCCGCCAGCCAGCGGCAGCGGTAGAGGCAGGGGGTGACATCGGCAGGCTTGCCGGAGATCCGGTGCACCTGCTCAGCGCCCAGTTCCGATATGATGGCCTTCACTTCCACCTGGGCGCGCTCGTCGAGCCATATCGTGCCGGGACGGAGGGCTTTGCCGGCGGAATCAAACTGCGCGAAACTTTCGCGCTGGTTGGAAATTGAAATACCTGCGATGCGCCTGGCATCGATTTTCTTGGTCAGTTGTTTCAGCGCCTTTGCGGCAGCGCCGGTCCAGTCGGAGACCTCCTGCTCGAACCAGCCCGGATGCGGGTTGGCGAGCGGAATGGAGGCACGGCCTTCCGCAACGATACGGCCCCTCTGATCGAAAGCGATGGCTTTCGTGGCCGTGGTCGATGAATCGATACCGATGACAAGGTCGCCGCGCATACGTCAGATGTTTCCGGCTGGAGGAATGACGGAGGTGGCGCAAGCGCCACCTCCGCGTGGTTGATCAGAGGCCCGCTTCGGCCACGGCGGCATCGATCGCCTGAGCGATCGTGTCCATGCACTTCTTGGCATCGCCGCCGAAGTCCTGGCCGGTCAGGAGCTTGCCGAGGTTGACGGGGATCTCGTTGTTCGAGAAGCCAGCCCACAGCGGCATGTCCGGTTCGGACGCCATGTCGTTGTCGATGATCCACTTCACCAGTTCGAGGTGGCGCGTGGTGCCCGGGCCAACAACGGCCTTCTCGTTGACGCGCGGATCGGTGAAGGACGACAGGCGCATCGGGGCGAAGCCGCCGATGAGCGTGCAGCGGGTCATCACATCCTTCGAGCAGGCCCACTGCATGAACAGCCAGGCTGCATCGACGTTCTTCGAGTACTTCGACAGGCCGAGGACCGAGCCGCCCTGATGGGCGCGGTTCGGGATTTCGCCGAAGCCCACTTCCGAGATCGGGCGCAGCGCCTTGCCGGTGATCGGCTTGGCGGGCATCCACAGGCCCTGCACCTTCGAGTCGGCCGCATCGAGGCCGGGGAAGAACTCGTCCCAGGAATTGACAAGGGCGCACTGGCCGGCTGCCATCATCTGGAACTGGCCGTCCCAGGTGGAGTTCAGCGATTCCGGCGGGGCGTTCTTCACCCACTCCTGATAGAGTTGCAGGCCGGCGACGCCGGCTTCGTCGTTGCCCTTGAACTTCTTGTCGGCGCCGAAGATCGAGCCGCCGGCGTTCCACACCATCTGGGTCCAGTCGCAGTTCAGCGAATAGTGGCCAGACTTGGCCTGGAGGCCGGTGCCGTACATGCCGTTGGCCTTCTCGGCCTCGGTGATCTTCTTGATGGCCGCCGTGAACTCTTCCTCGGTGGTCGGCACCGCGATGCCATGCTTCTCGAGAATGTCCTTGCGGTACATCAGCATGTAGATCGGGATGTCGAAGGGAATGCCGACCATCTTGCCTTCGTACATGGCAAGGCCTTCCACGAGAGGCTTCGAGAAGTCGTCCCAGTCGAAGCCCGGCATCGCCAGGTCCGGCTTGTCCTTGTAGTACTGGACGGGGTCGATCGTGTCCGGCGCGAAGGTGGCGACCCAAGACTGGTCAAGGTAGTAGAGGTCGTAGGTGCCGAGCTGGCCCTGCACGTCCTGCGTGGCCTTGGCCAGCACCTGCTCCAGCGGCACGATTTCGACTTCGACTTCGATGCCGGTCGGATCGGTGAATTCCTTCTTGATCTGGTCGAGCACCACGGTCGGCGGGGTGGCTTCCGAGGTGTAGCGGATCTTGGTGCCCTTGAAGGGAGCGCCGACATCCTTCAGCCACTGGGTGACGGATGCATCCTGCGCCATGGCCTCGGTGCCAACCAGGCTCAGATCGCCGCGGAAACCGCGGCTGTTGCCGAGAAGGCCGGCCGAAAAGGCCGAGAAGCCGACGCCCGCAAGCGCCATCTTCTTCATGAAATCGCGCTTGGAGATGCGGCGGGCGGCGAAGTCGCGCGCCACATCGGCGATGAAGGTTTTCTTGTCGTAGTCTTTCAGGCTCATGTAAGTCCTCCCATGGATTTGAGCTCAGGTTCTCGCGCGCGTTCTCACTCTTTCAGGGAGCCAAGCGTAAGGCCGCGCACCAGATTCTTTTGAACAAGCAGGATGAAGACGAAGCTCGGGATGATCGCCGCCGTGCCCAGCGCCGCGATGAAGCCCCATTCATTGCCTGTTGATGTCACGAAGGTCTGGATCTTCACCGGAACGGTGCGGATCGCCGTCGTCAGGAACAGCGACAGCAGGAACTCCGTCCACGAGAAAATGAAGACCAGAACGGCAGATGCCGCAATGCCGCCCTTTACCATCGGCAGCACGACCTTTCGGAAAGTCTGGAAGCGTGTCGCGCCATCGATCATCGCCGCCTCGTCCACATCCTTCGGAACATCATCCAGGAAGGACTTCATCAGCAGCACGGCGATGGGAAGGTTCATCAGCGCATAAATCATCATCAGGCCGAGATAGCCCATGTAGAGATTGTCGGTGTCACGAAGGCCTGCCGTCTTGTAGATCGTCACCAGCGGGATGAGGATCGCGATGGGCGGCATGAAGCGCTGGCCCAGCACCCAGTTGAGATAGCTGCCGCGGCCGCGGAACGTCATGCGCGAAATTGCATAGGCCGCGAACACCGCGACCGAAACGGTGATGACGGTCGCGCCAAGCGAGACAATGACCGATTCCATGATGGACTGGCGGGAGTCATAGGCGCCTGCGCCGCCCACACCCATGCCAAGACCTTGATCGATGGCAAGTTGCGAGCGCGACTGGCCAAACAGCGTCACGCCATAGTTCACGAAGGTTGGCTCGAAGTCGAAGAAGTTCACCCGGTCCTTGTCGAAGATCGCCGATGCTGGCTTGATCGAGGTGAGCGCCCACCAGAAGATCGGGAACATGAACAGCCCGGTCACGGTAACGGCGACGATATCGCGCAGGATCTGGAGCGGACGGGATGGTTCCATCAGAGCTTGACCTTGAAGATCTTCATGAAGGCGGTGGACAGGATGATGACGATGATCAGCGTCAGCAGCGCAATGGTGGAGGCATAGGGGAAGTCGGCGTTGCCGAAATAGATTCGTCCCGCATAGGAGGTGAGCGTCTCCGTTGCCGTGCCGGGGCCGGAGTCGGTCATCACCTTCACGTAGTCGAAGGCCCGGAACAGGTCGATGCCACGGATCAGCACCGCGATGGCGATGATCTTGGACATCATCGGCAGCGTCAGCCGGAAAAAGGCCTGGAAGGCGTTTGCGCCGTCAATCGCTGCCGCCTCGAAGGGTTCCTTCGGCAAGGAGCGCAGGCCCGCCAGCATGATCAGCACCATGAAGGGCGTCCATTGCCAGATTTCAGCGAGCAGCACGCCTGCCATCGCCGTATCGGCGCTGCCCAGGATCGAATATCCCGTCGGCAGCAGCCCCATGGCGATCAGCCCGCGGCTCAGCACGCCGAACGAGCCGTTCAGCATCAGGAGATACATCATGGCTGTGACGGCAGGCGGGATGACCAGTGGCAGCGTCATCAGGGCGCGCAGCACGCCATAACCCCTGCGGTCCGAGTCGAGCAGGAGGGCAATCAACATGCCCAGCACCAGTTGGAACACCAGCGCGATGCCCGTGTAGACCAGCGTGTTCATCAGCGCGTTCCATACGCGCTCGTCGTAAAGGATCTTCGTCCAGTTATGGTCCGGGTCGAATACCATCTTGCGGGTGGCGGCGTTGCGCTTGAACAGCGACAGCCAGATTGCGTAGAGCAGCGGGTAGATGCCGAACACGGTCATCAGCGCGGCGGCGGGCAGGAGCCACGGGAATGGGTGTTCGGATGTCAGCCAGCGGGGCAGCCACGCGCGGCGCTCTTCACCGGCGCCACCGGTCCCGATGCTGGCAGTATTCGCGGACATGGAAGCTCGTCTCCCCTTGCCTGCGCTGTCGCAGTGCATTTGTCATTCTGAAATTGCAAAAGTTCTGGCAAGGTTAGTCGGCCACCGGCGGATGTCAACCATCCGTGTGAATTTTCGCAACGCAAACAAAATGTTGCGCTGCGAGATGGGGTGTCTGGCGTGGGTCAGTTGTGGTCGAAACGCGAATCCGCCTGGTCGAGGCGGCGGCGGATCTGGGTGACGATCAGGCTGTCGTCGGGGGCGCAGTTGCCATAGGTCAGCTGCTCGCCGGCCTTCACCGGCTTCACCACCTTCGCGCCCTGGGCCAGGCCCAGCGGCAGGGCATTGGCGCGGCGCGCCTCCGCATGGGTCATGGCCCAGGCGCGATAGTCGGTCTCGCCGATGCGGCCCAGGATGTCGCCGGGCTTCAGGTCGCGCTTGGCCAGCGTCACGGCTTCCGCCACCGGATGGTCGAGTGGCACCATGTCAGCCCTGCGGTGCAGCACGGCACGCGCCGCCGACAGCGGCACTTCCAGGCTGGTGAGGTGATAGGGGCGCAGCAATGCGAAATAGGGGCCCTTGCCGACTTTGAGGTCGATCATGCGTTCCTGCATGCGCGGATGATCCGTCGTCACGATGCAGAACACGCCGGGCGCCACGCCCTTGCCGATTGAATAGTCGACGCAGCCCTTCCTGGACAGGACGCCGCCATGCTCCTTCGGGATCAGCACCTCGGCCAGCTGCTCGCGCGTGGCGGAAGGCCCATGCATACCGGGCACATCCGGCACGAGGCCGGTGCAATTGGCGATTGCCACCATTTCGATCATGGTCTTGGAGCCGTCGACGAATTCGACCAGCATGCGCGGGTTCATGTTGCGGGCCTTGGCCTCCGCCTCATATTCGGCTGGCACCGCGTCGAACTTCAGCGGATTGTTCTTGCCCTTGCCGGCGCAGACGATTTCGAGACCCAGCGACTGCGCAAATCCTATGAGTTCCAGCGTGGCGGCTGGTTCATCGCCCGCAGCACCAGTATAGACGACGCCGGCGCGCCGGGCCACCTCATGCAGGTGGCGGCCGATGGTGATATCGGCTTCGACATTGAGCATGACGACATGCTTGCCATTGGCAATGGCATCGAGAGCGAAGGCGGTGCCGATATCCGGGTTGCCGGTCGCGTCGATCACCACATCGACCAGCCCGGAGCGCGCCAGTTCAGCAGGGCTCGAGGTAATGGCGATCTTGCCGCGCGAGATGGCGGCATCGATGGCGCTGGCGCTGTCGGCATAGACCGTGGCGTCGTCCGCAAAGCCTGCAAGCGCCGCCGCGGCCTTGGCCTGCGGCGGGCGCATTTCGGCGACAGCCCCCAGCCTCAGGCCCGGCATGCGGTTCAGCTGCACCACCATGTCGGTGCCCATCTGGCCGCAGCCCGCAAGGCCGATGGTGACGGGTCTCCCCGCTTCGGCGCGGGCCTGGAGTTCTGCAACGAGGGGGGAGACACCGGCGATCACGTCTATTTTCTGCCCTTCTTCCTGGCAGCGGCACGGGCCGCTGGAACATCACGCCGAACCAGGCCGCTGACCGACTGGGCATCGCCCTTCTTCAGCTCGTCCGGCTGCTTTCCGTAAGTCTTAAACCGCGCCAGAACGGTTGTCATCTGCTTGTCATTCAGAAGCACGGGTTTTCCGGCCTGCAGCGCAGCCCAGTACTGGTGGCACAGGGTTTCCACTTCGCCGGCGCGCCACAGCGCCTTGGCAAGATCGGGGCCGAAGGCAATCTGGCCATGATTGGCGAGCAGGCAGGCCTGGCGGTCCTTCATTGCCTTCAGCATGACCCTTGAGAGTTCTGGCGTGCCATATTCCGCATAGCCCGCGCAACGCAGCGTGGTGCCGCCCGCAATACCGATCATGTAGTGAAAGGGCGGTATGTCCTTGCGCAGGCAGGAGAGCGCCGTCGCATAGATCGAATGGGTATGGACGACGGCCCCCGCTTCCGGCCGGTGCTTGAAGATGTCGAGGTGCATGCGCCACTCGGTCGAGGGCAGGTATTCGCCGCGGTAGCCGCCGTCGAGGTCCATCTCGACCACATGTTCGGGCTTCATCTTGTGATAGGGAACGCCGGAAGCGGTGATGAGGAAGCCCTCGGGTGTTCTGACACTCACATTGCCGGATGTGCCCTGGTTGATGCCTTCCTCGTTCATCTTGAGGCAGGTGTCGATGACGGCTTCGCGCAGATCAAGGAATTTCAGTTTCGCCATGACGGGATCTTTCCGGATGTTGTGACGGTCACTGCGCTATAAACCGGCCGGTGCTCGCCATACAAGTGTGCAGGGTGATTGACGCCCATGCCGCTGATGCGTGAGACTGATCCGAAACAATGAGGCGGACGGTCATGACAAGCAAGGCTCCACGCGGCATCGCGGTGGTTGATGTCGGTTTCACCAACACCAAGATCGCCTTGTTCACCCCGCAGGGCGAGATGCTGGCGGAGCGCAAGGCGCCAAGCCGCCATGTGCCGGGCCCGCCCTATTTGTGGATTGACCCGGAGCCGATGGTGGCGCTCTGCTGCGAGGCATTGCCCGAACTCGACCTGATCCTGCCCATCGACGCCATCGTGCCGTCGGCGCATGGGGCTGCCATGGCGTGCCTCGATGCAGCGGGTGAACTGGCGCTGCCGGTGATGGACTATACCTCCGAGCCGCCGCCCGCGATCGTGGCGGATTACCAGAAGATCATGCCCTCCTTCGCGGAAGCGCTCTGCCCGCTGCTGCCGCTGGCGCTGACCCATGGGCTGCAACTCTACTGGCAGCAGCGCATGTGGCCAGAGGCCTTTGCGAAGGTCGCTACCCTTCTGCCGTGGATTCAGTATGTGGGCTTCCGGCTGAGCGGCGTGGCGGTGACCGAAATCTCGTCCATGGCCTGCCAGACGCATCTTCTCAACTCCCGCACGCAGGTGCCCTCCATGATGGCGCAGTCACTGGGCTGGGACAGGCTTTATGCGCCGCGCGCCAAAGCGTGGGAAACCATCGGCCGGCTGAAGCCTGAGTTCCGGGGTGAGAACTTCCAGGGCGAGGGGCGGGTGCTGGGCGGCGTGCATGACTCGACCGCCAATTTCATGCGCTATGTCTGTGCCGGCCTTGACCGCTTCACCCTCGTTTCCACCGGCACATGGAGTATCAGCTTCGATCCCTCGACCTCGGTTGATGTGCTGGACCCCGCCCGCGACACCAACACCAACACGGACGTCCTCGGCCGCAGCGTGTGCTGCAGCCGCTTCTTCGGCGGCAAGGAGTTTGAGGCCGTGTCGGATGGCGCGCCCGCCTCTGCCGCCACACTCGGCTGTGTGGCGCGGCTGGTGGCGCGTGGCACGCGCGCCATTCCCTCCTTCACGCTCACCAGCGGGCCTGTTCCCGATTCAGGCGGCCGGGGGCGCGTCGAGGGGCCAGGCGCTTCGGGCGATGAGGAAAAGGCCTCGCTCGCGGCGCTGTACTGCGCGCAGATGGTGTCCGAGCAGCTTGATGCCATCGCTTCCAAGGATGACATCATCGTTGATGGGCCGTTTTCGCAGAACCCGGTACTGCTTGCGGTTCTGGCCCAGCTGCGCCCCCGCCAGAAGGTGAAGGCCTCGGCCCTGCGCGATGGCACCACGGCCGGAGCGGCGGCAATCGCCATGATCGACGAGGGCAGGCTTCCCACCATCGGCCTCCAACTGACGGACATCGCGCCCGCTGCGGTCTCCGGCCTCGAAGCCTATCACCGGGCGTGGCAGGCAAGTGCTTACGCAGCAGCGGTAGCGTAAGTCGGAGCCCGGCTGACGTCCGGGCCGGATCCGGGCCTCAGCCACGCAAGCCACGCGGCAGGCCGTTAACCATCCTGCAAAGGCTCCGGCGCAAGATGACGCGATCAGGTGTGTGAGGTGGGTCATGGTGTTTGAAGACGGTATGGCGGCAGCGGCGGGGTTCACGCTGGTGTGTCCGGGATACAGGGGAGCCCCCGCCCATGCGGGCGCATCGCCCGCCGGCGGGCGTCTCGCCTTCACGATCGGGGCACAGTTGGTGGCGGAACTGGGCGACGAGGACCTCGATGAGAGCTGGGCCGCGGCCGAAGATCTTTCTGCTTCCGAACTGGCGGCACTCAGCGAGGCCGCCGCCGGTAGCCTGATCGAATTGCTTGAGGCGGGCCTCCCCGCCGCCGATCTGACCGAGGCGGTGACTGATGCGGCGGTGGTGTTCCTGCTTGCCATGAAGCGCCATGGCATTTCCGATCCGAAGCGGATTCCTGCCTGCACGGTGACATGGCCTGGAAATGGCTCGCGGGAGCGGGTTGCATTCAGCGCATGAAGAAGCGATCACCCGAAAAGCACCCGCCCGTAACGGCCGCGGATTATGGCCGCGCCCTGAAGGGCATCGGCTTCAACCTGCTGGTCAAGGACGTTCCCCGCGCCGTGGCCTTTGCGCGGGACGTTCTGGGGGCGGTCAGTTTCTACGATGACGAGGATTTTGCGGCTTTGCGATTCAATGGCGCGGATTTCATGTTCCATGCCGACCATGCCTATC
>CAYMQH010000101.1:0-10872 GCA_964392525.1 uncultured Aestuariivirga sp.
GAAACAGTGGCGTTGACGGGTACGCTCCACTCCTCCGATGTCCAGTCATACGTCGACTCGGAATTGAGGGAGAACGTCCATGCGTCCGGGGTCGTGTAGCTGATGAAGGGCTGGAGGAAGGTGGCATTCACCTCTTCATCCTCATCGCCAGCCACGGAGTGGATGTGGTTGGCGAGCATGCCGATTGTCCAGCCATTTCCTTGCCAGAGGCCAACAGCCGTGGGGCCTGCCCCCCAGGTATTTCGGCCGAGAAACTCATTCGTGTGAGTGGGAAGCAGGAAGACCGGGCCCACGCCCCATGTGATGCCGTTGGTCACGCGGGTGGGCGAGAAGAACAGGCTCTGCACGGTATTGCCGAGGCCGAACTGGCTGTCCGCACCGGGAAATATCTCATCCTGCCAGACCACCGGCACGATGGTGCGGGAGATCAGGTTCCAGTCCTCATTGAGATTGAAGGGGATCACGGGCTGTACGTTGACGAACACGCTCTCGCCATCGCCCAGCGGGCCGATGCCGGAGTTGTAGTTGCCCTGGAAAGGGATACTGATCAGGTTGGCAAGCGGGTTGGCAAGCTCGGTGGCAAGCTCCGCATCATCCTCCTCCGCGGCGGCAGCCGGGGCGGCACCCGCCGCGAGCAGCACCGCCGCCAGGCGCAATACCTTGCCGGATGCCGTGTGCCGGCCGCGGCCTCTACTCAACAGCGGCATGGCCCACATCGGCTTCAAAGGCCACACCCGCATCCGCGACGGTGCCTGTCATAGCCCTGGTGCCCGGCATCACCTGGAAGCGCGGGTCGAACTCCACCATCGCCGCCGCCAGCGCACCCAGAATGGCCACGTCTCCCTCCGCGCGGGCAGTGCCGTCCTTCAGTTGCTGCTCCAGCGTCGTGGCGCCCATCATGGTGCGTTCGAGGTCGGCCCGGTTGATGGTAAGCGTCAGGTCTGGCTTCGGCGCCTGGAAACCGGAAATATTCGTCAGGGTGGCGTTCTCGAGTTCCACGAGGAAGGCCTCGCCATTATCGGGCGTCACGAGGTTCATCGTGAAGCGCAGGCCTTCCACCTTGCGGCTGTCCATCTTGATGGCCAGGAAGTTCAGGAACAGCTCCGTGGACATGGCGCGGATCACATCCGGGCTGGAGGAACTCGCCGTCTCGCCCTGCGGTATGCCGGTGCGCAATTCATAAGCACCCGCGAGGAAGCTGTTGCGCAGCCCCGGGTTTTCCTGCTGATAGCCAAGCTGCTCGAAGATATCGGCGAGCAACTCCTTCGCCTCCTGATTGCCAGGCTCCGCTTGCACCAATTTGTTGGCGATCTCGCTTGCCAGGAGATATTTCCCCTCGGCGTGCAATTGCCGGCCGCGCGCGATGATCTTTGCCGCACCGCCCATCATCTCGACATAGAGTGGGGCCGAGTCCTCAGGCGAAAGGGGAATGAGGGTTGCCGGGTTGCAATCCCAGAAACCAAGATAGCGCTGGATGACGCCCCGGGCATTGTGTTCTGCTGAACCATGATAGCCACGGCAATGCCACTTCTGCAGGATCGAGGGTGGCAACGCATAGATGTTGTGGATCTGGTTGATGGTCACACCCTGATTGGCCAGATGCAGCACCTGGTTGTTCATGTGGGCGTACAGGTCGCGCTGGTCGCGCAGCACCTCCTGAATGCGTTCATTGCCCCAGCGCGGCCAGTGATGGGAGGCGAACATCACCTCAGCCTCAAGGCCGAAGCGGTACAGTGCCTCCGCGATGTATTTCGACCAGCGCAGCGGGTCACGCACCTGCGCGCCGCGCAGCGTGTAGATGTTGTGCAGCGTGGCGGTCACGTTCTCCGCCATCCACAACGCCTTCATGCCGGGGATGTAGGTATTCATCTCGCGCGGGGCTTCGGTGTTGGGCGTGTTCTGGAAGATCATGCGCACGCCGTCGACCTCGAGCTCCTCGATCGGCGCGGAGACATGGCGGGTGGGCGCGATGAGGCCGGGAGCACCGGCTGAAA
This sequence comes from uncultured Aestuariivirga sp., assembly GCA_964392525.1. Taxonomy (GTDB): domain Bacteria; phylum Pseudomonadota; class Alphaproteobacteria; order Rhizobiales; family Aestuariivirgaceae; genus Aestuariivirga. Next base: position 1,995 of record CAYMQH010000101.1, read on the forward strand.
CGCCCTGGCCCAGCCCCTGTCCGACATAGCCATAGGGGCTGGCGGGCAGCAGCAGCCCATATTGATAGAACAGCCGCCGGTTCATGGCGTTGCCGGCATAGACATTTTCGGAAATGGTGAAGTCCATGAAGTCGGCGGGGGCGATCACCTGCACCTTGCCCGACCGAACGTCCTCCTCGCTGACGATGCCACGCACGCCGCCCCAGTGGTCGCCATGGGTGTGGGAGTAGATCACCGCGGTGACCGGAAGTCCTTCGCCCACATGCTTCTGGAACAGGGCCCAGGCGGCGCGCACCGGCTCGGCACTGACCAGCGGGTCGAACACGATCCAGCCGGTCTTGCCGCGGATCATGGTGAGGTCGGAGAGATCCGCGCCGCGCACCTGGTAGATGCCGGGGATCACCTCATAAAGACCGTAGTTGTTGTTGAGGCGCGATTGGCGCAGCAGCGACGGGTGGATGCTGTCGAATGTGCGGTCCTCGTTCAGGAACTGGAAGCGCTCCATGTCCCAGGCGACATGCCCCGCGTCAGCCATGATCTTGAGGTCCGGCATCGGGGCGATGAAGCCTTTCTTCAGCTCATCGAAGTCGCGTGAGTCGGAGAATGGCAGGCCGCTGCCCTGGCGCTTCAGAACCTCCTTCGTGTGTGCGGATGGTGCCTTGCCTCTGGGATGGAAATGCGAGGCAAGCGGTGCCGGGGCCTCTTCGGCCCGTGCCATGCCTTCATCGAACATGGCGCTGCCCCCGATGGCGAACGCCGCTCCCGTCACCGGGATGGTGCGCAACAGATCGCGTCTCGTTGTCATGGCTGATCTCCCACGAAAGCAGAACACAGTTTGGCGGGCACAAGTTCCGTACCCGCAAACGGTAGGCTCCGTCTGCCATGGCGATTGCGACAATTGCAGCGAAGTCGGTCAACTTCCTGCGGGGCCTGAACTTGACAAGGCGGCGGTGCGAATGGCTTGCTGGGCGCTTCCATCTGGACGTCGTCTCATGAAAAAACTTGCGGCATATCTATTTCAGCGGCTCCTGGCGCCGCTTTCGGCGGCGGGGTTACTCACCGGCGCCATGTTCTGGTTTGCTGCGCTGTCACCCAGCCTGATACCGCGCAATGGATTGCTGCAAGGGTCCATCGGGGGCCTGTGCTTCGGCGTGGGTTATGTGATCCCTGTCGCGGTCATGGCGCTGTGGCAATGGCTCGGCTTCCCAACCGTGCCGCAGCCGCTTCTGGGCCGCGTGCGCAAGGCCTCTGCCGTGGTGGCGGCCGGGTTGATGCTCGTGGCGGCGGTGCTCGCTGATGGCTGGCAGAACGATGTTCGCCGCGCGCTGGACATGCCGCCGGCCGAGGCGGGCTGGCCTGTCATTCTCCTCGCCGTGGGCCTCAGCGTGATCGCGGTGTTGCTGCTGGCGGGCCGTGTTTTCGCGGCGCTGACGGATGTTCTGCGGGCTGGCCTTCGCAAGGTGTTGCCGCGCCGGGCCGCGGCGGTTCTTGCTGCCATGTCCGCTGCCTGGATCTTCTGGGCCTTCGGTAACGGCATCCTGCTTGACGGACTGCTGCGCGGGCTGGATTCGAGCTACCGCCGGATTGATGCGCTCATCCCCGCGGACGAGCGGCCTCCGGCTGATCCCCTGAAGTCTGGCAGTGCCGCCTCGCTCCTCGCCTGGGACGATCTGGGCCGGGAAGGCCGCCGCCGCGTGTTGTCCTCTCCGGCTGCGGACGAGATCAGCAGTCTCACGGGGAAGCCCGCGATGGAACCTCTCCTCGTCTATGCCGGGCTCAATGCGGCGGATACGCCAGAGGCGCGCGCTGCCCTGGCACTGGCGGAGATGGAGCGCATCGGAGCCTTTCGGCGCAAGATTCTCGTCATCGCAACACCCACCGGCACGGGCTGGGTGGACCCCGCCGGCATGTTGCCACTCGAGGTCATGCATGACGGCGACGTAGCATCGGTTTCGGTGCAGTACTCCTACTTGCCGAGCTGGCTGACCCTGTTCGTCGATCCCGGCTACGGGGAGGAGACGGCGAACGCCGTGTTTCAGGCCGTCTATGGCCATTGGCGTGCATTGCCGAAGGGGGAGCGTCCGCGGTTGTTCCTGTTTGGCCTCAGCCTCGGTTCACTGAACTCGGACCTCGCCAGCGACGCCTATTCCGTGCTGGGCGATCCGTTCGAAGGCGCGTTGTGGACTGGCCCGCCCTTTGCCAGCCGAACCTGGCCGCAAGTGACCCGCTCCCGCCAGCAGGACTCGCCCGCCTGGTTGCCGCAAGCCCGCCATTTCAACGTGTTCCGCTTCTTTACTGCGGAGGACCAGAGCCAGCTTGCCGCCCCGGGCTGGGGGCCGGTGAAGCTGCTTTATCTTCAATACCCGTCTGACCCCATCACCTTCTTCGAGACGGGCATGTGGCGGCGCGAACCGGACTGGATGAAGGCACCGCGCGGGCCCGGCATTTCGCCAACACTCACCTGGCTTCCAGCCATCAGCTTCATTCAGCTTGCTTTCGACATGATGACGGCGACAACCGTTCCCAAGGGCAGGGGCCATGTCTATGCCGGACGGGATTATGCCGAGGGCTGGCGCGCGCTGACCCGCCCTTCAGGCTTCGATGATGCCGGGATGGAGCGCCTCGTCGCGTGGCTTGAAGCGCGCGGCCTCTGAGGCGGAAGGCCGCGAGACAGCGGCGCGATCGCTGCATGTGTGCGAATCACCGCTGGCCCGGCCGCCAGTCTCCGGCCGTCTGGTCATGGGCCGGAGGAACCGGCGACCGGGAGACAATCATGATGCGTGCTGCAGCTTTGTTCGTAACGGCCATTGCTCTGATGCCCGGCAGGTGGAGGTCAGGCGTTCTGTTGGCACATCATTGACCGCCAGTTGCAGGGCACCAAACCGGTCCAGCAGCGGGTCCATCACGCCGCTGCATGATCGATGCGGCGCGGACAGAACGTAGGCCAGGAAGAAGGTGGCACCTTCGCGTGCCACCTTTTTATCTTTGCCGTTCCGTCCCGCGGAGGAGAAATAGTGATGCTGAACTCCGGTGATGACGCACGTGTTTGTCATCCGGCTGGAGCACACGATCAACTCCGCCTTTGAGGTAAATGAACCCCTTGGTGACGCTGCGCGTGCGCAAGCTCTGCTCGGCGCCACGGAGTGCAATCCTGCCTTGTTCCATGCTTCGTCCTGCAGAGGCTGTCTCTCCCGGGAGTGCGAGACCCGAGACGGTGCAGCATCTGCCATTGTCATGGCGTTGGCCTTGCCGGCGGCGATGATCGGACTGATGGTGCCGGGGCCTGCGTGGAACGGAGCGGATCGGTTCATGGACCGCGGCTCTTTACTCTGCTGCCAATAAGGGGAAAAAGGAAGTCAGGCAGTGTCAGGTTGGGATGATTGAAATGGCTATGATCCAGTGTGTGTCTCCGGTGAATGGGCAAGTTTATGCCGAGCGCGAGGCGATGAGCTTCGAGGCGGCCAAGGCCGAAGTTGGCCGGGCGCGGCGTGCGCAGAAGGCCTGGGCACGCCGGCCGCTCGGTGAGCGTGTCGAGCTTGTGATGAAAGGCGTGGCCCGTCTGAACGAGATGGCCGCAGAGGTCGTGCCGGAACTCGCATGGCAGATGGGCCGCCCGGTCCGGTATGGCGGGGAGTTCCGGGGGTTCAACGAGCGCTCGAACTATGTGGCCTCCATCGCCGCGGATAGCCTGAAACCCCTCGTCATCGAGGAAAGCACCAGCTTCGAACGCCGGATCGAGCGTGAACCGCATGGCGTCGTCTTCGTGATCGCGCCGTGGAACTACCCCTACATGACGGCGATCAATACCGTCGCTCCCGCCCTGATGGCTGGCAATACCGTTGTCCTGAAGCATGCGCAGCAGACACTCCTTGTCGGCGAACGCATGGTACGAGCCTTCGTCGAGGCTGGTGTTCCGGATGATGTCTTCATAAACCTGTTCCTGACCCACGACGTCACCTCGCAGCTCATCTCCGGCGGTAACTTCAACTTCATCAACTTCACCGGTTCGGTGGAGGGCGGGCGCGCGATCGAGCGTGCGGCGGCAGGGACCTTTGCCGGGATCAGCCTTGAACTCGGCGGCAAGGACCCCGGCTATGTGATGGAGGACGCCAATCTGGATGCCGCAGTCGATACGCTGATGGACGGCGCGTTCTTCAATTCCGGGCAATGCTGCTGCGGTATCGAGCGCGTCTATGTGCACGAGACGCTGTTCGACGCTTTCGTCGAGAAATCGGTGGCATTCGCGTCCGCCTACAAGCTCGGCAATCCGCTGGACGCCGAGACGACGCTCGGGCCGATGGCAAACAAGCGCTTTGCCGCAACGGTGCGCGCGCAGACGGCGGAGGCCATCGCTGCGGGCGCGAAGCCGCTGGTCGATGCGAAGTTGTTTCCGCAGGATGACGGCGGTACCTATCTGGCCCCGCAGATTCTTGTCGATGTCGATCACACGATGCGTGTCATGACGGAAGAGAGTTTCGGCCCCGTTGTCGGAATCATGAAGGTGAGAAACGACGAGGAGGCGCTGGCCCTGATGAACGACAGCCCCTACGGGCTCACCGCGTCGCTCTGGACCTCCGATCCTGGGCGTGCGGCGCGGCTTGGCCGCGAGATCGAGACAGGCACTGTCTTCATGAACCGGGCCGACTATCTCGATCCGGCGCTCTGCTGGACCGGCTGCAAGGAAACCGGCAAGGGCGGTTCGCTCTCGGTGATCGGCTTCCAGAACCTGACGCGCCCGAAGTCCTATCATCTCAAGAAGGCGCTCTGATCGTTACGCCCTTCGCCTGCGCCTGCCCCGTTCACAAACGGGGCAGGCACCGCGTCTGGCAGAGCCGTGCGCGCTCAGGCTTCCTCTGCTGCACGCGGCAGGAGATGCCGCCGGATCGCCAGCGCGAGTCCTCCGATGTTCTCAGGAAGAAAATACTCGCTATGGCCGCCGGGAATCATTTCGACATGATGTCCGCCGGAATAAGCCAGGCGGAAGAGCTGGTCGGGGTTCTTCATCTGAGCATAGGGATTGAGGTAACTCAGTTCACCGAACAGCAGCAGGACTGGCATCGTCACGGGTGAAATCCGTGCCTGCTCCATGAAAATGACAAGGCCGATGTCGCGCCCACGGCTGGCCAGTTCGATCGCGATATGGCGCATCATCATCCCGCCCTGGCAGTTGCCGCCCAGGTAAAGGCGGCCGCCGGGGCTGATGCTTTCAATCTCGTCGGCATAGAGCCTGGCGATGGCTGGGAGATCGTCCGAATGATAGTCGAGGATACGGTTGCCCGAGCGCAGGCCAAAGACTTGGACGCCGTCATCCCCCAGTGACCGGGCCAGTGCCTCGAATTCCTGGCCAAGCTGAAATACCCAGAACAGCTTGGTTCCTCCGCACATGTCCGGCAGCTGGCGGGCAAGACCGTTGCGGCCTGCCGGCGATCCGGGCCATGTGGCAAGGAGCGGCAGAATCCGTCGAAGCATGCTGGACATGCCATCCGGCGAGGCGGGGTGCTGCGGTTCGCGGGTGCGGGCATCCACCATGAGTGCAAGGGCCTCGATCGTGTCGACTCCCGGAACAAGAACCATGTCGAGCGAAACGGCAAACTGTTCTTCGATCTCCATGATGAAATTGGCCATCGAGAGTGAGTCCAATCCGAGGCTGGAAAGACTCCTTCTCCGGCCGACCGGTTGCCCATCCTCCACAAAGGGGATCAGCAGCTCCGTCAGCTTCCGCTCGGTCGGCGATTTCACGCGCCGCTGCCTGGGTGGCGTTTCGAGCATGCGGGGAATGGGCAGCGCCGACCTGTCCCGCTTTCCGTTCAGGCTGCGGGGAATGGCCTGCACAGGCAGGAACAGTGCCGGCCGCATGTAGTGTGGCAGGAGTTGCTCAAGCCGCTGCGACAGAGTTTGCGGATCAAAGGAACCATGTGTCTGATCGGGAACGACATGCGCCAGAAGCCTTTTCCGCGATCCTGGTCCGCGCATCAGCGATACGCACGCTTCGAGCATGCCCGGTTGCTGGCAGATGATCGCTTCGATTTCAGCGGGTTCAATCCTCACGCCGTTGAATTTGATCTGATCGTCGAACCGCCCGGTCAGGCAGAGCTGCCCCGCGTCATCGATGAAGCCGCGGTCGCCCGTCCGGTATATTCTGAGCGGGCCTGCGGCCCCATGCCAGTCTGCCCGGGGCAGCGTGGGGAAACGGCTTGCCGTCAGGTCTGGGAGCCCGTGATAGCCCTCGGCCAGGGCTTCGCCGAAGATGCAGACTTCACCCTCGGTGCCGGTCGCGGTGGGGTGCAGGTCATCGCTCAGGATGCAGATGCCGACATTGTCGATGGGCGTTCCGACCGTCACGCCTTGGTGTGGCCTGCATCGTGCGATGGTGACCTCGACGGTAGCTTCCGCCGGACCGAAGGCGTTGAAGAAGAGGCGCTCTTCAGCCCAGCGGTCCACGAGAACCTGCGGACATGGCTCGCCCGCCACAATGATCGCCTTGAGGCTTGGATAGCCGGCATGTGGAATGGCGCTGAGCAGGGAGGGCGTCAGGGACAGATGCGTAAGCCCGGCCTTGTTGATGAATCTGGCCAGCGGATTTCCGGGTTGGGCTTCGAGGTCGGTCGGTATGACGATGCAGGCTCCCGCCGCGAGCGCCATCACCATGTCACCGATCGATACATCAAAGCCGAAGGCACTGACCAGCGAAACCCGCGAGGATGACCGCAGCTCAAACGACCGTACGGCCGAAGCGGCATAATTTGAAAGGGCCCGTCTCCTGGCGCGCACCGCCTTCGGCTGCCCGCTGGTGCCGGAGGTGTAGATCGCATAGGCCAGCGAATTGTGTTCCGGTTCCAGTGCCGCTGGAAGTGGCGCGGTGCTGATGAAGTCGCAACTGATGACGGCCCTGCCGCCGGTGCTCAGTGCGGGGCTCGCGGCATTCACTACAATGGCCCGCGCCCCGGAATCCATCAGCATCCGGTCCAGACGGTTGCGCGGCAGTTTTGGCTCAAGTGGCAGATAGACCGTGCCCGTGGACAGTGCGGCGACAAGAGCCGTGACGCGGTCAGCGCTGCTGGGCAGGCACACGGCAATGGTGTCGCCCGGCCGGATACCGCTCGCCGTCAACCGTGCCGCAAGTGCGCCAGCGCGGGAGATAAGCCCTTCGTAGCTGAGCCGGCGTGTACCCATCTCGACCGCGGGTGCTTCTGGCTGCGTGCTGGCATGGGCGAGGATCACCGCCAGGATGTCGGGGATGTTGGCGGTGGTCCGGCCGAACAACACCGATGGTCCGGTGTTTCCGGCCAGTTCCGGCGGCGCTGCCGGTGCCGAAGACCTGGCGCTGAGCGTTTCGCGCAGGGCCAAGGCAGGTGAAGCGCCACGGCGGCCGCTCATCACCACAATCGTGTCACGCGCGGTGGCGAGGTTGCCGATCATTCGGGTGAGGTCACCATCCGATGCAGCATGCATGATGTCAACGCCCGCTGCCGCGCAGGCTGCGGCCAGCGCCACATCGCCGTCCTCGCCTTTTCTGTTCTCACCATCTCGCGCAACGGGCATCACGATCCGCATGTCGGCTTTCCGGAGCGCGGCGGCAAATGCGGTTGAAAGCCGCGTCACTCGGGCGTGGAGTTGCGGCTCCAGCACAGCGATCAGCCGTGACTGCGTTGAGGGCCTGAGTGTTGTGAGTGCCGCGTCGATTTCCGCCGGGTGATGCGCGAAGTCGTCGAACAACCGCGGGCCACTGCCATCGTCGATGCGTTGAAGCCTGCGGGTGATACCGGCAAAGCTCCGCAGAGCCGTGATGGACCGCCCCGCAGACACGCCAAGCGCCATGGCCATGGCAAGAGCTGCCAGCGCATTGCGAAGATTGTGCTCCCCCGGCACGCCAAGCGTCAGGTGGCCCAGTCCGGAACCATCGAGGATTATCTCCGCGCCCCCGTCAGAGCGCGTGGCGCGCAGCCGGTTCACGGGCGAAAACCCGAAGCTGACGACGGGCCGCGCGAGGTACGGCAGGAGCGCGGCCACGCCGGGATCATCCCCGCAGGCAATGATCGCACCATGATCCGGAACACGCTGCAGGAAATGGAGAAAGGCATTCTTCAGCCCGCCTTCAGAAGCATAGTGATCACTATGCTCGTCATCGATGTTGGTCACGATGGCATGCGCGGGCCGCCATGCTGTGAGTGCGCCGTGCGCCTCGCAGGCTTCCGTCACGAAGAGGCTGGCCTCACTGCTGAGCCTTGCGGGCAGGGGGGCCGCACCGTCAGCGCCGATCATATAGCCGAACTGGTCGCCCCGGTCGGCGGCAAGGATCGCCATGAGCATGGCGGTGACTGTCGACTTGCCATGGCTGCCGGCGATACAGATTGTTTCGCGGTGGCTGATCACCTGTGCCAGGGCGTCCGCCCGGCTCTGCACCACGCAGTTGTTTTGGTGCGCCGCCCGGAGTTCCGGGTGGTGGCGTGGGATCGCCGGACTTGCCACGACAAGGCCCGCCGCGCCTTGGTACGGCGCGTGGCTCTGGTGAGAACCCGTCTCCCAGCACGCAATGCCACTGGCTGAGAGGGCCGCGGCCCGGGCCGGGTTCAGTCTTGCATCGCTGCCGGTCACGCTGAAGCCCGCATCCTTCATCAGCAAGGCGAGCGGAAACATGCCATTGCCGGATATGCCGATGAGGTGCGCGCGCCGTGGATCAGATGTCACCCAGATCTCCGTTCAAAGCATATTCGCCGATGCGGGCAAGTTCCGAGAGAACGCGCTTGCGCCCGTGCTCCGTCATCCACCAGTTGTCGCGGCTGAGGTCGGTGCTTTCGGCGGGCGGGCGGGCCAGCAGCTGCAGCCCTTTTGGTAGTTGCTGGCGCGCAGTCATGATCACACGGCGCATGTGAAACGG
>CAYMQH010000102.1:0-10596 GCA_964392525.1 uncultured Aestuariivirga sp.
CGCTCGAGCGTGAGGGCCTGGCGCTCATTGTCGAGCGAGGCCTTGTCGAGATCGGCGTTCACGAACAGGCCCGGCACATAGGTGATGCGCCGGATCGCGGCATCAAGGGGCGAGCGGTTCACATGCACGTCGAACACGTTCATGAAAACCGAGATACGCGTCACCGGTTCGCGCGGCAGGTCGAGTTCGGCAGGCGGGATCACCTCCTCGATGGCCGAGATGCGGCCATCGGCCGGCGAGATGACGAGGCCATCGCGCTGCGGCGTCACCCGTTCCGGATCACGGAAGAAATAGGCGCACCACAAGGTGAGGATGACGCCCAGCCATGCGAGAGGCCCGATCCCCAGCCAGAACAGCACCAGCGTGACACCTGCGAAGATCGCGATGAAGCGATAGCCTTCGCGGTGAATGGGGACGAGCACTTCAGAAACCGAATTGATGATCGACATGGGCTTTCCTGTAGCGGCTTGGATGCGTGTTGAAAAGCGGCTTGCTGCACTGCACGAAGAAACACTCAGGCCGAACAGCCCGGCGCGGCCTCCAGTTCCTGTTCCTCCGCTTCCTTCAGTTTCTCGCGGGCTTCCTCGGCCTGGCGCTGGCGGTTCCACATGGCCGCATAAATGCCGCCATGGTCCAGCAGTTCGGCATGGGTGCCGCGCTCGGCGACCCGGCCGCGCTCCAGTACGATGATCTCGTCGGCATCGACCACTGTCGAAAGCCGGTGGGCGATGACAAGGGTTGTGCGGTTTTCCGACACTTTCCGCAGCGCCGCCTGGATCTGGTGCTCCGTGAAGCTGTCGAGCGCCGATGTTGCCTCGTCGAGGATGAGGATCGGCGGGCCTTTCAGGATAGTGCGGGCGATGGATACGCGCTGCTTCTCGCCGCCCGACAGTTTCAGGCCGCGCTCGCCCACGAGCGAGTCATAGCCCTTGGGCAGGCTCATCACGAAATCGTGAATCTGCGCCATGCGGGCGGCGTCCTCCACCTCCTCATCCGTCGCATCGGGCCTGCCATAGCGGATGTTGTAGCGGATCGTGTCGTTGAACAGAACCGTATCCTGCGGCACCATGCCGATGGCGGCGCGCAGCGATGTCTGCGTGACGAGAGAGATATCCTGTCCGTCGATCAGCACCCGGCCCGAGGTCACATCGTAGAAACGGTAGAGCAGACGCGAGATGGTGGATTTGCCAGCACCTGACGGGCCGACGATCGCCACCGTCTTGCCCGGCGGCACGCGCAGCGACAGGTTCTTCAGGATCGGCCGCTCGGGATCATAGGCGAAGTTGACGTTCTCGAAGACGACCTCGGCATCCTTCACCTGAAGGGGCCTGGCGCCGGGCTTGTCCTCGATCTCGGCATTGACCTTGAGCAGCGTGAACATCTGCTCGACATCGATCAGCCCCTGCTTGATCTCGCGGTAGGAGGAGCCGATGAAATTGAGCGGCATGTAGAGTTGGATCATCAGCGCGTTGATCATCACGAAGTCACCCACCGTCGCGGTGCCCGCCCGCACACTGAGCGCCGACATCACCATGACGAGGGTGAGGCCCGCCGAATAGATCACGGCCTGCCCTGAGTTCAGCACCGAGAGCGACACCCAGGTCTTGACGGCCGCCTTCTCGTAGCCATCCATCGACTGAGCGTATCGCCGCGTCTCATGCTCTTCGTTGCCGAAGTATTTGACGGTTTCGAAATTGAGCAGGCTGTCCACCGCCTTGGTGTTGGCCTCGGTGTCGGCCGCATTCATGTCGCGGCGGATGTTGATGCGCCATTCGGTGGCGGCATAGGTGAACCACACATAGGCCAGCACGGTTGCGAGGATCACCGCCGCGTAGAGCCAGCCATAGGACCAGGTGAGGATGCCGGCCACCAGCGCGATTTCGAGGATGGTGGGAAAGGTGTTGAACAACGAGAAGCGCAGCACCGTGTCGATGCCCATGGTGCCGCGCGAGACGATGCGCGCCAGCCCGCCGGTGCGCCGCTCGAGGTGGAACTTGAGCGAGAGCGCGTGAAGGTGCCGGAAGGTGCGCACCGCAAGTTCGCGCACCGCGCGCTGGCTGACCTTGGCGAACACCGCATCGCGCAACTGCGCCAGCACAACCATCATGATGCGGCCGACACCATAGGCCAGAACCAGGAAGACCACGGCGGTGATGGCCGTCGTCGCCACATCGGCGCGGCCGGTCAGTGCGTCCGTCGCATATTTGAAGGCATAGGGCGTTGTGACGGTGACAACCTTCGACAACACCAGCAACAGCATGGCCAGCACCACGCGGGCCTTCAGCCCAGGGTACCCCTCGGGCCAGAGATAGGGAAGCATGTCACGGAGGATGGACCATTGGTCTCCATCCGCCGTGACGGTCGTGTCGGTGCTGTGGGGCGTTCTGCGGCTCATCACTGGTGCATATAGTCAGCCGCTCAGCACAAGCGAAGCGGAAACTACGGCGAGCCAGGCTCGCTTTCCTCGGGCTTCAGCGGATCGCGGCGCTTCGGGTCGATGGTTTCGGCCTTGGGGGCCACATCAGGCGTCTTGAACACCTGCCCGGGGTAGATGCGGTCCGGATCGCGGATCTGATCCTTGTTGGCCTCGTACAGCATGGTGTATTTCGCGCCACTTCCATAGAGCACGCGCGAGATGTGCCAGAGATTGTTGCCGGGCTGGATGACCACGCGGCCCTGCTTGGGCGGGGCGGGAGCGGCCGTGTCCGCAGTGGCGGGAGCGGCCTCCGGAACCTCCGCCGGCGCTTCGGCGGCGGGCGGGCTGGCAGGCTGCTCCTCCGCCGGTGCGGCGGCGTCGGTCTGGGCCACGGTGGTCTCGGCCGGTGCGGCTGGATCGGTCTGGGCTACGGTGGTCTCGGCGGGTGCCGCGTCCGCAACCTTGGTCTGTTCCTCGCGGAAGAAGGGCACCTCGACGCGATTTACAACTTTGCCTTCAGCATCGAGGCCATCGACGCGAAGGGTATGATTGCCCGGCACGATGTCTGCCGTGCCGGAGAAGGTCCAGCGCCCATCATCGCCGACAGCGGCATCGCCGATCATGAGATTGTCAACATAGATCCGCGCCGTGTTGCCCGGATCGCCCTTGCCCGAGAACACGATGTTGCCAGCCGTATCGTAATCGACGGCATCGATGCTGACCAGCGTTGCGGGCTTGGCGGCGGCATCGGCGGGGGCTGCGGCCGGTTCCGGCTTCTGCAGGATCCGGGTCGGCTCATTGGGGCTGACGACGGCAACAAGGGCCTCGGCCGGCTGACCGGCAGGCACGATGACCGCGACGCTCTGCTCGGAGACGAGCGGCGTGCTCTCGCCCTGGCCCAGGGCCTCGATGGTCAGTTCGCCACTGCCGGAAGGCAGCGGCTTGTCCGGCACGACCACGAAGGCGCCATCGGCATTGGCGGTGGTCCGGCCGATTTCCACGCCATCGAGTCGCACGACCACGTCAGCGCCAGCCTCGGCGCGCCCGGCGATCACCGCTTCGCCAGTCTTCTGGATGTTGACCGTGTCGAACGTCGGAACTTCCGGCACATCGGCGGCATTGCTGTCAGGTTGCGCTTCGATGTCAGGTTGCGATTCGCTGGGCTGTTCGGCCGCTACGACCGGAGCTGCCGCGTCTTCAGCCGCTGCTGTCGCAGGCTGCTCGGGAGCTGGCGGCGTGGCCGGTGCCCCGGCAGGGGCCTCCGCGGTCGCGGCGGGGGCTTGCGCAGGGGCGGGTTGCTCTGTCGCCGCGGTGGTCTGCTCGGCCGTCACGGCGGGTGTTTCGGGGCCCATCCACTTGTCGCGCGTGATTCCCGCCACGGCGGCTGCCGCTACGATGGCAGCACCCGTGAGCACCAAAATCGGGTTCTTATTCTGCATGTCCTTGCCGTTCCTGATCTATCCCGTCCGAGGGCGAAACGCCCCCAAACGCCGAAGGTTTGACGCCCTTCATAAGGCCCTGTTTCAATTTAAGCAAAGATTTGCGAATGGATTTTTCCCGCCGCCGGGAGATAAGCTCGGTTGGACGAGTCACTTTCGGAAGGAGCGCCTCCCCATGACCCCAGCCCGCAAACTCTGCGTCTATTGCGGTTCCGGCAACGGCCGCAACCCTGCATACATGGAATCGGCGCGGATCCTGGGAAAGGCCATGGCGCAGGCCGGGATCGGCCTCGTCTATGGCGGCGGCAGCCTCGGCCTGATGGGCGAAGTGGCCCGGACGGTTCTGGAAAACGGCGGCCATGTTACCGGAATCATTCCGGAATTTTTGGCCAACCGGGAACGCATGCTCACCGACGTCAATGAGTTGATCGTCACCGCCGACATGCATGAGCGCAAGATGACCATGTTCGCCCGCGCCTCTGGCTTCGTGGCGCTGCCTGGCGGCCTCGGCACGCTCGAGGAACTCGCGGAGATTTCCACCTGGGCCCAGCTCAACCAGCATCGGAAGCCCATCATCCTGTGCAATGTCGATGGCTACTGGAACCCGCTGGTGACGCTGTTCGAGCACATGCGCGCCGAACGCTTCATCCGCGAGGGCCTCGAATTCGGCATGGATGTCGTGCCGCGCGCCGAAGATGTCGTCGGGGCTTTCGAGCACCGCCTGAAGGTAACGCCCGAACTGGTGCCGGACCAGCCGCTGCTCAACAAGATGTGACGGCTCAGGCGGCCTGCCGCCGTGTCCAGTCATCCTTCAGCGCCGCCACCGAGAAGATGGCGAGCGCCACCCAGATGATGATGAAGGAGATGAGCTTCAGCGTGCTCATCGGCTCGCCGAAGACAAACACGGCTGTGAGGAACACCAGTGAGGGTGAGATGTACTGCAGCAGGCCCGCCGTCGAATAGCGGATACGGCGGATCGAGGCGGCAAACAGCATCAGCGCCGCTGCCGTCATCACGCCGCAGCCCATCAGCATCAGCGTGTTGTAGGTCGAGGAGCCGAACAGCGCCTCACCGCGCGAGAACAGCCAGGCTTCCGCGCCCAGAAGCGGCAGGGTGACGATCGCCACCTCGATCAGGAAGCCCTGCGTCGGGCCGACGGGAATGGTCTTGCGCAGAAACCCGTAGAGGCAGAAGGTGGCCGCCAGCATGAGGCCGAGCCAGGGCACATGGCCGAGGGCCACGGTCTGGATCAGCACCGCGGCGGTGGCGAGCGCCAGCGCGATCTTCTGCGGCAGGGTGAAGCGCTCGCCCAGGAACAGATAGCCCATCACCACATTGAGCAGCGGGTTGATGAAGTAGCCGAGGCTCGATTCCAGCGTCCGCCCCGCTTCGATGGACCACACATAGAAGCCCCAGTTGAACACGATGAGGCCGGAGGTCAGTGTCAGGATTGCGAGGTTGCGGGGGCTTGCGACGGCGCGCCACACATCCTTCCACTGGCCAAGGTACCACACCACGGCGACGGCGATGGGCAGCGACCACACACCCCTGTTCACGGCGATCTCGACAGGCGAGATATAGCGGATCAGGCCGAAATAGACGGCCATGCCGCCCCAGACGAGATGCGCCATCACAGCCAGCATCACGCCCTTTTCGGCTTCGCTCATTCCGCGGGCGGCCCCGCCTTCACCGGCTGTCGACATGGCCGCCGTTTAGACGCTTATCGGACGGATAAGCAAACCCCGGGTCCAACATGGTCCGCATACCCGGCACGCATGACAATCAGTCGGGCGACACCCCCTCGCGCACCAGCTTGTAGACCAGCGCGTCAGAGAGCGCCTGGAAGGAGGCGTCCACGACATTGGGCGATACGCCCACCGTGAACCAGCGGTTGCCCTTGCCATCGCGGCTCTCGATCAGCACGCGGGTGGTGGCGGCCGTGCCGCCGTTCAGGATGCGCACCTTGAAGTCGGCGAGTTCCATGTCGGCGACGTGGCTCTGGTATTTGCCGAGGTCCTTGCGCAGCGCCACGTCCAGCGCATTGACGGGTCCGTTGCCCTCACCCGCATTGAGGTAAACCTTGTCGTCGACCTTCAGCTTCACCACGGCTTCGGACACGGTCTCCTCGCCCTGCTGCTCCACGATCACGCGGAAGGAAAGGACATCGAAATACTTGGGAACACCGCCCAGCGCCCGCCTGGCCAGCAGTTCGAAGGAGGCATCCGCCCCATCATAGGCATAGCCCTCCGCCTCGCGCTCCTTCACGGTGCGCAGAAGACCGTCAAGGCGCGGGTCTTCCTTCGCCACCTCAACCCCCATGCGCTGCAGCGCCGCGATCAGGTTGGATTTGCCGGCCTGGTCCGACACCAGAACCTGACGGCGGTTGCCGACCGATTCCGGCCGCACATGCTCATAAGTTTCCGGCTCCTTGGCGAGAGCGGATGCATGGATGCCAGCCTTGGTGGCGAAGGCGCTCTTTCCCACATAGGGGGCCTGCTTGTTGGGCGAGCGGTTCAGCATCTCGTCAAAAGCGCGCGATATATAGGTCAGCTGCGACAGACGTTCCGCAGTGATGCCGGTTTCAAAACGCGCGGCGAAATGCGTCTTCAGCACCAGCGTGGGGATGATCGAGACGAGATTGGCATTGCCACAACGCTCGCCGATGCCGTTGAGTGTGCCCTGAATGTGGCGCACGCCCGCATCCACGGCGGCCAGTGAATTGGCCACCGCGTGATCGGTGTCATTATGCGCATGGATGCCAAGATGGCTGCCGGGCACATGCTGTGTCACGGCACGCACGATATCGGAGACTTCCAAGGGCATGGTTCCGCCATTGGTGTCGCACAACACCACCCAGCGTGCCCCCGCCATATAAGCGGTTTCCGCACAGGCCAGCGCATAGGCCGGGTTCGCCTTGTAGCCATCGAAGAAATGCTCGCAGTCGATCAGCACTTCCTTGCCCACGGCCTTCGCCGCCGCGACCGATTGCTGGATGGTTTCGAGATTTTCATCATTGGTGCAGCCCAGCGCCACGCGCACATGATAGTCCCAGGACTTCGCCACGAAGCACACAGCCCTCGACTTCGCCTGCAGCAGGTGCTGGAAGCCAGCATCATTCGACACCGAACGCCCTGCCCGCTTGGTCATGCCGAAGGCCGTGAATATGGCCTTGCTCTGGCGCTCCTCCGCAAACAGTGCCGTGTCGATCGGGTTGCCACCCGGATAGCCACCTTCGATGTAGTCAACACCCAGCGTATTGAGCAGGTTCATGACCATGAGCTTGTCTTCGAGCGAAAAATCGATGCCGGGCGTCTGCTGCCCGTCGCGCAATGTGGTGTCGAAGATAAAGATGCGTTCGCGTGCCATCAGAGAAGTCCCTGCCAATGCAGCGCCAGATAGATGGCCAGCGCGAGCACGATGATTTTGAGGGCGATGTAATAGAGCCAGCGCTTTGGAAACGGCAGGCTGTCATGCCAGGATTTCCTGTCAGGCGCACTCATGATGCAGCACCTCCAGAATAATCGTCACTGCAGCGAAAGCTGGACCCCGGCCTGCGCCGGGGTGACGTTATAGATTGGAGAGAGGAAGCCTTCACCGCTTCGCCTCCCAACTCGTTGTGCCGTCCTTGTTGTCCTTGATGGCGACGCCCAGTTTCGTCAGCTCGTCGCGAAGCCGGTCGCTCTCGGCCCAGTTCTTGGCCTGGCGGGCGTCGAGCCGCGCCCTGATCAGCGCATTCACCGCCGCCACATCCACCGCAGGTTCGGCCTTGGGCGATGCAAGCTTGCCGGTGAAGCCCAGCGCCTTCAGCGTCTCACCCAGCATGTTCTGCGCGCCCGGCCTGTCCAGCGCGTGAAGCTCGGCAATGGCCTTGGGCGTGTTGAGGTCATCAGTCAGCGCCTCCAGCACCGGCGCTGCGATCTTGCCCGCTTCGGCGAGAGCCGCACCGGCATTGTTGAAGAAGCCTTCCAGCGTGCGCCAGCTTTCCTCCAGGCTCTTGAGCGTCCAGTCGATGGGCTGGCGGTAATGGGTGCGCAGCATGTTGAAGCGCAGGACGTCTCCCGGCCAGTCGGCCAGAAGTTCATTGATGGTGAGGAAGTTACCGAGGCTCTTCGACATCTTCTGGCCTTCGACCTGCAGGAAGCCATTGTGCATCCAGACATTTGCCATGACAGTGTGCCCGAAAGCGCAGCGCGTTTGCGCAATCTCGTTCTCATGGTGCGGGAACACGAGGTCAATGCCGCCGCCGTGGATGTCGAAGACTTCGCCAAGATGCTTCCAGCTCATGGCGGAACATTCGATGTGCCAGCCAGGTCGGCCACGGCCCCACGGGCTGTCCCAGCCCGGTGTTTCGGCATCGGACGGTTTCCACAGCACAAAGTCCATGTCGCCCCGCTTGTAGGGCGCGACATCAACGCGGGCACCCGCCAGCATCTCATCGAGCGAACGGCGTGACAGCTGTCCATAATCCGTCATGGACGGCACATTGAACAGCACATGCCCATCCGCCGCATAGGCGTGATCATTGGTGATGAGGCGCTCGATGATGGCGATCATCTCGGCGATGTGCTCGGTGGCGCGCGGCTCAACCGTGGGCGGCAACACACCCAGCGCCGCGATGTCGGCGTGGAACTGCCTTGCCGTCCGGTCCGTCAGTTCACGGATGGAAATGCCCTCCTCGCGGGCCCTCGCGTTGATCTTGTCATCGACATCGGTGATGTTGCGCACGTAGGTCACATGATCCGCGCCATAGAGCTGGCGCAGCAGGCGGAACAGCACATCGAAGACGATGACGGGGCGGGCATTGCCGATATGGGCATAATCATAGACCGTCGGGCCGCAGACATACATGCGCACGTTCTTCTGATCCAAGGGCGTGAAGTCTTCCTTGGTGCGGGTCAGCGTATTGTAGAGGCGCAAAGACATGTCGATCCTCAGGCTTGCCGGCCCGGGTTCGCTTCATCTTGTGTTGAGGTCAAGCGGCGCCCAGCCAGCGGATGTCAGCTAGCTGCAAATAATAATGCCGCAGATGGCGGCGGTGGCGGGGCAATCGGTCATTTCCGCGGCACCATGCGTCAGCCGCCCGGCAAGGTCAAGGCCCCGTGACGCCACCCGGGGACGGCAGCCCCGGCCAGATCAGGGCTTGGCTGTCTGGCCGAACAGCACCTTTCGCTCCTCGTCTGTCATCGGCTTCGCATAGGAGGCGGGAACAGCCGCATAGACCTTCTGAACGGCTGGCCGGGCCCTGATCGTCTCGAACCAGCGCTTCAGATGGGGGAAATCCTCCAGCGTCTGCTGATAGCGCTCATGGGGCACGACCCACGGGTAGGAGGCGATGTCGGCAATCGAATAATCCCCCGCGAGATAGGACCTGTCCGCGAGGCGGCGGTTCATGACGCCGTAGAGGCGGTTCACCTCTTTGGTATAGCGTTCGATGCCGTAGGGAATTTTCTCCGGCGCATAGATCAGGAAGTGGCCGGCCTGGCCGGACATGGGGCCAAGCCCGCCCATCTGCCAGAACAGCCATTGCAGCACGTCGGCTCGGCCGCGCATGTCCTGGGGGATGAACCGGCCGGTCTTCTCCGCGAGATAAAGCAGGATCGCGCCGGATTCGAACAGCGAAACGGGTTGACCGCCATCGGCGGGCGCTGTGTCGACGATGGCGGGGATACGGTTGTTGGGGGCAATCGCCAGGAACTCCGGCTTGAATTGCTCGCCCTTGCCGATGTCCACGGGATGCAGCGTGTACGGAAGACCCGCTTCCTCCAGGAAGATCGTGATCTTGTGGCCGTTGGGCGTGGGCCAGTGATAAAGTTCGATCATGTAAAACCTTCCGGGACAATTCCAACATAGCGTCGCCCCGGCGAAGGCCGGGGTCCAGCGTCTGGCATCTCAAGCTGGAGTCCGGCCTTCGCCGGAACGACAGAAATCAGGAGTGACTCACTCCGCCGCCTCGACTGAATCCTCGTCATCAACCTTCGGGCGCGAGGCCATCTCCTTCTTGATCTCCTCGGCGACGAGGAATGACAGTTCCAACGCCTGCGCTGCGTTGAGGCGCGGATCGCAGAAGGTATGGTAGCGGTCGTTCAAATCCTCGTCCCGGAGCGCGCGGAGGCCGCCGGTGCATTCGGTCACATCCTTGCCGGTCATTTCGACATGGATGCCGCCGGCATGGGTGCCTTCGGCCTGATGCACCGCCATGAAGCGGCGCACTTCGCCCAGAACCGACTCGAAGGGGCGCGTCTTGTAGCCGCTCGTCGACTTGATGGTGTTGCCATGCATCGGGTCGCAGGACCAGACGACCACCTTGCCTTCGCGCTTCACGGCGCGGATCAGGTCAGGCAGGTGCTTTTCCACCTTGTCGGCGCCGAAGCGGGCGATCAGCGTCAGGCGTCCCGGTTCGTTTTCCGGGTTCAGCGTGTCGATCAGGCGGATCAGTTCGTCAGGCTTCAGCGACGGGCCGCATTTGAGGCCGATGGGGTTCTTCACGCCGCGCATGAACTCGACATGGGCGTGGTCCGGCTGGCGGGTGCGGTCGCCGATCCACAGCATGTGGCCGGAGGTGGCATACCAGTCGCCGGAGGTGGAATCGACCCGTGTCAGCGCCTGCTCATAGCCCAGCAGAAGCGCTTCATGGCTGGTGAAGAAATCGGTGGTGCGAAGCTGCGGCGCGGTATCGGCATTGATGCCGCAGGCGCGCATGAAGCCGACGGCTTCGGTGATGCGGTCCGAAATCTCCTGGTA
>CAYMQH010000103.1:0-10556 GCA_964392525.1 uncultured Aestuariivirga sp.
GACCCCTAGATCCACAATCTAGTGCTCTAACCAACTGAGCTAAGGCGGCATCACGGCGGCGCTGCTGGCGACATCGCCCCAGCGCTTGGGGGCGTTCCTAGCGGCACTCGCCGCGGATTTCAAGACAACAAACAAAAAAGGCCCGCTCTTTGGAAGATGCGGGCCTTCAAGGATAGGCACCGGACAGGGAGGACGCCGGAGCCTCTGCGTAAACTTAGGCCGCCACCGACTTGGTGAGGCTGGCGAAAGACTTGGCAACCGTGTCCTGCACCGGCTTCAGCGATTCCTTGGCCAGCGCCACGGACAGTTCGCTGAGCTCGGCAGCCTGGCGCTGCATGGTCTCGGCCTGGTCCTTGATGAAGGCCTGCTGCAGGCTGATGGCTTCGGACGGATCGCGCACAGCGAAGAACTTGCGGGCAAAGGTGAAGCCCGAGTTCATGTTCAGCTGCACGAATTCCATGGTCTTCAGCTGGATGTCGGTGACGCGGTTCTTGTAGGCATTGGTGGCGGCGTCGAAGATCTGCACATTGTCATGGGCAACTTCGGTCACCTTCTCGAAGGCAGCCTGGGCCTGATCAACGGTCTTCTGGGCAAAGCTGGCAACCTGCTCGGCAACCTGCGCCTCGGTGCCGGACATCACTTCGGGCTTCACTTTCTTCGTCGACATGGTTCTCTCCTCTGGGCGGGGTTCGCTGTCCCCTGCCGGATGGGCAGCGTATAGCACAACGGATTGTGCATCGCAACATAAATGTTGCGATGCGGTATTTCTTGCGCCGGCAGGCCGAAACCGACGGAAAGATGGACGGCGGCCACCCACTTCGTTTAACCTTATGGTGAATGGATCGTTAATGCGGTGGCGCTCAAGGATGGCCCGTTGGCTGACGTAACGGCACCAACTCTGGAAGACCTGAGGGAGGTTCCTGAAGCCGCATGGCTGTGGGACGGCGCGCGTGCCCGCATCGTCTGGGCCAACCGTGCGGGGATTGCCTATTTCGGCGGCGCGTCGCTCTTCGACCTGGTGGACCGGCCCTTCGACTTCACCGAACCAGGTGTCGAGCAGGTCATGAACCTGGCCCGTAGCCTGCGCCGGGGGCAGGTCGAAACGGCGCTGTTGCATTTTCCGTCCTCGGGCCAGACGGTGCCCCTTTCCTGCCGCTGCATGATCCACGCCCTGGGCGACGGGCGGCCGGGCGTTCTCGTGGTGGCGCGCCAGTCGGCCATGGAGCAGCAGGGCGAAGCCACCGGCGACATTCTCGCAGCCTTCGACCTTCTGCCAACAGCCGCTGTGCTGGTCGGGCGCGATGGCGGAATCCGCCATCTGAACGCCGCCGCCCTTCTGCTGCTTGGCGCCGCTCAGCGTGCCAGCCTTCAAGGCCTGCTTGGCAGCGACGCCACAGCCGAGGAATTTCTGGCCCGCACCGAAGCCGCGGGAACCATGGTGGTGTTTAAGCCGCTCGCGGTGAGGCTCGGCACGCGCGACATCCGGATGACCGCCAAGCGGCTGAACCGCGTGGCCGACACCTCGTCCTTTGCGCTGCTGCTGCTCGATGACGTGACCGAACGGCGGGCCCTGGAACTGAAACTGTCGGGCGCTGATGCAGCAGGCCAACCGGTGCAGGGAACACCGCCGGCCCCGGACATGGCGGAGGCCACTGCCGCTGCCGCCGCCCCCTCTCCCGCGGTAAAAGCTGGAAACCTGTCGGAGACCGACGCCAAAGCCTTCGCGGAGCTTGGCCGGGTGCTGGAAGACAGCATCCGCCAGACGCCGCCGCGCCAGGACACCGCCCCGGCAGACCCAAAAGCTGCACCGCCGCCGCCCCAGCCGCGCCGCAGCCTGCCGCGCCTGCCAGACCAGTTGCGCCTCACGCTTGAAGGCCGCCGGGAACCCCTGCTTGTGGCGCGGGATGGTCAGTTGCTCTACGCCAACCCCGCAGCGGCCCGCCTGTTCGGCTATGACACGGCCGAGGATGTCATCAATGACCGCCGGCTCAGCGAGAGATTCGGCGGGCTTGGCCAGGCCCTGCCTGTCTCTGCCATCGAGGCCGATGGCGGGCGCATGGCGGAGGCAAGCGTCGATGTGGCGATCATTCCGTGGCTTGGCGGCCCGGCGCGTCAGTTCGTGCTGCACTCCATGCCGCATCGGTCCGCCGCCACTGTGAAGCCTGCGCCCGCGACAGCCATCGAAGCCATGGCCGGGGGCATGCCGGCCGAGGCTGCAACCGCGAGGCCTTCGGCGGACGTGATCCAGCTTCCGATGCGCCAGCCCCAACTGGAGGCCGACCAGGAATTGCGGGCCATTCTCGATACGGCGGCGGATGGCATTATCACGCTCGACCCGGAGGCGCGCATTCACACCTTCAGCGCCGGAGCTGAAGCGATCTTCGGCTATCGCATCGCCGAGGTTGCCGGAAGGCCATTCGTTGACCTGCTGACGCCCGACAGCCGCAAGACGCTTCGCGACTATCTCGCCGCCTTGCAAGGCCCCGGCCTGGCCGCCGTCTTCAATGACGGGCGCGAGGTGACAGCGCAGGTGAAGCAGGGCGGCACGGTACCGCTGTTCCTCACCATCGGCCGACTGCAGGCGCCGCGCCCGCAGGCGGCCTTCTGCGCAGTGGTGCGCGACATCACGCAATGGAAGAAGACGGAAGCCGAACTGCGCGAAGCGAAGGAACGCGCCGAAACGGCAAGCCGCCAGAAATCCGAGTTCCTCGCCAGCATCAGCCACGAACTCCGGACGCCGCTCAACGCCATCATGGGTTTCTCCGAAGTGATGCGACTTGGCCGCTTCGGCGAAATCGACAATGAAAAATACCGCGGCTATGTGCAGGACATCCACGCCAGCGGCGCGCATCTCCTGTCGCTGATCAATGACCTGCTGGACCTGTCGAAGGTCGAGGCTGGCAAGCTTGAACTCAACTTCACCGCGGTGAACCTCGGCGACGTGGCGGATTATGCGCTGAAGCTTCTGCAGGAGCAGGCAACAGCCGCGCGCGTGGTGCTGCGCAAGTCCATGCCGGCGGATCTGCCCAATGTGGTGGCCGATCTCCGCTCCATGCGGCAGGTGATGCTGAATCTTCTGTCCAACGCCATCAAGTTCACCGATGCGGGCGGGCAGGTCGTGGTGTCCGCACAGCTGCTGTCATCGGGCGAACTGAAGCTGAAGGTGAAGGACACCGGCATCGGGATGGACGAGGAACAGGTGAAGGACGCGCTCCAACCGTTCCGCCGCGTGACAACCGAAGGCCGCAGCGCCGAAGGCACCGGGCTTGGATTGCCGCTGACCAAGGCGCTGGTCGAGGCCAACCGGGCGCGCTTCATCCTCGCCAGCGAACCGCGCAAGGGTACGCTTGTGGAAATCATCTTCCCCACCACGCGCGTTCTCGCGGAATAGGACCATGGCAGCCACCGATGCACGGCCCGTGCCGAAAGGCCCGCCGCGGCCCCTGAGCGACAGGCTGCTCGGTTCCGCCGCTCTGATCACCGGGCTGGCGCTGGCGCTGCCGGTTCTCACCATTATCTTCCTTGCCCTCACACCCACCGAAAACGTCTGGCCGCATCTCATTTCAACCGTTCTGCCGGGCTATGTGATGCGCACCTTGGGCCTGATGGCGGGCGTCGGTCTCATCACCTTTGTCACGGGAACGGCGGTGGCGTGGCTCGTCACCATGTGCCGCTTTCCGCTGCGGCCGCTGTTCGTCTGGGCCTCGCTGCTGCCGCTCGCCATGCCAGGCTACATCGTGGCCTATGCCTATGTCGATTTCCTGAGCTTTGCCGGGCCGGTGCAGACATGGCTTCGCGGCCTGTTCGGCTGGAAGAGCCCGGCGGATTACTGGTTCCCCGAAATCCGCTCACTCGGCGGGGCGATCTTCGTGCTGTCGATGGTGCTTTATCCTTACGTCTTCCTCACCGCGCGGGCGAGCTTCATCCGCCAGCCTGCAACCCAGCTCGAAGTGGCGCGCGCCCTCGGACAAACACCATGGGGTGCCTTCCGCCGCGTGGCGCTGCCGCTGGCGCGCCCCGGCATCGCGGTCGGCGTCTCGCTCGCACTCATGGAGTGCCTCAACGATATCGGCGCGGCCGGCTTCTTCGGGGTGCGGACATTGACGCTCGGCGTCTACACCACCTGGCTCTCGCAAGGAAATCTCGGCGGTGCCGCACAGATCTCGGCCGTGATGCTGCTCTTCATCTTCGCACTCGTGTGGTTCGAGCGTGCCGCACGCAGGAAGCAATCCTTCGTGCTGCCCTCGCAGCGCCCGCGCAAGCCGGACCGCCGCCGCCTCAGGGGCTGGGAGCGCTATGCCGCCGTCGTCATCTGTGCGCTGCCGATCCTGATCGGATTCGTGATTCCGGCACTGGTGCTGATGAGCTTCGCCGTTTCGCGGCTTGAGGATGCGCTGTCGGTCGATTACCTGAGATCCGTGTATCACTCGCTGATGCTTGCCTCGCTCGCGGCGTTCTTCGCGGTGGTGCTCGGGTTGGTGCTGGGCTACGCCAACCGCGCTGCGAGCCAGGGCGTCACCACGAGCATCGTCCGACTAGCGTCGATGGGCTATGCCATTCCGGGCACAGTACTGGGGATCGGGGTCCTGATCCCGCTTGCCGCCTTCGACAATTCGCTCGACGCCCTCCTGCGCGAATACTTCAACGTGTCGACCGGGTTGCTGCTGTCGGGCACCATCACGGCCATCGTATTTGCCTATGTGGTGCGCTTCCTTGCGGTGTCCTTCGGCGCCATCGAAACCGGGCTTCAGAAAGTGACGCCCAATGTGGCCGCCGCAGCCCGCACGCTGGGGCGCGGGCCATTGAGCGCCTTCTTCGAAGTGCATCTGCCGCTGCTGCGGCCTGCGCTGGTTTCAGCAGCACTCCTCGTTTTCGTTGATTGCATGAAGGAGCTGCCCGCCACGCTGATCCTGCGCCCCTTCAACTTCGAGACGCTGGCGACAAGCGTGTTCATGCTGGCCTCGCTCGATCAGCTGGAGGAAAGCGCGCTGCCCGCGCTCACCATCGTGGCGGTGGGTCTCTTGCCCGTCATCCTGCTCTCGCGCACCCTCACCAGTTCCGACCTCAACTCCTGAGGTCCGGAATGTCCCGGTAGAGATCGAGCGCGCCCGGATTGGCGAGCGCTTCCTTGTTCTTGACCACGCGGCCATGCACCACGTCCCGCACGGCAAGTTCGGTGATCTTGCCGGACTTGGTGCGCGGAATATCGGCGACTGCCACGATCTTCGCTGGAACATGGCGCGGTGACGCACCATCGCGGATCTGCTTCCTGATCCGCGCCACAAGCGCCTCATCGAGAACAGCGCCGGATTTCAGGCGCACGAACAGCACCACGCGCACGTCTCCCTGCCAGTCCTGGCCGATGGCGATGGCTTCCATCACATCCGGGATCTGCTCCACCTGGGCGTAGATTTCCGCCGTGCCGATCCGCACCCCGCCGGGGTTCAGCGTCGCATCGGAGCGGCCATGTATGATCATGCCGTCATGGTGGGTGATCTCGGCGAAGTCGCCATGGCACCAGATATTCGGAAAACGCGCAAAATAGGCATTGTGATACTTCTCGCCCTGCGGATCGTTCCAGAACATCACGGGCATGGACGGGAAGGGCTTGACGCAGACGAGTTCTCCCTTCTCGGCCCGCACCGGCCTTCCGGCGTCGTCATAGACATCAACCGCCATTCCCAGCATCGGCCCCTGAATCTCGCCGCGCCAGACGGGAGACAACGGATTGCCGCCGACAAAACAGCCGCAGATGTCGGTGCCGCCGGAAATCGACGCGAGCTGCATATCCGCCTTGATGCCGGAATAAACGAAGTCGTAGCTCTCCGCACTCAATGGAGACCCGGTGGAGAGCATGGCGCGCAACGCGGACAGCTTGTGCGTTTCCCTTGGCTGAAGGCCGCTCTTCTTCACCGCATCAATGTATTTGGCAGATGTGCCGAAAATGGTCATGCCCTCGTCATCGGCATAATCGAACAGCACCCGCTCCGAGGGGTGGAAGGGCGAACCATCATAGAGCAGCAGCGTGGCGTCTGCCGCGAGGCCTGAGACAAGCCAGTTCCACATCATCCAGCCGCAGGTGGAGAAGTAGAACAGCCTGTCACCGGGCTTCGTGTCGGTGTTCAGCACATGTTCGGAAAGATGCTTCAGCAGGATACCGCCGGCTGAATGCACGATGCATTTGGGGATGCCCGTGGTGCCCGACGAATAGAGAATGTAGAGCGGATGATCGAAGGGCAGCTGCGCGAAGGCGATCGGCGCATCGCTGTGTCCGGATGTGAAGCTGTTCAGCGTTTCGCCATGCGGCAGCGCTTTCGCCACGGCCTCCGCCTCCCCCAGATAGTCGATGACCAGAGCCTTCTCGACACTCGCCAGTTCCTTCAGAACATTCGAGACCTTCTCGGCCATGCGGATTGTCTTGCCCGCGTAGTAATAGCCATCGCAGGTGATCAGGATCTTCGGCGCAATCTGACCGAAGCGGTCCAGAATGCCGCGCTCGCCGAAATCGGGCGAGCAGGACGACCAGATGGCTCCGAGCGAGGCTGCGGCGAGGAAACACACAATGGCTTCCGGCATGTTGGGCACGATGGCGCAGACCCGGTCCCCCGCCGTCACTCCCGCTGCCGCGAAGGCCCGGCTCAGGCGGGCCACGGAACCGTTGAGCTCCGCCCAGCTCATGCGGCGGCTGACCCTGTCTTCGCCCCGGAACACCAGCGCATCGGTATCATCCGACTTGCGCAACAGGTTCTCGGCATAGTTCAGCCGCGCATCCGGAAAGAATTTCGCGCCGGGCATCCTGTCTCCATCCACCAGAACGCGTTCGCCCCGGTAGCTGGCCCTGACGCCACAGAAATCCCATACGGCGCTCCAGAAGGCTTCAGGCTGATCCACCGAGAACCGCTTCACCTCCGCGAAGGTCGTGAAGCCGAGAGGCGCCATGAATCGATGCAGGTTGGAGGCGGCAATCCTCTCCGGTCGGGGGGTCCAAAGCGGGCGGTCAGTCATCATAAAGCTCATTTCCAACTTGACGGAACATGCTCTAGTCATGTCACACAAGGGCCGCAAGTCCAGCCCAAAAGCGGCGCGATTTCTGGAGTTTCCGATGCACGGACGACGATTGGTGTGGGGTGCTGCCGCCCTTGTCTTGCTGGTGGCGCTTGCGGCAGGCTGGATGCTGCTGTCTCCCGGCTGGGCGGTGAAGGCCATCAACCAGACGAGTGAGGCTGTCCTCGGCCGCAGTTTCACGGCCAGTGGCGGCGTCCACCTCGATATCTCGCCACTGTCGATCCGCATTGATAACGGCGCACTCTCTGGTCCGGAGGCAGGTGACAGCTTCATCACCGCGAAGTCACTCACCATCCCTGTGAGTATCGGCCAGTTGCTGTTCCGCTCGCCCGAACTTACCGCAGTCACGCTGACCGAGGCCGAAATCGCGCTCGTCATCGACGCGGAAGGCCGCGTGAGCTGGGATTTCCCGGAAGCTGCAGCGGGTGCCGCGGCGCGGACCCCACTGCAGGTCACGCTCGTGCAGAGCACGATCCGCTATTTTGATGCCCGCAACAACCAGAGCCTTCTGTTGTCCAATGTCGATGGGCTGCTTGCGGCCGATGCCGAGGGCCGACTCTCCTTCACGGGTTCCAGCGTGGTCAACGCGCGCTTGCTGCGCCTCGACGCGACGCTGAAGTCGCTGGCGCGCGTCAACCGCGATGGGTCGCCCTTCGATGTGGCGCTGTCGAGCGAAATCGCCACGGCCGGGTTCAGCGGCATGGTGGCTACCGGCAACCTGCTGAGCCTCGCGGGGCAGGTGAGCGTGACCAGTCCTGATCCCGCGGGCGCCCTGCAATGGCTCGGCATCACGCTGCCGGAAAACGTGAGGCTTCCTTCGCCGGTCACGGTGGACGGGGCGCTTGACAGTGCGGGCCGCGCTTTCGCCATTCACCAGGCGGTTGTTGCCATCGGCGCGCTCAACGCCGGTGGTGAACTGGCGATTGACCTGCGCGGCGAGCGCCCCAAGCTGCAGGGCAATCTTGGGGCGGATGCCGTCTGGCTTGATCCGCTGCTGCCCGCCACTGGCGCCACGGATGGCGAATGGGGGCGCACACCCCTGCCATTCAGGATGCTGCGTGACTTCGACGCGGAGTTGGCAATCGCGGCACAGTCTGTAAACTTTGGCATGTTCACCGCAGGCCCCTCAAAGCTGCAGGCCCTGCTGAAGGATGGACGGCTCGAAACCACGGGCGCGCTTCAGCTGGCCAATGGCGGCAGTGTCGACGTCATGGCGGATGCCGATGCCGCGGTGATGCCGCCCGTCACGCGGCTCTCGCTCAAGGCCGAGAACATCGACGCCGCACCGCTGATCACTGCGGCGACCGGCCTTGCGCTGGTCAGCGGAACGGGTTCGCTCTCCGCCGACGTCACGGCACAGGGCCAGACGCAGGAGGAAATGGCCGGCACGCTCAAGGGCGTTGCCGCCTTCGCACTGGGCGGGGGGCAGATCACCGGAACCGATCTTCCGGGCCTTGCCGCCGCCGTGCGGGAGCGGATCATCGAGGGTTGGGGCGCAGCGGACACAGGCACGGCCTTCACCGCCTTTACCGCCTTTACCGGGGCGGCCAGCATCGCGGATGGCATCGCAACCTTCCGTACACTGACTGTCGAGGCGCCGCAGATCACCTTCACCGCGAGCGGAACGATCGACCTTCTGCGCCGTGCTGCCGATCTCTTGGTCACGCCGGCGGCGGGCGAGGTGCCGCTCCTTCCCGTGCCGGTCATCGTCAGGGGCAAGTGGGATGCGCCAAGGATCTATCCCGACGTGCCGCGCATTCTCGAAAATCCGGAAGGCGGCTTCGCCCGCCTGAAGGAACCCGCCGCCGTTGCCCCGCCCGCCGGAAGCGATTGATGAAAACCACCAGCACGGGCATGATGCAGGGATGATCCGCGTACAAGAACAGCCTTTCGATGCCGCCGCCGAACTCGCCGCCCTCAAGGCCGGGCGCACCGGCATCGGCGCCACAGTGATGTTCCTCGGCACTGTGCGCGATCTGTCCCATGGGCAGGATGTGCGCGCCATGACGCTGGAACACTATCCCGGCATGACGGAAAAGGCGCTGGCCGGCATCGAGGCGGAGGCCTGCAAGCGCTGGCCCATCGATGCGTCCCTCATCATCCACCGCTATGGCCGGCTGGAACCGGGCGAGGATATCGTTCTGGTCATCGCCGCCTCGGCCCACCGCGAGGCAGCCTTCGAGGCCTGTCACTTCCTGATCGATTGGCTCAAGACCAAAGCACCATTTTGGAAACTCGAGGAGAATGACGGTGGCGCAAGCTGGGTCGCCGCCAGGGACAGCGACGAAGACGCCGCCGCCCGCTGGGAGAAGGCCAGGCCTTGAGCGACCGGCGCAAGCCCTCACGCCCGCGTTCCTTGTGGCGAAGTCTTGTGGATGGCGCGGCCGTGCTGGTCATTGCGGCCATTGCCATTCTGGCAGCGCGGGAAGCGGGCGTCCTGCCGGATGTCCGGAACAGCGAGACAGGCCGTTTCACCGCCATCGATGGCGACTCGCTGCGCAAGGCGCAGCAGGAATACCGCCTCCACGCCATAGATGCGCCCGAACTGCACCAGACCTGCCAGCGCGCCGATGGCAGCGAATATGCCTGCGGGCGCGAGGCGCGGCAGCAATTGGCACGGCTGACCGGATCAGGCCCGGTAACCTGCCGGGTTCTGGAGACGGACCGCTATCAGCGCCTCGTCGCCGCGTGCGGGGCAGGCGGCGCTAGCATCAACGACGCCATGGTGCGTTCGGGCTGGGCCCTGGCCTATCGCCGCCACGGGCAAGACTATGCCGCCGCCGAGGCCGAGGCCCGCAAGGCCCGCCGGGGCCTCTGGCAGGGCCGCTTCGAAACACCGGAGGACTGGCGCAATGCCAACCGTGACTCGCTGAAGCGCAGCAGCCTTCTGGGTGAGATGCTCCCCGATGACTGAGACAGTGATGACTAGCCCGGCCATGACGCGGCGAGATCCTGTGAGCGGCACCACATTCTTCGCGCGCAACGCGCTTGAGGTGGCCGATGCCATGATCGGCCTTGAGCTGACGCTTGATGGCGTGGGCGGCATCATCATCGAGACCGAGGCCTATCTTCCAGACGATCCGGCCTCGCACAGCTTCAAGGGCAGGACGGCGCGCAACGCCAGCATGTTCGCGGGGCCTGCGACAAGTTATGTTTACCTCATTTATGGCATGCACTGGTGCCTCAACGCGGCCTGCCTGCCGGGGTCCGCCGTGCTGATCCGCGCGCTGGAGCCGACCCGTGGCGTGGACCGCATGCAGGCGCGGCGCGGCACGGCTGATCTCCGCCAGCTCTGCTCAGGCCCCGGCAAGCTCGCGCAGGCGCTTGGCATCAGCCGCGCCCATGATGGCTTGTCGTTGACCGGCGCACCATTCGCGCTGCGCGCATGCCGCACGGATCTGCCACGCATCACCGGCCCCCGCATCGGCATCCGCCACGCCACCAGCCAGCCGTGGCGGTTTGGCGCGGAAAACTCCCCGTTTCTGAGCCGG
>CAYMQH010000104.1:0-9968 GCA_964392525.1 uncultured Aestuariivirga sp.
ACCAACAACCGCAGCCGCAAGCTGGCACAAGGCGTGCTTGATGAAATCGAAGCGGTGCTCGATGGCGCAGCGCTCGATGTTCCGGGCCACAGGCTGGTGAACCTGCGGCTTATCTTCTGGAGCGTTGCGCGCGAGCGGAACGGCCAGAACTTTGGCGCGAGCCTCAGGTTTCGCGCCGCAACCGAACCTCTTTAGGAGAAACTCCATGGGTGCACAGAAAGGGCGTGACCTTCTGCTGAAGGTCGATGCCACGGGATCAGGCAGTTTCCAGACCGTGGCTGGGCTTCGCAGCAATGCGATCTCGTTCAATGCGGCGTCGGTGGATGCGACGAACCAGGAGTCGGCCGGGCAGTGGCGCGAGTTGCTGGCCGGGGCGGGGTTAAAATCCGCCGCCATACGCGGATCCGGCATTTTCAGGGATGCCGCTTCGGATGCGGTGATCCGCAATTGCTTCTTCAATGGGCTGATCCGCGACTGGCAGGTGATTGTTCCGGACTTCGGCGTGATCCGCGGCCCCTTCCATATTGCGAGCCTCGAGTTCGGCGGCCGGCATGATGGCGAAGTGACCTTCGACATCGCTCTCGAGTCGGCGGGCGAACTGACGTTCACGGCTGTCTAGGAGGGCGTCATGGCGAACCGGCATCGCGGTGAAATCGAAGCTGAACTTTCCGGACGGACCTATGTGCTGTGCCTGACGCTGGGCGCACTGGCGGACATCGAAAATGCCTATGGCGGCGAGGACCTGATCGCCATCGCCGAGCGCTTCGAGACGGGGCGGATCAGTGCCACCGATGCCATCCGGGTGATCGGCGCGGGGTTGCGCGGCGCGGGCAACGCCGTCAGCAATGACGAGGTGGCGACGATGACCGCGCGCGGCGGAGCGGCGGGTTACATCGACATCGTGGTGCGGCTGCTGAAGGCGACCTTCGGCAATGGCGAGTAGATTTCCCTGGGGCGATTTCATGCGGCTGGGGCTTGGCGTTCTCAGACTTTCGCCCGGTGAATTCTGGGCCGCGACGCCGCGCGAGATCGCGGCGGCCTTCGGGCCCCGGCACGCCAGCCTGACGCGCAACGACCTCCTGACCCTCATGCAACTGTTTCCGGATGAGACATGACTGACAGCCTCGAACACATGAGCCTTCGCACCGAGGCGTTGAAGGCCCAGATGCAGGATCTCGACAGGCTGGCGGAGGGGGTCGGGAACCGCCTCGTCACCGCCTTTGCCGATGCGGCGATCCGCGGCCAGTCGCTCTCCGGCGTTCTGAAGGGCCTCGCGCTGTCGCTCTCGCGCATGGCGCTGTCGATGGCGCTGCGGCCGCTCGGGAACATGTTGGGAAATCTGATCCCCAGTGCCGTGGGCAATGTGATCTCGAAGGGACAGGTGGTGCCCTTCGCCGATGGCGGCATCGTCAACTCGCCAGTGCTGTTTCCGATGCGTGGCGCAACGGGGCTGATGGGCGAAGCGGGGCCGGAAGCCATCATGCCGCTGGCGCGCGGCAGCGATGGCAAGCTCGGCGTGCGCGGCGGAACGGGCGGCGCGCGGGTCACCATCAACATCCAGACGCCTGATGTGGCGGGTTTCCAGAAATCACAGGGGCAGGTGGCGGCGATGATCGCGCGCGCCGTCTCGCGCGGGCAGAGGAATCTGTGAGATGAGTTTCGATGACGTTCGCTTTCCAACCGCCATTTCGCGTGGGCGCTCCGGCGGGCCCGGGCGGCGCACCGACATCGTGACGACCGGATCAGGCGCCGAGGAACGCAACAGCCGCTGGGCCGACTCGCGCCGCCGCTTCAATGCGGGCGTCGGCATCAGTTCGCTCGACGACATCCATGCCGTGACCGCCTTCTTCGAAGAGCGGCGCGGCAGGCTGTATGGCTTCCGCTGGAAGGACCATGCGGATTTCAAGTCCTGCCTGCCATCGGCACAGATCTCGCCGCTCGACCAGGTGATCGGCACGGGCGATGGCGCGGGCCGCAGCTTTCAGCTGGTAAAGCATTATGGCGCAGGCCGCCGCGCCTATGTGCGCACCATCGCCAAGCCGGTGACGGGAAGTGTGCGCGTGGCGGTGGGCGGGCTTGAGACCACGGCCTTCACCTGCAATGACGCGACCGGTCTCGTGACGCTCGGCATGGCGCCGGCCGCCGGAGCCCGGGTGACGGCGGGCTTCCACTTCGATGTGCCGGTACGCTTCGACACCGATGAACTCCGCATCGACCTCACCCAGTTCGAGGCTGGCGACATTCCCGACATACCCGTGGTGGAGATCCGCCCATGAGGGTGCTTCCCGAGGGGCTTTCAGATCATCTTGCCAGCGGTGCAACCACGCTGTGCCATTGCTGGAAGCTGACGACGCGGCGCGGCGAGGCGATGGGATTCACCGACCATGACCGGGCGTTGTCATTCGATGGCGTGGCCTTTGAGGCGGATACGGGCTTCAGCGCGACCGAGATCGAAAGCGCGCTGGGGCTGTCGGTCGACAATCTCGAGGCCTCCGGTGCGCTGTCTTCGAGCCGCCTCAGCGAGGCGCGGCTGGCGGCGGGCGAGTTTGACGATGCGGCATTCGAGCTTTGGCGGGTGAACTGGCAGGATGTGCGCCAGCGTGTGCTGCTGCGCAAGGGCAATCTGGGCGAGGTGACGCGCGGGCGGAATTTCTTCTCGGCCGAACTGCGCGGCCTTGCTCATGTGCTGAACCAGCCGCATGGCCGGCTGTTCCAGTATGGCTGTGATGCCCGGGTGGGCGACGCGCGCTGCGGCATCGACCTGTCGCAACCGGCTTTCAGCGTGACGGCCACGGTGGCCGACGTGGCAGGCGCCAGACGCTTCACCGTGATGGGCGCTGAGATCTTTGCCGATGGCTTCTTCGCCTCGGGAAGCTTCCGCTTCGTGACGGGCGGCAATCTTGGCCGCGCCGGTCAGGTCAAGTTTCACCGCCTGAGCGGCGGTAAGGCACGTGTTGAACTCTGGCAGGACCTGCCGGAAGCGCCCGCCGCCGGTGACCAGATCCTGCTTCGGGCGGGGTGCGACAAGCAATTCGCCACCTGCAGGGCGAAGTTCAGCAATGGCGTGAACTTCCGCGGCTTCCCCCACATGCCGGGCGATGACTTCGTGATGAGCTATGCCAGCAACACAAGACGCAAGTCCGGGAAGACGTAAGCACAGCCATGCCGCTTGAACATGAGATCGTCGCCGCGGCGCGCGGCTGGCTCGGCACGCCTTACCGCCATCAGGCGAGCCTGAGGGGCGTGGGGACAGACTGCCTTGGACTGGTGCGCGGCGTGTGGCGCGACGTGATGGGCGTTGAGCCCGAAACACCGCCCGGCTATGCGCCGGGCTGGGCCGAGGCGGGCGGCACGGAGGCAATGGCGGAGGCCGCCCGGCGCCACCTGCGCGAAATTCCGCTCTCTGCCTTCCGGGCGGGTGATGTGCTGCTGTTCCGCTGGCGGCCGCACCTGCCGGCCAAACATGCCGGGATCGCCGTTTCGGTGCGCCACATGATCCATGCGCAGGACGGGGCTTCGGTGACCGAGATTGCACTCTCTGCCTGGTGGCTGAGGCATCTTGCCTTCGCCTTCCGCTTTCCCGGAGTTGATGACTGATGGCGACTGTTGTGCTGCAGGCGGTGGGGGCGGGCGTCGGAACCATGTTCGGCGGCCCGCTGGGCGCGGTGCTGGGCCGTGCCATTGGCGCTGCGGCTGGCAGCTTCATCGACCAGAAGCTCTTTGGCGGCGGCAGGACCATCGAGGGCGCGAGGCTTTCGGACCTCCGGGTGATGGCATCTTCCGAAGGTGCGACGGTGCCGCGGCTGTGGGGCCGGATGCGGGTGGCCGGACAGGTGATCTGGGCCACCGAATTCGAGGAACGGCGCAAGACGGAGAGCCAGGGCGGCAAGGGCGGCGGTGGTGACAGGATCAAGACCTATTCCTACTTCGCCAATTTCGCCGTGGCGCTGTGCGAGGGCCGTATCGACCGCATCGGCCGGATCTGGGCCGATGGCGCGGTGTTCGACACCTCCGACGTCACCATGCGCCTCTACAGGGGAAGTGAAACCCAGGAGCCGGACAGCCTGATCGTGGCAGCCGAGGGGGAGGGGCATGCGCCGGCCTACCGCGGTCTCGCCTATGTGGTTTTCGAGCGGCTTCCACTGAAGCAGTTCGGCAACCGCCTGCCGCAGCTCTCCTTCGAGGTGTTCCGCAGCGCGGGCGGCGCGGAAGGTCATGTGCGCGCCATGACCATCATCCCGGGTTCAACCGAGTTCGGCTATGATACGGAAATCGTGACCCGCGAGGCGGAAGAAGGGATCACCGAGCCGGAAAACACCCATGCCGAAGCGGGGCGGAGCGACTGGAGTGTATCGCTTGATCAGCTGACGGCGACCTGCCCAAAACTGGAGGCCGCCTCACTCGTGGTCGCGTGGTTCGGCACCGACCTGCGCTGCGGCGCTTGCCAGATCAGGCCCGGCATCGACAACGCGGAGAAGACCACGGCGCCGGAGACGTGGCGTGTGAACGGCGTCACCCGCGCTGGTGCCTATCGCGTCAGCATGAATGACGGCGGGGCTGCCTATGGCGGCACGCCCTCCGACGCCTCCGTCATCCGCGCCATTCAGGACCTGAAGGCGCGCGGCCTCAAGGTGATGTTCCACCCCATGGTGCTGATGGACATTCCCGCCACGAACGAGAAGCCCGATCCCTACGGTGGCACGCGGCAGGCAAGCTACCCCTGGCGCGGGCGCATCACGGGTTCGATTGCGCCGGGCCGGCCCGGCACCCCTGACAAGACGCCGGCCTGTGCATCGGAAATCGCCGCCTTCGTGGGAACTGCCAGGCCGCAGGATTTCACAGCGGCGGCGATGGGCGTGAACTACTCCGGGCCGGCGGAGTGGAGCTTCCGCCGCATGGTGCTGCATTATGCCAGGCTCTGCGCGCTGGCGGGCGGTGTCGATGCTTTTCTGCTGGGTAGCGAGTTGCGTGGTCTCTCCACGTTGCGGCGCGAGGGCAATGCATTTCCCTTCGTGGCAGCGCTCTGCAAGCTGGCCAGCGAGGTGAAGGCCATCCTGCCCGATGCGCTGATCTCCTATGGCGCCGACTGGACCGAATATGGCGGGCACCAGCCGGCCGACGGCACGGGCGATGTGTTCTTTCATCTCGACGATCTCTGGTCGCTGCCCGCTGTCGGCTTCATCGGCCTCAACAACTACATGCCGCTGAGCGACTGGCGCGATGATGATCAGCACAAGGATCAATCGGCGGCAGGCGTCTACAGCCTCGCATACCTCAAGGGCAATATCGCGGGCGGCGAGGGCTTCGACTGGTATTACCGCAACATGGCCGAGCGCGCCCGGCAGATCCGCACGCCGATCACTGACGGGGCCTATGGCAAGCCGTGGGTTTTCCGCGTGAAGGACCTCAGGAACTGGTGGCTGAACCGGCATTTCAACCGCCCCGGCGGAATCGAGCGCGCAACGCCCACAGGCTGGGTGCCGCAATCGAAGCCCTTCTGGTTCACCGAGACAGGCTGCGCGGCGATCGACAAGGGTTCCAACCAGCCCAATGCCTTCATCGACGCGAAGTCGGCGGAATCTCTCTTGCCCTATTTCTCTCAGGGCTGGCGCGATGACCTGATGCAGAATCGTTTCGTGACGGCGGTGAGCCAATACTGGTCGGCTGCCGGGAGCCACAATCCGGCGCTTGCCGGTGGCAGTGGCCGCATGGTGGACGCTTCGCGCATTTTCTTCTGGGCCTGGGACGCGAGACCTTACCCACAGTTTCCGGCGCGTGACGACGTGTGGTCGGATGCCGCCAATTATGCGCGCGGCCACTGGCTGAATGGCCGGATCGGCGCCATGCCGCTATCGGCCGTGATCAGCGGCGTGGCTGCCGGTTACGGGCTTGGCGATGTCGACTGCGACGGGGTGGATGGGCTGATCGACGGCTTCGTGATCGACCGTGTGACCGCGGGGCGCGACGCGCTGGAGGGGCTGATGCGGGCCTATGCCATCGATGCGGTGGAGAGCGGCGGCCGGTTGCGCTTCTTCTCGCGCAAGGCCGCGGCGCAGGCTGCGGCTACGCCGGATGATTTCGTGGAGATTGCGCCGGAGCGGCCGCTCTACCTGCTGACGCGCGCGCAGGAGACGGACCTGCCGCAAGCGGTAAAAATCTCCTACGCCGAATCCGGGCTCGACTACCGGTTGGCGGTGGTGGAGGCTGAAGCCGGTGGCGGCTCCAGCCGCCGCGATGTGCTGATCGAGCTTCCCGCCGCCGTGCGCCAGGACGAGGCGCAGAAACGCGCCCAGGTGATGGTGCAGGAAGCATGGGCGTCGCGTGAAAGCGCCGAACTGGCGCTGCCGCCTTCATTTCTGGCGCTGGAACCGGGAGATGCCGTGATGCTGTCACTTGCCACCGGGCCGGTGACGGTCAGGATCGAGGAGGTGGCGGACGGCCTGTTCCGCAAGATTCGCGCCCGCCGTCATGATGCCGCGGTCTATGAACCGGCGGCCACTGCGGCGCGCGGTGAAACGGCGGCGGCACCGGTTCTCTATGGAAAGCCCAGCGCCGTTCTGCTCGACCTGCCGCTGACGGACGGCGACGCGACGAAGGCCCATGCGCCGTGGATTGCCGCTACGGCCGTGCCCTGGCCCGGCGTTCTGAGCCTGTCGCGCCGGACGGGTTCTGCCGCCTTCGCCGACAACATCACGCTCGATACGCCGGCCACCATGGGCTTTCTGACCAGTACGCTGGATGCCGGGCCGCTTTTTGTCTTCGACCGGGCGGCAGCCGTCACGGTGAGGCTCACCTCCGGCGTTCTTTTCTCGGTCAGCGAGGAGGAGCTGCTGCAAGGTGCCAATGCCGCCGCCATCGGCTCCATGGAGGAGGGCTGGGAGATCATCCAGTTCAGGCAGGCCGAGCTTGTGGGCGCGGGACGCTACCGCCTGTCATGGCTGCTGCGCGGGCAGTCCGGCTCGGAGCCCGAGATGCGGGCGCAGCGGCCGGCCGGCAGCCGCTTCGTGCTGCTGAACGAGGCGGTTGTGCAGCCACGCCTTGGCCTGGCGCAGGCCAGCCTGGAACAGACCTGGCGCATCGGCCCGCAGCAATATGACCTGAGCCGTGCGCATCTCTCTCTCACTCATCGCGCGGCGTTGCTGGGCTTGCGTCCACTCGCACCCGTTCATGCGCGCGCGGTGCGGCTTGGCGCGGATGTGAGGCTGAGCTGGATCCGCCGGACGCGGCTTGATGGCGACAGCTGGGACATTGGCGAGGTTCCGCTCGGCGAAGAACGGGAGGCTTATGAACTTGAGATCATGAGCGGGACGCATGCGAAACGCGCCCTGACGCTGAATGAACCACACTACCTCTACACCGGTGCCCAGATCCTCACGGACTTCGGCACCGACCCCCGCAGTTTCACCATCCGCGTTGCACAGACTTCAACCGTGTTCGGCCCGGGAGCCGTTCTGGAGGAAACACTCAATGCCTGACACGCCATTGCTTGGCCTGCCGATGATTGCCGCCAGCCAGGCGCAAAAACACGTCACCCACAATGAGGCCCTGCTGCGGCTCGACGCGCTGGTGCAGATTTCGGTGGTCACCCGCCAGCTGTCGAGCCCTCCGCTCGTTACCCATGAGGGGGTCCGCTACCTGCTGCCGGCTTCGCCTTCGGGCGCATGGGCCGGGCAGGGCGGCAAGCTGGCGCTCTTCCAGAGTGGCGTCTGGAGCTTCATCACACCGCGCAAGGGCTGGTGCGCCTGGGTGGAAAATGAGGGACGCCTCGTGGCCTTCGACGGCACCACATGGCGCGACCCCGTGATTTTTCCGGACGCCACCACGGCGCCGCGCCTCGGCATCAATACCTCCGCCGATTTCGTGAATCGCCTCGCCGTGGCGGCGCCGGGCTCCGTGTTCACGCACACGGGCAATGATCATCGGCTCAAGATCAACAAGTTCATGGCGAATCACACCGCCTCGCTCCTGTACCAGAGCAACTGGATGGGCCGGGCCGAGCTGGGCCTGACCGGCAACGACGACTTCACTGTCAAGGTGAGCGCGACGGGAATGGCCTGGATTGACGCGCTGCTGATCGACCGCTTCACCGGCGCGGTGAGCCTGCCCAATACGCCACCTCCGCCGTTCCGCAGGTTGTTCAACCAGTCCCTGGCCAGCCAGGGGCCGGGCTTTGCCGCCGACACCTATCTTTCCGGTTCGGCCATCGCCATGCCGCCCGAGGGCGTCAAGGCCGGAACCCGCTATACGCTGGTGTTCGATGTGAGCAAGACCGCGGCAGGTGTTGCAGCACCGGTGTTGAGGCTGCGCTTCGGGCCAGCCGGATCGCTTGCCGACCGGGTGCTGGGCGAACTCGTCTTCGCACCGCAGACTGCGGCCATCGATGACGGGCGCTTCATGCTGGATGTCACATTCCGCAGTGCAGGCGCGGGTACGGCCGCCGTGGTGCAAGCAGTCGGTTGCTGCGTTCATAGCCTGGCCGCCACCGGGCTTTCGACGGCGAGCGGGCCAGTGCGGCGCGCCACATCGGCGGGTTTCGACAGCGCGGTTGCGGGTTCGGTGATGGGTGTTTCCGTGAACGCCGGGGCCGCGGCGGCCTGGACTGTCTCGCTGGTGCAGGCGAGCCTCGAAAACGCCGCCTGACACCACTGGCCTTCAGTCGATACCGGAAAGGAATGGCATGACCAGCCTCGAAAGAGACGTGGGCGCGCTCGAGGCGCGCATGCAGACTGTGGAACACGAGATCCACGCCATGCGCGACGATGTGCGCGAAATCCGGGATGCGCTGGTGACGGCGCGTGGCGGCTGGAAGACGCTGACGCTGGTCATCGGCCTGTCGATCTCGCTGGGGGCCGCGCTGTCGCGCGCGCTGCCGGTTCTGCTCAATCACCGGCTCTGAGGGAGACTGCCTGATGCAGATGACGGAACAGGGGATGGCGCTGATCCGGCGCTTTGAGGGATTTCGTGGCGAGGCCTACCGCTGCCCCGCCGGCGTGTGGACCATCGGCTACGGCCACACGGCCGCCGCCGGGCCGCCTGCGGTAAAGCCCGGCACGACGATGAGCGAGGCGGAGGCGCGGCGGGTGCTCGCCGCCGATGTGGCGCTGTTTGCCGGCGAAGTGCGCCGCAGCCTGCGGCAGCCGGTGAGCGCGCCGCAATTCTCGGCCCTCGTCAGTTTCGCCTTCAATGTGGGGGTTGCTGCGTTCCGCGGCTCTTCGGTGCTGCGGGCAGTGAATGATGGCCGCTTCGCCGATGTGCCGGCGCTGCTGAACCTGTGGGTGAAGGCGGGTGGCAAGGTTCTGCCGGGCCTTCAGAAGCGGCGGGCGGCGGAGGCGGCGCTGTTCATGTCAGCACAAGGCCCGGCTGCTGCAGCGCCCGGCGGAGCGGGTGGTGCTGCTGCTGCAGCGGCGGCGGCTGCTGCTGCCGCCGCCGCCGCTGCGACTGCGGTTACCGGCGGCACATCGGGCGGGCTGCCATGGGCGTTGGTTCTGGCCTGCGCGGCGCTCATTGGCGGTTTCATCTGGTGGCAGATTCGGAAGAACAAGGAGGATCGGTGATGGTGTTTCCTGTTGGCGGTGCAGCGCAACTGGCCATGGGCCTGATGCACGGGCCGGTGATGAAGGTGCTGGAGGCCTATGTCGGCGATCTCGAGCTTCGCCGCAAGCTGGCGGCGGAACTGGAGCAGCAGGCGCTCTCCTATGTCAGCCGGACGGCCGAGCTGGGGGCCGGCGTGGTGATGGCAGAGGTGCAATCGGAACACTGGCTGAGCCGTAACTGGCGGCCCATGCTCATGGTGCTGCTCATGGGCTTTCTCGTGGTGATCGGCCTGCTGCTGCCGCTCGCCGACCTGCTGGCTGGCCGGACCATTCCCTTCGCGCCGCGCTGGCATCTGCTGCCCGAAGGGTTCTGGCAGTTCCTGACGGTTGGCATGGGGGGGTACATCGGCGGTCGCTCGCTGGAGAAGGTGGCAG
>CAYMQH010000105.1:0-9680 GCA_964392525.1 uncultured Aestuariivirga sp.
TCGGGAAGCAGTTGAGGCTCAGGATGTCGCCGCGCTTGATCTTGCGCGAGGTGACTGGGTTATGCGCGCCATCGGTGTTGACGCCCGACTGGAACCACGTCCAGGTGTCGAGCAACTCGCCATTCGGCCAAACCTTGGCGATTTCGCGCACCATGGCCTGCGTCGAGTGGAGCGCCACTTCATGCTCCGGCACGCCCACGGCGGTGGCTTCAACAACGGCGGCGCCGCCGATGTCGGCGATGCGCGTCATCTTGGTGATGTGCTTGATCTCCTCGGCGCTCTTGATCATGCGCAGCCGCATGGAGGGGGCCGCGACGTCCACGAACTCCACGCCCGGGAAGGCGTCGGACAGCTGCTTGCGGAAGTCGAGGTTCACATGGTCGAACTCGATGCCGATGCGCTTCGCGCCCTTCATCAGACCCTGGATGGCGATGAAGTAATTGTCCTTCGACCAGTCGGTGTAGGTGACATTGTCGCCGTAGGTGCGGCGGGCCGGCTGGCCACCGTCGATCGCGGCCGATACGGAGGTGGTCTTCTTCGGCGTGATGACGAGGCCATACTTGCGGCCGAAGTAGCAGTAGAGGAAGTCGGAGAGATAGTTGATGTTGTGATAGCTGGTGAACAGGCAGGCATCGACCTTGGCCTTTGCCATCCAGCCGCGGATGCCATCCTGGCGGCGCTGCATTTCAGCGTCGGAGAAGGTCGGCTTCGGCTTCTTGCCATTGTTGCGGTAATCGACGAGCGCGGGGCGGCTGAGCGAGGACATTGCGTGAGACTCCGGGGTTGAACGTGGGCTGATTTAGTCCTCCGGAAGGGGCCTTGTGTCAAAAGACGATCCCTCACATACTGTATGAGAATTTCTCATGGAGTGCATTCCTTGGCCCGCCTGCCCTCTCTCAACGCCTTGCGCTGCTTCGAGGCGGCGGCGCGCTCAGGCAGTTTTTCCCGCGCCGCCGAGGA
This sequence comes from uncultured Aestuariivirga sp., assembly GCA_964392525.1. Taxonomy (GTDB): domain Bacteria; phylum Pseudomonadota; class Alphaproteobacteria; order Rhizobiales; family Aestuariivirgaceae; genus Aestuariivirga. Next base: position 961 of record CAYMQH010000105.1, read on the forward strand.
ACTGAACGTCACCCAGTCAGCCGTCAGCCACCAGGTGCGCCAGCTTGAGGACTGGTTCGGCCTCTCCCTTTTCGACCGTCAGGGCCGCCAGACCATCCCCACCGCGAAAGGCCAGGAACTGGCGCGCTCGCTGGCCGAAGCCTTCGACATCATGGCCGCCGCCTGCCGCAGGCTGCAGCAGAACGAGCATGGGCCCGCGCTCACCATCGCGGCGCTTCCGTCCTTCGCCACGATCTGGCTGATCCCGCGGCTGTCGCAGTTCTTCCGGGAGCATCCCGAAGTATCGGTCAAGGTGGTCTATGCCTTCGCCGGTCAGAAGATCGACTTCGACGAGATCGACATCGCCGTGCTGTGGGGCCCGCCGGGGGAATGGGAGGGCTGCCGGGCCACCAGGCTCCTGCCCGGCGCCACCGCCCCCATCTGCAACCCCATCTTCCTCGACAGGGAGGGGCCGTTCGACGTGCCGCAGGCCATCCTCGGCAAGCCGCTTCTGCATGACGACGACCGGCTCGACTGGCAGAACTGGATGCGCCATGCCGGGCTCAAACACGCCGGGCCCGCCTCCGGCCCGATTTTCCAGGATTTCAACCTGCTCCGCGCTGCAACACTCGCAGGCCAAGGCATTGCGCTCTGTCCGCTCAGCCTGATCGCCGATGACCTGACGAGCGGGCGGCTGGTGCAGCTTTTCGACATCGCCATCAAGGAAGACCACGCCTACACGATCGTAGAACCGGCGAGCGGCAAGGGGCGGCGGTCGGAAGCGCTCGAAGTGTTCAAGCGCTGGCTCAGCGAGACAGCGAACAGCGCCGCGCAAGACACGTGAGCATGGCTTGCCTGCGGCTTTGACAGTGGCCCCGCCCGGCATTTGGCCTTAGGTCTTGTCCATGCTCAGCGCCCAGCCCCTTGCCGCACGCCCCCAGGCCACCACCTATGCGGTGCTGTTCGCCGTGGCGGCAGGGCACCTCATCAATGACACCCTGCAGGCGCTGCTGCTTTCGATCTACCCGATGCTGCGCGACATCCTGAGCCTCAGCTTTGCGCAGGTCGGCATCATCACTCTGGCGTTTCAGGCCACGGCCTCCGTGCTGCAGCCACTGATCGGCCTGTTCACCGACCGCTACCCGGTTCCCTTCGCATTGCCACTCGCCCCGGCGCTGACGCTGGTGGGACTCGTCGTCGTGGGCTTTGCGCCAAGCTATCCAGTGTTGCTTGTGGGCGCGGTTTTGATCGGGCTCGGTTCCTCCCTCTTTCACCCGGATGCCTCGCGGCTTGCACGGCTGTCATCGGGCGGGCGCTACGGCTTTGCGCAGTCGCTGTTCCAGCTCGGCGGTAACTTCGGGACCGCCGTCGGCCCACTGCTCGCCGCCTTCATCGTGCTGCCACATGGCCAAAAGAGCGTGGCGTGGCTGGCGGTCATCGCGCTCTTCTCTGTGGCGATCCTGTCATATGCGGCGCGCTGGTATGCGCACCACCTGTCGCCAGCGGGCGGCGCACGCCGGGCTGTGGCACCGGCCGAGCCGCTGCCGCGCCGGATCGTCGTCACCTCGCTCATCATCCTGCTGTGCCTGATGTTCTCGAAATTCGTCTACACCTCAAGCCTCAGCAGCTTCTATACCTTCTATGTGATCGAGACCTTCGGGCTGTCAGACACCGAGGCGCAGATCGATCTTTTCATCTATCTCGGGGCCTTCGCCGCCGGAACGTTGCTGGGCGGCCCGATCGGCGACCGGATCGGCCGCAAGGCCGTGATCTGGTTTTCCGTGCTTGGCGCCCTGCCCTTCACCCTGGCCCTGCCCTATGCCAACCATTTCTGGACCATCGCACTGTCAGTACCCATCGGCTTCATCCTCGCCTCCGCCTTTTCCGCCATGCTGGTCTATGCGCAGGAACTGGTGCCGGGCCGGGTCGGCCTGATTTCGGGCCTGTTCTTCGGCGTGGCCTTCGGCATCGGCGCGCTGGGGGCGGCCCTGCTCGGCGTGCTGGCAGACTGGACCTCGATCAGCTTCGTGTTCCATGTCTGCTCCTTCCTGCCGGTGATCGGGCTGCTCGCCATGTTCCTGCCCGGCACCCAGGCGCTGAAGCGCGCCCAGCCGCAGGGTTGACCTTTTCGATATGTATGCTCAGATACAACGCATGACCCAGTTCCCCCTGATCGACCCCTTCGGACGACACGTGACCTATCTGCGTGTGTCGGTGACGGACCGTTGCGATTTCCGCTGCGTCTATTGCATGGCGGAGGACATGACCTTCCTGCCCAAGAAGGATCTCTTGTCGCTCGAGGAACTGGACCGCGTGTGCACCGCCTTCATCGAAAAGGGCGTGCGGAAACTCCGCCTCACCGGGGGCGAACCGCTTGTCCGCAAGGGCATCATGACGCTGGTCGGGAGCCTCGGCCGCCACCTGAAGTCCGGCGCGCTGGAAGAACTCACCCTCACCACCAATGGCTCACAACTCGCCAAACATGCCGATGAGCTTGCCGCCAATGGCGTGCGCCGCATCAACGTGTCGGTCGATACGCTGGACGACGCAAGGTTCCGCAAGATCACCCGTTGGGGCGACCTTGCCAAGGTGAAGGAGGGCATCAGGGCCGCGCAGAAGGCCGGGCTATCGATCAAGATCAACGCCGTGGCGCTCAAGGGCGTGAACGATGCCGAGATCCCGGAGATGGTGCGCTGGACACATGGGGAAGGCATGGACCTGACCCTGATTGAAACCATGCCGCTGGGCGACATCGACGGCGACCGGACGGATCAGTATCTTCCGCTCTCCATCGTCCGCGCCGGGTTGATGGACCAGTTCACGCTGGAGGACATTCCCTACAAGACGGGCGGCCCGGCGCGCTATGTGCGGGTAAAGGAAACCGGCGGGCGGCTGGGCTTCATCACGCCCATGACGCATAATTTCTGCGAAAGCTGCAATCGCGTACGCCTCACCTGCACCGGCACGCTCTACATGTGCCTGGGACAAGAGGATGCGGCGGATCTGCGCGCGCCGCTGCGCGCCTCGGAAGGTAACGCGCTCCTCAACGCCGCCATCGACGAGGCGATCTCGCGCAAGCCCAAGGGGCATGACTTCATCATCGACCGCCGCCACAACAAGCCGGCCGTGGCGCGGCACATGTCCGTTACGGGCGGTTGACGCAGGGCATCTGCGCGTTTCGCGCATAGGGCGAAGCAGGCAATTCGCGCTACGTGTCGCTCATGATCCGCCTGCCACAAAACACGGCACTCCGCGCCGGGCTCTTCATGGTGCTCGCCATGGGTTCCTTCGTGGCGAACGACACGATCGTCAAGATCTTGGGCGCGCATCTGCCGGTGGGCGAGATCATCGCACTCAGGGGCTGCATGGCGATGCTCATGATCGGCGGCATCTGCCTGCGCCAGGGCCTGCTGCAGGATCTTCCGAAACTCGCGCAACGCAACGTGCTGGCCCGCAGCAGCCTCGACGTGATCGCCACCATCGCCTTCGTGACGGCGCTCATGCACATGCCCATCGCCAACCTCACCGCCGTCATGCAGGCGGTGCCGCTCGCTGTGGCGCTGCTCTCCATGGTTTTCCTGCGCGAAAAAGTGGGCTGGCAACGCATGGCGGCGATCATTGCAGGTTTCATCGGTGTACTGATGATCGTGAAACCGTCCGTGAACCATGCAGGCATCTACGAACTGCTCACACTGCTGATCGTGCTGTCCGTGGCGCTGCGCGATATCTCGACCAAGCGCATTCCCTCGCGTATCCCCACGTTTCTCGTGGCGCTCGGCAATGCCGGCTTCGTGACGGCGGGCGGGCTGGCGCTTGCAGCGTTTCAGGGCATGGTCAAGCCCGAGCCCTGGGAGCTGGGGCTTCTGGCGCTCGCGGCGGCCTGCCTGTCCTCCGGCTATCTCTTCATGGTGGCAACACTGCGTCTGGGCGAGTTGTCGGGCACAGCGCCTTTCCGCTATTCGGTGATGGTCTTCGCCATCATCTCGGGCGTTCTCGTCTTCGGCCAGTTTCCGGACAGCATCACCATGCTGGGCATGGCGCTTGTGGTGGCGGCCGGGCTTTATGCGGCACGGCGCGAGGCGAAGCAGGCGGCGCGAACCGCCATCAGTGATAACGCCAGAACGACAGCGCCGTGAGGCAGACCGCCCACACGACGATGCCCTTGCGCACATAATGGTGCGGCAGGCGCATGGCGATCTTCGCCGTGAAGTAGCCGCCCACCATGGCGCCCGCCATCATGACGAGGGAGGGCAGCCATCGAATGACCCCTGCCTGCGCAAAGATGGCGATCGAGATCAGCGTCATCAGGGTGATCGTCACATTGCGGATGGCATTCGCCTGGTGGATCGTCATGTGCGAGAAGATCGAATAGATGGCGAACATGACGATACCCATGCCGAGGCCGAAGTAGCCGCCATACACATAGACTATGAATTCGAGGATAAAGGACAGCCAGATCCAGCGGCTGCCGTCGAAGGCAAAGTTGCGCTCCAACTGGTCCTTGATCCACGGCCCCAGGGTGAAGGACGCGGTGGCGAACAGCAAAAGCCATGGAATGACCTTCTGGAAGGAGGCTTGCCCCGTCGAAATCAGGATCCACGAGCCCAGAACGCCGCCCGACGCCGCAAGGAACAGGCGGAGGCCCAGATACTTCCTGACCTTGCCAAGTTCACGCCGGTAGACGACGCTGCCCACCACATTGGCCGGAAGTACCGCGACGAAATTGGATGCATTGGCCTCGATCTCGGTCATGCCGGCCGCCAGCAGCAGCGGGAAGGTCATGAAGCCCGCACCGCCTGCCATGACATTGATGAAGCCCGCCAGAAGGCCGCCGGCAAACAGCAGAATGATGTCGATGATGGGCACGGGGTGGCAGTGATCCGGCGTTGAACGGAGTGTTTATGCCGGGCTCGTCCGCCCCTCTGCAAGCGTCAAATCGGGGCCTTACGCAAGCGCGGCGCGGCGTGCTAGGATCTCGCCATGTGGACCAGCATCACCATTCTCGCCCTCGTCACCCTGCAGCGGGTGCTTGAATTCATCATTGCACGCCGCAATACGAAGAAGCTGATCCAGCGCGGCGGCTTCGAAGTGGGCACCAACCGTCACTGGATGGTGGTGATCCTGCAAGGCCTGTGGCTTGCGGCGCTGTGGTACTTCGTTCTCTACCAGAACCCGGCCGTCGATATGCGCTGGATCTATGCCTATGTCGTGCTCGAAGCGGCACGCGGCTGGGTGGTGGCGGCCTTCGGCAGCCGCTTCACTACGAAGGTCATCGTGGTGCCCGGCGAAAACCTCCCCGATGAGGGATTTGCAAGCTGGCTCCGCCAGTCGAACTATCTGGTGGTCGCCGTCGAGATCTTCATCCTGCCCATGGCCTTCAACCTGTGGTGGCTGGCGCTGGTCTTCGGATTACTCAATCTGGCACTGCTCGGCTGGCGCATGCAGTCTGAGGAAGCCGCCCTGAAACCGCTGCGCGAGCCGCCCGCCGGGGGTTGATCACTCGCCACTGGCGGCAACGCCGCGAACCGGCACCTTCACCGTCAGCTCGCCCGCCTTCTCGAAGCGGAGCGTCAGGTCGATCTCTTCGCCCTGCTTCAATGGCTGCTTCAGCCCCATGAACATGATGTGATAGCCGCCCGGTTTCATCTCCAGCTTGCCGTGGGCCGCAATCTCGAGCGCCTCAACCGACTGCATCTTCATCACGCCGTCCACCACTTCCGATTTATGGATGTGGGTCATTGCCGCAACGGGCGCACTGGCGGAGACAAGCCGGTCAGCTTCATTGGCGTGGTTTTCGAGGCTGATGTAAGCCGCACCCGTCTGCGCGGTTGGCGTCGCGGAGGCGCGAGCGAAGGCCTGCGTCACCGTGAGGTCGCCGGCAAGGGCGCCCGGAATCGATGCAAACACGGCGGCCAGCGTCAGCGAAACAGCGGCAAAGACTTCAAGCAATATGCGGCGCATGGTCGTCTCCTTGATCGCGCCTATTTGGCAATCTGGCTGGCCTGTGTCACGCGGCACGGCGTCGCGGGGCGGGCGGCGCCCGGGAGTCATGCCTGCTTCAGCACCAAAACACCCGGGGGAGCGGAGGCCCGCCTACTCCCGTTCCATCGCCCGGTCAGTGGCGGTGGCGGGAATCCACCATTCGCGCCCGCGCGGCGTTTCCACATATTCGGGCCACGGGAAATCAATGGGCGGGGCATAGTCGCACCACGGGGCGGGGTCGGCCGCGCTGGCCTTGCGCGCCGCGAATTCGGCCCGGGCGCGGGCCAGTGCGGCGGGGTCCGTCATCAGTTCAAGGATGGTTGCAGCGATGGTCTTGCCGGCCGTGGCCACCGTCGGGTCGATGGTGGCGGGAATGCCGCCCAGCGCGTTGAGCGCCCATTCGGGATAGGCGAAGCCGGGAGGCCCCTTCAGCACCGCGCGGCCGACATAGAAGCGCACGGTGGGCGCATGCCATGTCATGTCGGTGTAATCATCGGAGGTGTAGTGCGTCTGCCAGGAGGGCAAGTCCTTGCGCAAGCGCCGTTCCGCTTCCTGCGGCGGCACGAGTTCAGACAGTTCATCGGCGAATGGCCTGTCCATGGGTTCAAGGCCAAGCTCCTGTTGAAGCTCGCGCGCCACGCGCACGGCATCGTCGCCATAGCGGGGCGCGCCCGCGCGTTCGAGATTGCGGTAGGTGATCTCCGCCATCGCATGGTTGGCCAGCCCCGGCTTCGACTTTGAAACCCAGTGCCGCTTCACCGTGCAATGCGCGGCGGCGGCGGCGGCCTCCGCGTTGCGGTCCAGCACGGCATAGATCTTCTTCAGCATCGCCACATCGGGCGCGCGCGCCGCGAACATGATCATCGCCATCTGCGCGGCGAGATTATCCGCGGTCGCCTGGCCGCTGGCGAGAATCGTTTCGTTCAGCGTCCATGTGCCGGTATGCGGCAGCATGTGGTCACGCATCATCTTGGAGAGCGTGTACATCGCCACCACCGCGTCATTGGCGCCGGGCGCGCGCGCCGACGTATGCGCGGCAGGAATGGGGGCACCCGCCGCATCCGTCACCGCGCCCTGAAGCCAGGTCTGCGGCTCCTCGCACAGGAACTCGTAGGCCGCGGCAAAATAGGGGCCGCAATGCGTGTCCCAGCGCGCCGTGTTGCACAGCGGCAGCATGTAGAAGGGGTGGAAGGAGATGATGGCGTCAAGTCCGTCATAATAGCCCTTCGCGGCGTGGATGGGCTTGGAGCCACGCACCTTCTCGGCGGGTTCGCCCATGAAACGGATCGTTCCAGTGATACCGTGTTTCTGCATCGCCGCCTTGGCGGCGAGCACTCCGGTGAAAGACCCCATGCCAAGGGCTGAATGGGGGTCGGTGTGGCCGCCCGCAAAGCGCGAGAGGCCTTTTCGCGGCTGGCGCCACGGCACCGCCGCCTGGCAGTTTCCCGGCACAGCATCATACTCGGCATAGGCCATGATGGTCGGTCCCGGCCCGTTGGACCATGTGGCGGAAAATGCCGTGGGCATGCCGCCGGAGCCCTCCTCCACCGTGAAGCCCTCCTCCCGCAGCTTCTGCACATACCATGCCGCCGAGCGGTATTCGCGCCAGGCGGTTTCAGCCAGTTGCCAGATATGGGCATTCCACGCCGACCAGTGCGGGCGGTTTTCATCCATCCAGCGGAAGGCGGTTGCCCGCGCGGCGTCGATCATGACAGGACCTCGATCAGTTTCTGGGCGGCTTTCGCCAGTTCGTCTTCGCTGAACCCCGCGAAGCTGAGGAGAAGCCCATGCTGCCGGTTTCGTCCGGCATAATGGCTGGAGAGCGACTGCGTGTCGATTCCATGCTCTTGCAATTGCCTCACAGCCTCCTCGTCATTCACGCCATGGGGCAAACGCAGGAGAAGCATCAGCCCGGCGGGCGAGGCATCGACATCGAACAGCGTGCCATCTCCGGGCAGGAGCGCCTCGATCAGCGCCCGGCGGCGGCTGGCATAGATGCGGCGCATGCGGCGGATGTGAATGGCGAAGTCACCTGACACCATGAATGCGGCAAGCGCGGGCTGGGCCATCAGCGATGGGGGCGCTCCATGCGACAGGCGCTCCGCTCGGAAGCGCTGCACCAGCGCCTTGGGTACCACGACGTAACCAAGCCGCACGATGGGCGAGAACACCTTGGAGAAGGTGCCGGTGTAGATGACACGCGCCCGCTTATCGAGGCTCATCAGCGCTGGCAGCGGGCGGCCGACATAGCGGTATTCGCTGTCGTAATCATCCTCGATGACGATGGCGTCTGCCTCCGCCGCCCAGTCGAGCAATTCCAGGCGGCGGCCCAGCGGCATCGTGACGCCAGTCGGATATTGCCGCGCGGGCGTCACGAAAGCGGCACGCGCCTGCTGGCCTCGCTCGCGCCCACGCGCCACGATGAGCCCCTCCGCATCGACCGGCACGGGAACCGCCGTGACGCCGCCTTGCGAGAAGATGCGCCGCGCCGTGGGGTAGCCCGGATCTTCAAACCACACCGCGTCACCCTCTTTCAGAACGGCGCGGCCGATCAGGTCGAAGGCATCAAGGCCGCCCGCTGTCACGACCACCTGTTCAGGCGCACAATCGAGGCCACGCCATTCGTAAAGATGGCGCGCGATGGCCTCGCGCAGCGGCATCCAGCCGAAGGGGTCATTATGCTCCAGCAGTGTCACCGGCGGGTTGCGCCAGAAGCGCCCCAAAAGCCTGCCCCATTCCTCATGCGGGAAGTTCTCCCA
>CAYMQH010000106.1:0-9619 GCA_964392525.1 uncultured Aestuariivirga sp.
TCCGACACGGGCCGGAGGGCTGGGGTGGGCCGATACATATTGGCGGGCGAAGTCTTCGAAACTCATGTTAAGCGTGGACTTCTCGCTCGCGGTCCCAGGCCGCGGCGCAGCACCCCGTGACGGCGAATGCCAGCTATTCAACCACTTCAACGGATCGTGCATTCGCCTCACCTCTGGCACATCGCCCCCCTGAAGCGCGTCACGCTGGCGGTAGCGGTACCAACTGTGCAACCAGTCCACCGGCTCCCTGAACAGGCACACGACCTCCGGCAACTCACCCTTATTCTTCAGCTTCGAGCGGACAAGCGGCTCGAGGAAGCGCTGGTATCTCCTGTAGTTCATGTGTTTGTAATCAGGCCGAGCGCCCGTCATGATGTCGGCATATGGCCGGAGGATGGCCTCGCTGGAGGTGGAGGCGCATTTCGGCATGCAGATGAATACGAAACCGTGGGTTTGCGACACTATCATGGCTCTCACGTCCTCCTCTGCGCCGGGCATCCAGGTCACGGCTCGTTCGGGCTGGCCTTCGCCAGGCTGGTCAGACCTGATGCAGGATGCCGGCCCGCGACGCGTATGCCACCATCTCGTTCCAGTTCTCAACCATATCCTTCAAAGGCTCGGGGTTCTGCTTGGCGATGGTGTCGCGGAGTTCGGTCCGGCTTTCTGTCAGTCCGATGAAGCCGACGGCTTTGTTGATCGTCGCCACGCTGCTCAGTTCACGGTACCAGAGTGGGAAATGCTCTTGCCCCGTATCGGCGAGCGTTGTCAGGACACGATGCCAGAAGCGGTCAATCTTGCGCCGGTATTTCTCGAACTCCTCCGGCACGAAAACAATCCGGCGCTCTTGCAGCGGGAGAAGCCTGTTGTGGTCCCGGTTGGTCGTTCGCCACACATCCGTCTTGCGCGCACTCTGCAACGAGACGAAGGAATGAACGATACTGCGCCGGAGACACAGTTTGCTGACGCTACGGTCCTGCAGGAGTATCTCAAGAAGATCAGCATTATGGCCAGGAAACATGTGGAAGCCAACGGCGTCCGCCTCAACACCGCTGATCAGGTCGAGGAAGCCCTGTGGGTCGGCATCACGGCGGGCGACATCGGTCCGCGTATAGCCGAATTTGGCGAGATACTGGTGTTCAAGGCCAACGAATGCGGGGTTGAAGGCCTCGCCATAACAGACAAGACCCTGATACTGGTTCAAATATGAGTTCAGCAAATTCGAGCCCGTCCGCATCGAGGCCAGGAGAACGAATTTCCTCTTCATTTCTTGAGTCTCCTGACAATGCCCGACACCGGTTCCGATTCGGCGTGGAGCGTAGCGACATCGTTCCTGTAGCGCTCGCGCAGTGCTTCAACCAATGACGGGTCCTCGATGGTGAGCTTCGAGTCGGCATCAAACCTCATGTGACCAACAAGGCACTCCGCCAGGCGCTTGTGCTCAACATCTGTCACATGCTGGCGAACCGCCTGCAGGATCCTGACCGCCTTGCGGGTGAGCGACGGTCTCACCTTGCGGGAAATCACGTTCTGAATATCTGTCAGGCGAACGCCCGTGATGGCTTCCGTGACATCGGCAGGCGACCTGACGAAGTCCTCATAGCTCCAATACTGTACCTCGCATTCCGGCAGCGCGGCGGCAATGGCAGACAGATAGGCAGGCCAGGAAAGCGCCAAATCCTGGTGGCGGTTCAATATCTTCGTCAGCGGGGCCAGCTTGTGGCGGCGCAGCAACTCGCAATAGACCGAGGGAATGAAGTCGGCATAATCGCGGATGCAGAGCATCAACGTGAACCGTGCCCCCGGAAACTGGTTCACGAGAACACGCAGCCTGCCGGACGCGGTCGGATAAAGCTCTGCCTTGTTCAGCACGGCGAGGGAGGGGCCCGCGAGGTTTTCATCGGAGAGGACAAGGCGGTGGACGGGCACCGTACTCTCCGGATCATCCACCGCCTCCATGATGAGACTCCGGAACAGGCCCTGATCCATATCACTCGGGGACTGCTCACCCCGCACCGACTTCACCACAAACGGCATGATCGCTGCTCGGGAGAGATCCAGCGGAATGTAGCCGACGCCCTGGCGGCGAAGGTCAGCCCGCTTGCCCTTCAGGAACTTCTGAAGGAACGTCGTGGCTGTCTTGTGCGCGCCGAAATGGATGACAACTTCAAGCCCGCTTCCCCGGTGGCCGTCGGACGGCATCTCGTCATCCCTCATTCCTGAACCAGGCCATGAGCCTGCTCCTGAAACTGCCCCGGTTCTGCGGCCGCGACAGGGCCAGCAGCAGGCCGATACCGGCGCGGCCTTCGGCAATGTCCCGCCGCAACATCCTGTTCCGGTATGCCGCTTCGGCAATCTGCTGCTTCGTTGCCCCCGGCGTGATCGAGTTCCGGTCAGCGGATGACGGAGCCTGACCGATCCTTACATGATAGTTGGCAAGTACCTCCGGCAGCACGCCGATATCGTCCTTGACCAGAACCTTGATATTGAAATCCCAGTCGCCCAGCACCGGCATGCTTTCATCATATCCCCCCACCGCCTCGAAAACCTCGCGCCGGTAGAGCAACGAAATCGGCGGGAACAGGTTTCTCTGCAGCATATCCGCCAGATGGACGCAGGTGAGAACCGGCTTATGGGGCGACCGCCGCACTTCACGTATGGTGCCGCCCTCGATCCGCTCCTCAATGCGCACACAATGCGTCGTGACAGCCGCATAGCCAGGCTGGACAGCGAGGAATGCGGTTGTCCGTTCAAGGAATTCCGGTGCCCAGCTGTCATCATCGTCATGGATGGCGACAAACTGCGAAGCTGCGACTCGAACGCCGGCATTGGACGCTGCTTCCATGCCCCGGCTGACAGGGATGTGAACAACCACAGGGTCGACGCCCTTCAGGCGCGCCGCGGTGGCAGCCTTTTCAACAGGCTCGGTTTCGCCGCCGTCATTGACGATCACCCAGGTAAAATCCCTCGAGGTTTGCGCGCAGACACTGTCCACCGCCCGCATCAGCAATTGCGGCCGCGATCTGGTGCGGGTGACAACGAGGACGCTAGGATTGTTCTTTGACAAGACCGTCCCCCGCACTCTCCTCCCGCTCGGCGGCCGCGAGCTGTTGCTCGATTTGCGCCAATGCTCCCGCAAGAACCGGGAAGCCACGCGCCGCGAAGCCTGCCACATCGCGGGTCCAGCATGGGACGGAGGCATCCACCTCTCTGACCGCAGCGGCTGCATGCCTCAAATTCGCGAGGGCCTCCGCCCAATTCTGCTCTGTCACAGATTGCGTAGCCGGTGAGGAAGCAGCAGGCGCCGCAGCTTCGGCAAACGTCACCGCCAGAATCCGGGCGTCGGGATCAAGCGAGACTGCTTCGAGCATCGAGATGTCATCGGCAGCAAACACGAATATGGCGGGCCGCTTGAGTTGGCTCACCCTGTACTGCACCAAGTCCCGCAGCAGCTCGGGCACCGTAACCGGCTGCACCTCGGGATAGGAAAACAGGCCAGTCATGCTGAGCCCGGCCGCCAGCTTCGCCGCCGCCGATGGATCATTGCTGACCAACACCAGATAGAGATTCTTGGGCGGTGCCAGCGCCTCGGCAAGAATACGCCTCTTCCACTCCCTGTTGTAATCAAGCGAAAGGAATTCGGCAGACAGTGCCGCATCGATAACCGGCGGCCGCTCGGCTTCGGCGGCCTGCCAACTGAGTGGCATGGCGGCCTGCCTCACCTCGACCCCCGTCTCAAGCACGGCCTGCACCACGCGGCGTGGCCAGTTCCGGTCGAGAACATCGATCTGATGGTGAGCCGCAGCAGGCTGCATTCCGGGAACCGGCGGGGACTCTGCAAACGTCAGGAACTCTTCCTGAAACGCGGTGATCCTGGCGGCTTCCGGCACGCGCCCCTCATCGCGCGTCCCACCGGGCTCATGAGGCGTCAGCGCATGGATGTCCCGGTAAGCGCGCATGACGCCCCCCTTGAGCAAGATCAGCGTAGCATGCGGATCATGTCTCAGGACGTCGTTGAAAAATGCCTGCGCTTCGTGCCACCGCAGCAGGAAGCAGGTTGTGCTCCCTGCTTTGGCCCTGATGATGTCGGAGAGGAAAGAGGCGGGCGCATGGTCGCGGAGCGCGATTGCAGACCGGGAGTATCCCGCAAGCGATGATGCTCCCTCCACAAAATCGACCTCATGCGCCGCGAACAGGAAACCATGGCAGACGAGCTGTGGAATCCGGCGAAGAAGCGCCGCAGCCTGTTGCAGTTCGTAGGTGCTCGTGCCTGCGACAACAATATAGCGGCGGATGTTCCACGCCAGTTCGCCGAGTTTTCCCGCGGGGACCTGGCCAGGTATCCGGAGTCCGGCAATACCGTTGCGGCGCAGCGCCATGAAATCACTGTATTCACCGGTCGGAGAGCCGATATCCCGGTCATGGAACGCAATCGCCTTCTCTTCGCCGCAGATGATGCGGTCCAGTGCATCGCGCAGCTTCACGGCGAAGGGAGACAGCTTGCGCGCGAAGAAAAACGGCTGACGCGACAGATAAGCAGCATGGCTGTCATGATAGACAATCGGCACGCCGTAATCATTGAACTGATAGAGCGTGAGATGCCGGTTGCTGTGCTTGTGGCCTGTCTGAGCCGCAAGGCTCTGCACGGCCATCTCGTCGGGAATCCAGGAGTGCCGGAAGAACCGGACCATCGCCTTGGACGTTCCGCGCGCCAGCACAAGGCGGCATGTCGCGGCCGTAAGCGTCCACCACTGGGAGCCCATGTGGATCGGCAGACCGGCCGGCGGCTTTCTGCGGATCTTCAGCGCGGACTGCGTCTTCCAGCACCAGTGGAAGAGCCGCGGATGAGTCTTGAAATTGAAGAAATGACGGTATTGGTAACGTTCCCGCGACAGCCCATCCTTGACCCACCGCTTGCGGTTGATGGCATGGCTTTCGATGAAGTCCACGCCGGCATGGCGCGCGAGGAAGCTGCGGAACTCGGAAATCGGACGGATCGGATAGTCCGATCCGCTCATGAGGTGGATGTAATCAAGGTCACGGTCTGCCTCAAGCAGCGCAGCAAGGCCATTGAGTGTGGCCTCCACGATCGACCACTCACCCCAACTCACCCGTACCCGCGTGGCGAGGATCAAGCGATCAGCAAGATCGCCTAGGCGCTCCCTGATCTCCCGTAACGGCGCCTCGCCGGCCTTGAGATCGTAATGGAGGCAAACTGCGGCGTCCGATTCAAGCAGCAACCTCACCAGCCGCGCGGTGTTCGCAGGGTCGGCATGGGCGAGAATGAGAAAACCCAGTTTCACGCCACAGGCTCCTAGAACCATTGTCCTGGCGACATGAGACCGAGGTTGACGAGGGTCCGGCTGCTTTCGTAGCGGCGGGATATGTCACACATCAGCGACGCCTTGCCGTCACCCGCCTCAAGATAGGCCCTGTATTCAACCGAGTTCCCATAGTGTTGCTTGCGGTTGACCTCCTCCCTCGCCTTGTCGAGAAGGCCCGACTGGATTTTGAAATGCAGAAGGCAGCCGGTAGGACTGACATGCCCCGCCTTGTGAGGGCGGTTGAGCCGCTTGAGGTTCAGCGTGTGCATTGATGACACATAGGCGTAATGCTTCTTCCACAGCACAAAGGGAGTCTTGTTCAATGCCGGTGCGCCGGATGGCTGATGACGGAAGAAATGGCGGCGGCGCACGCCACCCTGAACGAACACCCCTCCCCAGAAGGTGTCGCCGGATTGAACATATCCCGACGAATCAAAATAAGGCGTCAGGTCGAGCGGGTCCTGCCCTGGCCGGCACGCCGCCTCGAACCAACGCCCCTCGCCATACATGTCGATGAGAAGGCAGAACAGGTGGTCGGTGTTCTCCCCTCTCAGGAACTCGGCAAGATCCTGGAGGTTACGCTCCTCGCAATGCGGATAGACAAGCAACTCGTCGGGATCGCAGGTGATGCACCAATGCCCGGTCCCGTGGATCCGCAGGAGATGGTTGAGCCAGTTCATGCCGAAGTTTGAACCCTTGTAGCTCGCCTCAGTATACCAGACAGAACAGTCCTCCTGCTCTTGCATGATGTCCATGAAGCCGTCGGTCGAGCCATTGTCCACAAACAGGAAATGCTTCACCCCAAGCCTGCGGTAATAGTGCAGGAAGTAAGGCATCCTCCAGGCCTCGTTGCGCAGCGTGGCGAAGAGCAGCACATCCGACCGCCCGATCCGCTGCGTTCGATCCAGCACGGCGCGCAGGTCCCGGCGGCTTTTCCAACCCCGGTAGACCGGCCCCGCGACGCGCGGCAGCCGCCGGACACGCGATTTGATGACAGACACCAGCGTCATGCGAGAGACCTAGCTTCGGGAGCCGCAGCGGCCCGGGCCCGATGCCGCAACGCCACCGCCTTGCCAGAGTTCCGCATCATGCATGCTCCCGAACCACTGCAATCATCAGCGAGACGACAAAGTAGATCATCAGCAGAATGATGAGCGCCGTCACGACGTTGTATTCCCGGTCAGGATAGAGCGAGGAATCGGCGATCGACGGCTGCGTTACCACGATAAGATATTTCAGCCGCTTGACGGCCTCGACCTTTGCCGCCTCAAGCTGCACGAGGTTGGATTTGTACATGCTGTCGAGAAAGCCGACCTTGGCCTCAATCTCCGCGAAGCGCGCGTAGATCGCGGACACCGGAGAGCTCTTGGAACCGATCGAGAGGCGGTCCTTTTCCTCGGAAATCTGCTTTTGCAGGGTCTCGATCTCAGCCTTGATGCGCCTGATGACGGGCGACGTCTCATTCAGTTCCTGCAGGCTCACGGCCAGCTGTCCCTGCTTGGCGATCAGCTGGGAATTGAGCACCGATATGCTTGAACTGACGCGCGCCGCCTCGGCCTCCGCATCAAGCAACTGGTTCTGGCGCTGGAATTCAAGCAATTCCGTCTTCGCATCCTGAAGGCGTTTGTCGGCGCTCGCCAGCTGACTCTCGAAGAAACTGATCTTCTCTTCCGTCATCTTGGCGTTGAGCACATCAACAAACCGCTGGCTGCGCTCCAGCAAAGCCGTCACGATGTTCTGGGCGAATTGCCTGTCGAATGCCTGAACGTGGATCTCGATGAGTTGCGACAGAGAATTCAGTTCCACCGAAATCATTCCGGCGAGGTAATCATGGAAATCTTCCTTTGATGCATCCTCGGGAAGGCGCGTCCACCAGTCGATGTCCTTTTGGGAATAGTGTTCCCGCAGCTTGAGCTTCTGATCGAGATGATCCGCCATGTCTGGGGAATTCATGAATGTGACGAGGGTCAGCGCATCCGTGGTGCTGACCGCCCCCTGAAGACCGATGGCGGAAAGATCCAGAACAGGCGCAACCTGGTTCTCCTCGGTGAGAGACACGGCAGATGCGCTGTGAAAGCGGTCAGTCGCGATGCCAAATTCATAGGTCGCGAACAGCCCGAACGGCACAACGACAATGAGCAGGAAAAGAATCGAGCGGTAAGTCAGTTTCATGATATCCAAAAATCTCGTGATGCTGCAGCATGACGCCCGGCGGCGGCAGGTTCGCGCTTCCCCACGCCCCGCAGAGCCCCGATCCGGACGGGTGACGGGCGCCTCCACAATGCAAAAAGCATTTCGCAAACCTGCAGATGGAGACGCTGCTTTAAGCCAAGCTGCGTGCGAAGCGGCTCAGAAAGACTGTTCCGGCACACGCAACGGCGCGGTACCCGGTGGGGCATGCGCACCCCGTCCGCACGGCATATCGCTCTCATGTGCCGCGGCTCACTCTTTGTGGCAATTCATCAACGCGTGCTTCACTGGGCTGTGTCCCCGACACCGGGGGTGCGGGATTGTGAACCTCCGCTCTGGCGAGGGCTTTCTTCTCCTCCACCGGATACGGCGTTACTGGTGTCTGCCACGGCAGGGGCGGAGAGCCAGCGGCAGTTGGGGAAACGTCGCCAAGCACCAGTTGGGATGAGGTCTCAGCCGACGGCAATGCGGCATTTCGTTTGGCGGCGCGCAGATGGCCATCACGCTTACGCCGGCGCCGCTTGCGGCCTTCATCGTCGGCCTCCTGCTCAGCGCCCTCTGCAACGGTAGATTCAGACAATCGCCGAAAGCGCCCGCGCCGCGGTGCTGTGTTGCCATCGGTTTCGATGTCGTCACCGTAGAACAGTGCAGCATCGCGGATGTCTTCAAAGTAATTGAGCTTTCCATCCTTGATCACGATGCCTGCATCACAGAGTTCGAGCAGTTCGCGGGTATCATGCGACGTCATGAGGAAGCGGGAAGTCCGGAGGCGCTCGGCCACCTTGACCCTCGCCATTTTCCGGAACTCACGGTCACCGCCGGCGCTGATTTCATCAAACAGATAGTAATCAAAATGCATCGACATGTTGATGCCGAAAGCCACTTTCTGCCGCATGCCGGCGGAATAGGTCTCGACCGGCATCTCGAAGTAGGCTCCAATCCCGGCAAGTTCGCGTACATAAGCGACCATGCGCTCGATTTCAGGCTTCTTCATGCCATAGATGCGGCCTGCGAACCTGACGTTCTCAAGCGCACTCAGCGATCTCTGCAACACCGGCGTCAGTCCCATGGGGGGCGAAATGCTGCCGGATTTCTTGATCACTCCCGAACTCGGGTAGTCGGCGCCCGCAAGCAGGCGGAGGAATGTCGACTTTCCCGAACCGTTGGGGCCGATGACGCCGACATTCTTGTCGAGCGGCAACTCGATGTTCACGTCGCGGAAGACATAGTGCCGCCCGACCGGCGTGACGAAGTACTTGCTGACATTGATGAACCTGATCATCTCTCAAGCACCTTGCTGCGGTTGGCATAGTAGGTGAGGAAGCCCATGAACAGGCAGGACAGGCAGAAAAACGCGAAAAACTTGAATGAGACCCCGGGGAAGCATTCCATGTGGAGTGTGTAGAACCGCAGCAGTTCCATGGCATGGGCGAAAGGGTTGAACGCCACGTAATACTGGGCCTTCGCAGGAAGTTCGGCGGACGGATGAATGACCGACGATGTGATGAAGAGAAAGGCCGTAAACAAGGGCGCGGCCTTGGCAATCAGCGGAAGCCTCATGCTGACGGTCGCAACAAGAAGGCTCAGTCCGAGCGCGGTGAGCAACAGCATCACGTAAATGCCGAGCGCATGCAGGAGGTACTGATTGCTGATCGTCATCCCCATGAACCACCACAGGAACAGGAATACGAGGAAGCCCCCGATGATGGTGAGAGACATTTCCAGAATGTAACGGGCCAGCACAGCGTCGATGGGCTTGACATTGGGATACGAGTAGAATGCACGCGCGGCGCGCATGGCGCGCGGTATCGAGGTGAGCGACCTGCGGATGATCCAGAACGACGTCAAGCTTACGCCCAGATAGAGGAAGGCCGGTATCCCCAGGACTTCCTCTCGGCGGATAAGATAATAGAGGACCGAGAAGCCGAGGACGAATGCCGCCGGCTCCAGGGCGATTCCGACAAGGGACAGCAATCCGTAATCGTCTTCCTTGGAGCGGCCCCTGATATCTCGGAACAGAAGCGCGAACACCACGTTGGTCTGCTTCCGCCCCCCTTCGCGCATTTCGTAGAGAAAGCGTGAAAGGCCTTTCTCCGGGATCGCTTCAC
>CAYMQH010000107.1:0-9529 GCA_964392525.1 uncultured Aestuariivirga sp.
CTCAAACTTTGAAAAGATATCCCTGGAAACTGGCTGGCGAATTGGGGGCGGTATCTGGGCAGACATGGAGATGACGGCGAGCCCGTAGACTGCGAAATCGAACGTCTGTTGGGTCGCCCGCGTCACGTGCGGAACACTCCACGAAGAATTCATGCCGGCCGGCAGAGATACGGGCGATATGCCCATCGAGAGTGCAATTCGCGTCAACCAGTTTATGCCGTCAAGTTGCTGTCTTCTTGCCTAAAGAAACATCGATCGGAGTTCCAGAGGTCCTTACCACTCCCCGGCGTTCGTCCGGGCGATCTTGTCCGGCATCGTCCATCTGCATGAAAAGCTGTCCCACTGGACGCACATCGACAGTCGTCGAAGACAGCAAAGCGTCCCTAATTGAAGTGCACCTCACGATGCGCTCATGAAAACGCTGCAAACCGATTGTAGGCCGTCCAGTCAGACCTCTCTCAATTCAGCTCTGTATTAAAGGTCTTTATCATACCAATACTTGTATGCGTGATCAAACGCGGAGTCTCTTATGATGGGGCTTGTTGGATGGCGCAGCTCCGAAATCTCGCTCCAAACGGAATAATCAAATCCACTGACATGAAACATCAAAGTCAAAGCGACATCCGACCATTGGGAAACCCTGCTATCAAGGGCAACATAAGATTCGAGCGATCCTACGTTCCTGAACGCACTTATGAATGCCAGTCTTTCGAAGATTGATGCCCCGCACATGCCGTAACCATAGGCTTTCGGCCCAAATCGGCTTTCGAGCGCGGAGTTCAAGTCAGTGGAGTAGGGGTTCAAGCGCGGCCCGGCACATTCGCTGCTCGGAAAGAACCGAATTGGGCGCATCGTCCTGACATCGTCTTCGAACAAAACAACCCAGTGCGACGAACTGTTGATGCAATGGTCATGTATTCTGCTCAGATATTCGTAGACGCCTGACATGTTCATCTTCTGTGTTGTCGTGGTAACATCAGAATGACGATAGCGAGCACCCACGGATCTACAAATGTCTGAGAAATCCCGCCCGCCGTCCGAGACGACGGTTATCTCCTGATCTTTGTAGAAGTGCCTGAAAAGCTTGAGAGCCTCAAATGTCGCGCGTGGCTTATCATACACTTGCATATAAACGGATATGTCTTCCATCACAGTCAATGACCTCAACTCCAGGGTATGAAGGCGGCAGTCGCCAACCTAAATGGCTGCCATAATCAGTTTCAAGTGTATCGCTTACTGCGTCTTTGCGCTGCAAATTTCGTGCCACCACCCACGTATTTCGCTGCAGAGGCTCCGTCACCCGCGCGCGTAAGTTTCAGAATCGACTTACAGCAGAAGGCCATATGCCGGCCAGCACTTGTATGGTCGCGTTGGATCGCCTTTCCAAACCCCTGGCACGAACAACTTCTGCCATGTTTATCAACAAGTTGTCGTGCTGTGACCGATCGACAGCAAGTGTCGTGCGCCAAGTGAAACGAGTTTTTCCCAAGAGTGTTCGTACAGGGTGTAACAGTCAGTACTCCGGTTGCGCGAAAGGCGGAGTAAAATTTGCGAGGCGAATCAAAGAAATGTTATACTGAAAAGGTACTAAATCCAGAGGCGTCAAAATGACTCACGATCAGCGGCCGCGTCTTCATGTGGTCTCCCTTCCGCATACCGAAACCACGACGAAATTCGATTGGTGTGCGTTCACAGCAAAGACGCGGAAGTTTGCGACGATGATGACGAACGCCGGTTACGAAGTATTTCTGTATGGAGGCGAGTTCAATGAGGCGACCTGCACGGAGCATGTGCCAATAATCAATCGGAGTGAGCAGCACACGTGGTTTGGGCACTATGACTGGTCCAAAGACATGTTCAATGATTTCAATCCAGATCGTGATTTTTGGCAGATTACCAACGGACGTGCGGCGTCAGAAATTCGCTCGCGAGCGAGGCCGGGCGACATTCTTGGACTGGTAATGGGGGGGTCTCAGCAACCTATTGCTCGCAGTTTGCAGGATTTGGGGCTGTACGAAGTAGAGATTGGAATTGGGTATACAGGTACATGTTCCCCTTTTCGGGTCTTCGAGAGTTATGCGCTTCAACACTTTCTTGCAGAACGGGTGCCTGCTGATGATGTGCGGCCCTTTGATGTGGTGATTCCAAACTTTTTCGAGGTCGACGCCTTCCCCTTGGGCGCTGGAGATGGGGACTATTATCTCTTTATTGGTCGCGTAATTCGCCGCAAGGGACCGGATATCGCGGCGCGGGTCTGTCAAGAAATTGGTTCAAAGCTTATCGTAGCTGGACAGGGCATAGCGAGTGAGAAGCCGGTTCTTACTGCGCGTGATGGTACGGAACTTCCGGGAAATGTGGAGTATGTGGGCGTAGCAGATCCCGTTATGCGGGCGAGACTGATGGGTGGGGCAAAGGCAGTATTTGTTCCTACGCAGTATCTTGAGCCCTTCGGAGGTGTTGCTGTTGAAGCGATGCTGTGTGGAACGCCTGTCATAACGACTGACTGGGGTGCATTCACCGAAACCGTGATCGACGGCGTCACTGGCTTCCGCTGCCATACGATCAATGAGTTTGTCGCTGCAGCGAGGCGTGCTCAGTCTCTTGATCGCGCTGTAATCAGGGACTATGCGATAAGCCGCTTCTCCGCCAATGTTGTCGCTCAGCAATACGATCGCTACTTCATGCGATTGGTCAAAGAGTATCCGCAGTACAAGGAGGAGGAACGCCTTGGAAAGCTGAGGGCTCTGGTCACCCAGCGACAGGCAGCGGAGAAAGCGCCCAGCTTCGAGCGATGGCTCGATCTGTCTCGGGATTATTATAATTGTGGTCAGTATGACGATTGCATCTATGCAGCGCGGCTTGCATTGGCGTTTAATCCGAATTCGCCCGAGGCGCATAACAACATCGGTATTGCGTACAAGGAATTAAAGCAGTGGGATCTTGCTATAGCGGAGACAAACAGGGCGCTTCTTCTCCGGCCGGATTTCGAGTTAGCCCGCAACAATCTGCGCGCAATTGTGGAGGAGCGGCACAAACATTTGGTCTCCCCTGATTTCAGATCCTGAACAGTCCCGGGATTGCCAGACGTGTAATGAACCTGTGCGCCGCGCCCGAACCCTGGTCACCTGAGGCCAGAGTTATCGGCTTCTTGCGAATGGCGGCCAATCTGCAATGCAGTCATCGGGTCAGCCGCCTCTCAACCGGATGACCGTCTCGCGGTCGACCCACGCGACATGGAGGCCGGAATTGGTGTGCCGGTTGTAGGCGTTGACGATTTCCTGCGTGGCATACGTGACACTGGCGGACAGGATTTCTGCCAGCGTCCTGTGGCGTTCGGCCGTGATCAGGCTACATGTCAGGGCCGTGTCGAGATCGCGCCTCATGGATTCGAAATGGGCGAGGTTGGCGAGGTTCCAGCCGAATTGCCCCTCGATGCCGGGTTCGGCAAAGCTCAGAACGTGGGCCTGCAGCGCGTGTCTGCGCCGCATCACAAGCGGCATGTCGATGAGCAGGATCGATCCCGCCAGATAGGCGCGGAACGCCAGAATGCGATCGTGGGCGGCGGCAGCGAAGGACGTGTCCAACCGCGGGAAACCGGCGAGCGCGGAACGGCGCCACGCTATGTTGCAGCCAATGAGATTGGGGTGGTTGGTTATGATGGTCTGGTCGTTGAGCGGAAAGCCCGAACCCCTGATGGCCGTGCCCGCTTCGCCCATCTCCCCCAGAATGTTGGTGTGGCCGGATGAGACCATCGTGCAGGTGGGGTAGCGGTCAAAGCCGGCCACGACATAGTGCAGGCGTTCGGGGAGGGAGATATCATCGCCATGCGCCTGGCAGAGCAGGTCGCAACGCGCCATCTCTGCCAGCAGCGGAAGATGGTTGCGCCACAGGCGCGTCCTGCCGCGGCGCAGAATGATGCGGTGGCGCACCGGACCCTGCCGCAACGCCTGGCCAATGCAGGCCTGCACTTCGGCAAAGCTGCCATCGCCTGAAGCATCATCCGAGATCAGCAGTTCCGCTGTTATGCCGCGTTGCTCCAGAATGGATCGGACGGCCGCCGCAATGAAGCGCTTCTGTTCGAAAACCGGCATGAGCACAGAGATCCGAGGCTGACCATCGCCTGCGTTGACCTCATGAATTTCGGCGTCGTCGTGCGGCATTCGAGACAATTCCCCTGATGGCCGGCCCGGTATGAGCCGGAGCGGCAAGTGGACTGGCGCTGCCTGCCATCACATGCGCCAGGATGTGCGGTAGGCGGGAAAAAACGTGTTACCCGGCAGGCTGAGCTTATCATAAACATCGGGGCGCACGATCAGCCGGACGAGGTATGACATCCGGGTCTGATTGGTCCAGCGCGTCTTGAATTTCAGCATTCCCCCGCTGTCACCGGCAGGTACGCCGCCGATGAAGAGTGTGAGCTGCTGGTCCTGGCAGAGGTCGATCATCGCCTGCATCAGAGCGTAGGAGGCGTTCGTCCGCAAACCCTCCGCGCTGACGACGATGTGGATGAGATGCAGTTCGGCGCCGAACTGCGCGGCGCACAGCATGGCACCCCACTGCCTGTCATGCCGTACCCCGTAGAGCCTGACATGGGGCAGGGCACTGAGCGTCTCGAAATGAGAGGGAGCAAAGTTGAAAGGCGACTGCACCAGGCCACGGCGCTGGACCAGCTCCTCATACAGGCGCTGAAAGCATGTCCAGTCCTCTGGCGATGCGGCCTCGGCGAAGGCCCATGAGGCGCGCCCTTCGGCAAGATTGGCAAGCGACTTCCGGCTGAGAGGGGTTGTCGGAAGAGCGGGAGAAAACACGAAATGGGGCTTGAATGGCTGCAAGGCCCAGGAGGGCTGGATCTCAACCTGTTGTGGAGGCAGGATGACGCCCGTAATGCTGACAAGCTGCGGATGGAGGCTGGCCAGCGAATGGACCTCCGCCTCATCAAGGCAGACATATGGCCAGGGGAGATGTCCATCCTCATAGGGCGTGTGTTCGATGTTTCTTACGAGCATCGCACAGGGTGAGTGGTCCATCATGCACGGCCTGTCGGAGAGGGCGCGCGCATAATCTGCATCGGAGAATGGCCTGAGTATCGACGTGGTTCCTTGTTCGGGCCCTATATGCGCGACTTCACCAAATAAGTCACCAAAAAGCAGCTTGCTTGAGGATTGTCCGGTGCCCTGGTGCGGTGCGGCGGCTGACGCGGCGCCGGCGACCGGCTACAAGCCAGCGGGCAGAAGCGCTTCGCAGAGGGCGGCCACTGTGCTATGAATATTATCATGATGACCAGTAAACAGCTGCATGATGATAGGCCATGCCGTCCACACATGATGTAGATGTTTTCAACTGGCAGGTGCTGCTTCTCGGAGGGCTCGTGATGCTGGCCTGCCTTGCCGTGCAAGCGGGCTTTGTTGTGGCGGTGATGACGGTGGCGAAGGCGCGGATCAGAGCGTACATGGCCACCCGGGAGAAGGTGAAGGCCCAGGCCGTTTTCTTCCTGGGCATTCTGGTGCTTCTCCTGTCGCATTTGGCGCAGATCTACATCTGGGGACTGGCGCTCTATCTGTCTGAGCTTGTGATGAGCATTCATTCGGCGATCATCTTCGCCGGCAGCACCTATACCACCATCGGGTTCGTGGCCAACCCGTTGCCCCTGCAATGGCAGATGCTGCTCGTCATCATGGCTGTGAGCGGCGTGTTCAGCTTCGGCTGGAGCACATCGATCATGTTCGGCATGTCGCGGTTCCTGTATTCCGTTGAAGACTGACCCGAAGCCGGTCCTTGGTAGCCGGGCGCCACCTGTCAATATGCGGCTCGATACGGGTGTCGTCCGCGAGCTGCGCTGGCAGAAGGAGGCGGATGGGGGCTATCTTCCGCGGGGATCGGTCCGCCTCACGGTGGTCGATCCTGACCGTGGTGTCTGGATCGATGACCTGTGGTTTGTTCCGGCGGGCGTGCTGCAGTCCATTCAGGGCCTGGAGGGCGGCACCAAATTCCTGCGGGTGTTCGATTCCACGGCGAAGGCGCTGCGCGCCGAACGCCGTAGCATCGTTCCCTGAAGGACGTGGCGCAAGCCATGCCCCGTTGCATGGCTTGCGCCGCGGGGCGGCGTTCCGCTATGACCAAAGCAAGAGGTGAAATGCATCGCCATGTTCCGGTCCATCGCCCAGTCATGCGTCATTGCGTTGTCCGTCGGCATATGTTCCGTAACGGTATGGGCCGCCCCTCACGTTCCTGCGTCTGCCCCGCTGGCGCGGCTGGGTGAGGCGCTGTTTTCCGATGTCAATCTATCGATCAACCGTAGCCAGTCCTGCGCGTCCTGCCACATGCCGGAGCGGGCCTTCTCCGATGGCCGTGATACGGCGGGGGGTGCGGCCTCGCCCAGCTATGACGGGCTCATGCTGGGTGACCGCAACGCGCCAACCGCGTCCTATGCCCGGTTTGCGCCGGCATTCGGCAAGAATGCCAAGGGGCGGTGGGCCGGGGGCCTGTTCCATGACGGGCGCGCCGCAACGCTGGAGGAACAGGCCGGTGGGCCGCCGTTGAACCCCATTGAGATGGGCATGCCGTCGAAGGGCGCGGTGGTTGATCGGCTCAGGGAGAACCCGGATTATGTGACCGCTTTCAGGGCGCTGTTCGGGGACGATGTTCTTGACGACGACGAGCGCGCCTTCAGTGCCATGACGGAGGCCATCGCGGCCTTCGAGCGCACACCCGTATTCTCGCCATTTGACTCGAAATACGACCGCTACCTGCGCGGCGAGGTGCAGCTGACGGAGCAGGAGGAACTCGGCCGCGTGCTGTTTTTCTCCAATCAGCTCACCAACTGCACCATGTGCCATCAGCTGAACAGCCAGCCGGGCGGGGCAGAGGAGACCTTCTCCAGTTATGAGTTCCACAATATCGGCGTTCCGGTGAACGAGGCGCTGCGGGCTGCCAATCTGTCCATGCCTGGCCGCATCGATGCGGGGCTAGCCGGGAATCCGGCGGTTCAGGGCGATGCGGCGCAGCGCGGCAAGTTCAAGACACCGGCCTTGCGCAATGTTGCAGTGACGGCCCCCTACATGCACAACGGAGTCTTCAAGGACCTGCGCACTGTTGTTTTGTTTTACAATAAGTACAACAGCGAGGCGCCGCAGCGGCAGATCAACCCCGAGACCGGAGAACCCTGGGCGTCACCCGAAGTGGCTGAGAACATTTCGCTCCAGGAGCTGGAATTCGGTGCTGCCCTGAAGGACAGGGAGATCGATGCGCTGGTCGCTTTCCTCCATACGCTGACCGACCAACGCTATGAGCCGCTTGTGGAAAACTGATCCGGCCGTGGTCTGGACCGGATGACCTGGAACGAGAGCAATTCTAAATTGCTGACATTCAAACTGGTGTCTGTTGCCTCTGGCGCGCGCCTGCTGGGAAGAGATCTGGCGCTGCTTCACCCAGGCCTGGGTGCGCAGGGTGCCCGCCTCACGATGGGCGTGGTGCAGTACCGGGTGCGGACACTGCGCGCCGCCAGTACGCGCGCGCGGACCTTCTATCCGCACCGTAGCCTGCACCTCTGTGAGGATGAATGCATCGCATTGTCCTTGATCGCCGCCGCCCAGGCGGAGGATGCCGAGACCGGATGCCACGCCGCGCATGCCGCAGGCGTTTTTCAAGAACAGCAATGACGTTGTCCGGGGCAAGGCTCCGGAGGACCCCCGCATGGCGGACCATGCGGGGGCTGCGGGGCGTATCAGTGGAGGTCGAAGCGGTCGGCGTTCATGACCTTGGTCCAGGCGGCGACGAAGTCCTTGACGAACTTCTCCTTGTTGTCGTCCTGGGCATAGACCTCGGCATAGGCACGCAGCACCGAGTTGGAGCCGAACACCAGGTCAACGCGGGTCGCGGTGAACTTTGCGGCGTTCGTCTTGCGCTCGACGATCTCATAGAGATTGCTGCCCTTCGGCTCCCACTTGTAGGCCATGTCGGTGAGCGTGACGAAGAAGTCTGTGCTCAGCGCACCTGGGCGAGTGGTGAAGACGCCGTGCTTGGTTCCGCCATGGTTCGTGCCGATCACGCGCAGGCCGCCGACCAGCGCCGTCATTTCCGGCGCGGTAAGGCCCATGAGCTGCGCACGGTCGAGCAGCAGCTCCTCGGGCGTCACCACATAGTCCTTCTTGAGCCAGTTACGGAAGCCGTCGGCCACCGGTTCCAGCACCGCGAAGGAGGCGGCGTCCGTCTGGGCGGCCGTGGCGTCGCCGCGGCCGGGCGCGAAGGGCACTTCGACCGCGAAGCCGGCGGCCTTGGCCGCCTGCTCCACGCCCAGATTGCCTGCGAGCACGATCACGTCGGCAACCGAAGCGCCGGTTTCAGCGGCGATCGGCTCCAGCTTGGCCAGCACGCGGGCGAGGCGGGCGGGCTCATTGCCTTCCCAATCCTTCTGGGGGCTGAGGCGAATGCGTGCGCCATTGGCGCCGCCGCGCATGTCCGAGTGGCGGAAGGTACGGGCACTGTCCCAGGCGGTGGCGACGAGGTCGGACACCGAAAGGCCCGTTGCGGCAATCTTCGCCTTCACGGCGGCCACGTCATAGCCCGTCTTGCCGGCGGAAACCGGATCCTGCCAGATCAGGTCTTCGGCCGGAATCTCAGGGCCGATGTACCGGGTCTTGGGGCCCATGTCGCGGTGCGTGAGCTTGAACCAGGCGCGGGCAAAGACCTCGGAGAAATAGGCTGGGTTCTTGTGGAACCGCTCGGAGATCTTGCGGTACTCCGGATCCATCTTCATGGCCATGTCGGCATCCGTCATGATCGGGTTGTGACGGATCGACGGGTCCTCGACGTCCACGGGCTTGTCTTCCTCGCGGATGTTGACGGGTTCCCACTGCGAGGCGCCGGCGGGGGACTTCTTCAGCTCCCAGTCATGGCCGAGGAGCATGTCGAAATAGCCATTGTCCCACTTGGTCGGATGCGTCGTCCACGCGCCTTCAATGCCCGAGGTAACGGTGTCGCGGCCGATGCCGCGGGTCTTGTGGTTCATCCAGCCAAGACCCTGTTCGGAGAGGTCAGCACCCTCCGGGCTGGGGCCGAGGTTGGCGGCATTGCCATTGCCATGGGTCTTGCCCACGGTGTGGCCACCCGCCGCGAGCGCCACGGTCTCTTCATCATTCATGGCCATGCGGGCGAAGGTTTCGCGCACCTGAGCCGCAGTCTTCAGCGGGTCAGGCTTGCCGTTTACGCCTTCCGGGTTCACGTAGATGAGGCCCATCTGAACGGCAGCCAGCGGGTTTTCCATCGTCGAGGGCTTGTTCACATCCTCGTAGCGGCTGTCGCTGGGGGCCAGCCATTCCTTTTCAGCGCCCCAGTAGATGTCCTTTTCCGGATGCCAGATGTCCTCGCGGCCAAACGAGAAGCCGAAGGTCTTGAGGCCCATGGTCTCATAGGCCACGTTGCCTGCAAGGATCATCAGGTCCGCCCAGCTGAGGCGGTTGCCATACTTCTTCTTGATCGGCCACAGCAGGCGGCGGGCCTTGTCGAGGTTGGTGTTGTCCGGCCAGCTGTT
>CAYMQH010000108.1:0-9467 GCA_964392525.1 uncultured Aestuariivirga sp.
GACGGAAAGTCCGAGAATTGGTGGGGCGGCTACGTCAACCTGACTATAAGCTACTAAGCTGCAGTCACGCGGCGTGCGCCATCATGGTTCAGGCGCGCAATGACAAACCAACCTGGCGGTGAATCAACCGGCCTTCAACAAGCGCTCTTGCGGCGGCCTAGCGGCGGTCGAAAATCACGCCCATGGTGAAGAGGAAACAGCCATAGGGGCGGAACTCGGAGGTTCTTACCACGCAGAAGCCTTTCCTGGCCGCCTCATAGAAGGCGAAGCGCTCCAGCGCCTCCATGCCGACATCGCGGCCCTCGCACTCCTTCGCAATGGCGTGCACTTCCGCCTGCATCGGCAGCACTGTGTCCGGCTCGCCCACCACCTGCATGCGCGATACCGGTGCGGGAATGAAATCATCAAGCGGCATGACGGAGAGAATGGCACGCGCGGCCTGCGGAATGTCGAGGCCGGGAAGTTCGATCAGCTTCCCCGTGCTGGTGTGGCGCGCCACGTCATGGGCGGGGAAGTTACGATCCACCAGAACCAACCGCTCCGCATGGCCCATCGAGGCAAGGCACCACAGAAGGTCCGGGCTGAGAACCGAAGGTATGTTCTTGAGCATGCGATGAACACTCCGCAGATTTGCCGCGATGGACTGGCCGACACATTGCAGCCCATGCGCCAGCACGCAAGGTCGATGATAAAGACTCAGGCTTGGCGCGTCATCAGCGCTGAAATCTCCTCACGCCGTGGCATGGCGGGGGCCGTGCCGTGGCGGGTGACCGAAATTGCCGCCGCAGCACAGCCAAAGCGCGCCGCCGCCACGGGGTCCATGCCCTCAGAGAGGCCCGCCGCAAAGGCGCCAACGAAACTGTCGCCCGCGCCCGCCGTCTCCATCACCGGCCCTGCGCTGTAAGCATCGATCATCACGCTGCGGCCGGGCGCGTGGAACAAGGCGCCGCGTGCGCCGAGCGTGATGATGGCAGTGCGGGCACCCTTCGCCAGCAGCGCATCGCCCGCGCGCTGTGCATCACCGATGCTGTCTACCGCGATTCCGGTAATCGCTGCCGCTTCCGTCTCATTCGGGATCACATAGTCGCAGAGCGCATAGAGTGCGGGCGGCACCTCGGCCGCCGGTGCGGGGTTGAACACGGTCACACAGCCTGCGGCCCGCGCGATCTCCAGCCCCTTGAGGGCTGCCTCCACGGGCTGTTCCAGTTGCGTGACAAACACCCGCGCAGCTTCAATCGCGGCGCGTTCCGCAGCGACATCGTCCGCGCTGATAACGCCCGCAGCGCCCGGCACCACGATGATGGCGTTCTCGCCCGTCTCATCGCTCACGAAGATGTAGGCAGCGCCGGTGGGCTCCTCGGCGGACAGGGCCACGCGCGGCTCGATGCCCTCAGCCTTCCAAGTCGCAAGGGCAATGTCGCCGAACGCATCCTTGCCAAGGCGTGAGAGGAAACTGACATGGGCGCCCGCGCGGGCGGCGGCGACCGCCTGGTTCGAACCCTTGCCGCCCGGCCCCATCTTGAAGCCCGAACCCATCAGCGTTTCACCCATCACGGGCTGTCGGCCTGCCCGGAAGGCGAGGTCGGCAACGAAGATCCCGAGGATGGCGACGCCCTTCTTCATGCCTGTCATGGTACTGTCCATCCGGCTCAGGCCAGAGATCTGGCGAGGCTTTCAAAGGCAATCGCCACGGCTTCGGCACCGGGGTCCTTGTGGCCCTTGAGGTTACGGGCGGCGACATAGGAAGAGCGTCCAGCCCGCGCCGCCGTCATCTTTGCTGTGGCGTCTGCGCCCTTGCGGGCGAGTTGTGCGGCAGCACTCAGCGGCTTGCCGCCTGACAGGCTCTTCAGGGCGGGCAACAATGCATCGACCGATGTCCGATCCCCGGCATTCGCGCCACCATAGAATTGCAGCCGTTCGAGACCCGCCATGAAGGCGGCGGGCAGCGTTGCGCCATCCCTTGCAGCCGCAGCCGCCGAAGAGAACAGAATGGCCATCAGAACGCCGCTGGAGCCGCCCATGCTGCCGGCGAAGATGCCACTCAGGGCCTGGAGCGTCGCGGCATGATCCGCAAGCGGCAGGCGCTTCACGCTGGCCTTCACGCTCTTTGCGGCCCGCGCAACGGTCGAGCCCGTGTCGCCATCGCCCACCTTCGCATCAAGATCATTGAGATGCTTTTCCGCAGTGATGAGCGCGTCGCAGACCGCAAGGATGGATTTCGACAGATGTTCGTTGCGGCTCGCCTTCACGCCAGCGCGGCTTTTCGTCAGCGCGGACTTCTTGACCGCGATCTTGCCAACCGCACTGGCGCCGGGCCAGGCCTTGGGTGCAACGGCGGAGGTCAACGCCTTTTCGATGGCGGGCGTCAGCGGCAGCAGGCTGATCGAGAAACCATGCATGTCGAGCGCCGTCATGAGCGGCGCCGGGCCGATGCTGTACTTGATCTTCTGCCCCAGCGGCCCACTCAACACATCATTGGCGATGATGCCCATTTCGAGTGCAGTCGTGCCACCGAGATTGTTGAGCAGCATGGCATAGGCTGGCGCCTTGGGTGCAAGCTTCGCCAGCTTTCCAGTGATGAGAGTTGCGGCCTGATGGGCACCGGCGAAACTGATGAGCGTGGCACCCGGCTCGCCGTGGATGCCGAGCCCCAGCTCCGCCTTTCCGGCGGGCACGCGGTCTTCCCGGCCCACGGAGGGAATGGTGCAGGAGCCAAGCGAAATGCCGAGCGAGACGATGGAGCCCGCCACCTGGCGCGCCGTGCGTGCAATATCCGCAAGGCTCCGGCCTGCCGCCGACATGTGCCCGGCCACCTTGTGAACGAACAGCGTGCCCGCCACGCCGCGCGGCTGGGCGAGGCCCGGCAGCGCCACGTCATCAGCCACAATGACGACCTCCACCTTCTTGCCGAGAGCGCGTGCGCGTTCCGCCGCAAGGCCGAAGTTCAACCGGTCGCCCGTATAGTTCTTGACGATCAGCAGGCAGCCTGCCTTTCCGGTCACCGCCATGATGCCGGCCAGCACCGCATCCACGCTGGGAGAGGCGAAGACATCGCCGCAGACGGCAGCCGTCAGCAGTCCCTTGCCGACAAAGCCCGCATGAGCCGGTTCATGGCCCGAGCCGCCGCCGGAAATCACCGCCACATGCCGGTCGCCCTTATGCGCGAGATCGATGACGACGTTGAGCCCCGCCTCGCCCTGCAGGCGGCCGATGCGCCCGCCGCCCTGCAGCCGCAGAAGGCCATCCAAAGCCTCGGAGACCAGCGTGTCGCGCTTGTTGATGAATTGCATATCCGTCCCCCCAGAGTTTTATTGTATAATTTGAATGTGATCTCACGCGAAGCTGATGGCCTTGAACATCTTGGTCTGCTGCGTCAGCGCTGTTTCCACCGGCAGCCGCTCCATCGAGGAGGCGCCGTAGAAACCATGGCAGTTGCGCGTTTGTCGCAGCACGAATTGCGCATCCGCCGGCTCGGCGACCGGGCCGCCATGCACGAGGATGATGATGTCCTTGTTGACTTTGAGCGCGGCGGCGGCCCAGTCGTCCACCAGGGCCGGGCAATCGGCAAGCTTCAGTGCCGTTTCCGCACCGATCGAGCCGCCGGTGGTGAGGCCCATGTGGCAGACGATGATGTCGGCTCCGGCCTTCGCCATTGCCTCCGCCTCGCCTGCGTTGAAGACATAGGGCGTGGTCAGCATGTCCTTGGCGTTGGCCAGCCTGATCATGTCCACCTCAAGGCCATAGCTCATGCCGGTCTCTTCGAGATTGGCGCGGAACGTGCCGTCGATCAGGCCCACGGTCGGAAAATTCTGCACGCCGGAAAAACCGACGGCTTTGAGCTCATCGAGGAACCGGTCGAAGATGCAGAAGGGGTCCGTGCCGTTGACGCCCGCCAGCACCGGCGTCCTCTTCGCCATGGGAAGAACCTCCCGCGCCATCTCGACCACGATCTCATTGGCATTGCCATAGGCGAGGACGCCCGACAGGGAGCCGCGACCTGCCATGCGATAGCGGCCGGAGTTGTAGATCACGATCAGGTCGATGCCGCCTGCTTCCTCGCATTTGGCGGAAAGCCCGGTGCCCGCTCCGCCCCCGATGATCGGAATGCGGCGGCGCTTCATGTCCTGGAACCGGGCCATCAGGTCCTGGCGGGCAAATGCGGGCATGCTTGGTCCTTTTGCGTGAGATTATCCATCACGCGGGCGCCGCGCAACGGCGAAGCGCTGCTTCAGGTACCCCGGCGCAGCGTAAATGGATATCAGCAATTGACAAGACCGGCGAGACGGTTTGTGCTGCTTCCATCGCGCCGGGAGGGCCATCGGATGAAGCTTGGTTTCAATCTCTTGCTTTGGACACCCCATGTCACGGAGGCGCACGAACCGATCCTGCGGGCCCTCAAGAAGACCGGTTATGACGGGGTCGAAATCCCGATGTTCGAGGGCGACCCCACCCATTATGCGCGGCTTGGCGAACTCCTTGACAGGATCGGGCTGCAGCGCACGGTGGTGAGCGTCATTCAGGGCAAGAATCCCCTCTCGCCCGACAAGGCAAGTCAGGCCGCAGCCCGCGACTACGCGGCATGGGCCATTGATTGCTGCGCCGCACTCGGCGCGCCGATCCTCGGCGGGCCGATGCATTCGGAACTCGGCTATTTCTCCGGCAGCCCTGCCACGGCGGCCGAACGCAAGCGGGCGCTGACTTTCCACAAGCGGGCGGGCGATTATGCCGCGAAGAAGGGCGTCACCTTCGCGCTGGAGGCCCTCAACCGCTTCGAATGCTACTTCCTCAACACGATGGAACAGCTCGCCGATTATGTGGAGGAGGTGAACCACCCCGCCATCAAGGCGATGTATGACACCTTTCACAGCAACATCGAGGAGAAGGACCCGGTCGGCGCGATCCGGACGATCCGCCCGCACATGGTCCATGTGCACATCTCCGAGAATGACCGCGGCACACCGGGCAAGGGCCACGTGCCTTGGGCCGAAACCTACAAGGCGCTGAAGAAATCGAAGTATGATGGCTGGCTGACGATCGAGGCTTTCGGGCGTTCCATGCCGGCCCTCGCCGCGGCCACCCGCGTGTGGCGCGATTTCGCGCCAACGCCCGAGGAAGTTTACAGGCTCGGCTTTCGCAACATGAAGCAGGGCTGGGCGAAGGCGTGAAGCCTGTCTACGTCATCGGCACCTGCGATACGAAGGAAGCCGAACTCCGCTATGCGGCGGCGCAAGTTCAAGCCGCCGGGGCCCCTGCCCGGCTCGTTGACATCTCGACAACGCCGAGTGCGGCACGGGCCGATGTGACGCCCGCCATGGTGGCACGGCACCACCCCAAGGGGCCGGATGCCGTTCTGGCCCATTCCGAACGTGGGCAGGCGGTGGCAGCCATGTCGGATGCGCTGTCGCACTTCCTGCGGGCGCAAAGGGACATCGGCGCGGTGCTGGGCCTCGGCGGCGGCGGCAACACTGCCATGGTGACGGCGGCGATGCGCGCCCTTCCCATCGGGGTGCCAAAGCTCATGGTCTCCACCATGGCCTCTGGCAATGTGGGACCCTATGTCGGCCCCACCGATATCATGATGATGCATGCAGTGGCCGATATCGCAGGCCTCAACGCCATCACCCGCAGGGTGATCGGCAATGCCGCGCATGCGGCCGCTGGCATGGCGCTGACGGTCACGCCGCCTGCCGAGGCTGGCAGGCGGCCGGTGGGCCTTACCATGTTCGGGGTGACGACACCCTGCATCACCCAGATCCGCCACATGATCGAGACCGAGTGCGAGTGCTTCGTCTTCCACGCCACCGGAACGGGCGGGCAGTGCCTTGAGAAGCTCATTGAGTCCGGCCTGATCGGCGCGGCACTCGACATCACCACAACCGAAGTGGCGGACCATCTGTCCGGCGGTGTGCTGGCCTGCACGGAAGACCGCTTCGGTGCAATCATCCGCAGCCGCATTCCCTGGGTTGGGTCCGTGGGTGCGGTGGACATGGTCAATTTCGGGCCGCGCGACAGCGTGCCCGCGCACGTCTCCGGCCGCAATCTCTACAGCCACACCCCGCAGGTGACGCTGATGCGCACCACGGCCGCCGAGAACGCCGCCATCGGGCGCTGGATCGTGAGCCGTATCAACCAGATGGAAGGGCCGGTGCGCTTCCTGCTGCCGTTGCGCGGCATTTCCGCCCTGGATACGCCGGGCAAGCCGTTCTGGGACCCAGAGGCGGATGCCGCATTGTTTGCGGCCATCCGCGGCGCCTGGAGGCCAGCGCCCAACCGGGGCCTCATCGAGATCGACGCCCACATCAATGACCCCACATTCGCCGAGGCTGCCGTTGAAGCCTTCCGCGCGATCACCGGAGGAGCCTGACATGGCACGCGCTTATGCCTCGATCGTTCTGAAAGCTCCCGTCGAGACTGTCTGGTCCATCGTGCGGGACTTCAACGGCTTGCCCAACTGGGCGGTGGGCGTCACATCTTCCAAGATCGAGAACGGCCTCGACTCCGATGTCGTAGGCTGTGTGCGCTCCTTCCACCTCGCCAATGGCGTGCATGTGCGCGAACGCCTGCTGATGCTGGATGATGCCCGCCGCTGCTTTACCTATAACTTCGAAACACCAGCATTCCCGGTGCAGAATTACCGCGCCACGCTGAGGCTCTACCCCGTGACCCACGGCGACCAGACCTTCGCCGAATGGGAGGCAACCTTCGACGAGGCCTCCGAGGACTTGGGGAAGTACGAGAAGATCGTCTCCAACGACGTGTTCGCCGCAAACTTCCGCAACCTGGCTAGGCTGCTGGCCAAAGCGAAGCCTGCAAAGCCCGTCGCAGCTGAGCGCTGGAAGGGCTTCGCGCCCAACAAGGTATGGACCTCACGCGTCATCAAGGCACCAGTCGGGGATGTGTGGAAGATCATGCGCGATTTCGCCGGCATGGGCGGCTGGCATGACGAGATCACCCGGATGCGCATGCTGAAGCGCCAGCGCCCCGACAAGGTGGGCGGCATCCGCGATTTCCATTTCGGAGACGGTCACATCAACGAGGAACTGCTTCACCTCGATGACCTGACGCGCAGCTTCTCCTACCGCATCACCAAATCCGATATTGCGTGGATGAATTATGTCTCCGGCCCGCGCCTGTGGCCAGTGACTGCCGACAACACGACATTCGGTGTGTGGACCGGCGACTGGGTGGCAAGCCCGCAGGACGACGTGGTGCTGATCCCGCGCACCGAGGAAAACGTCTATCAGCGCGCCTTCGCCACGCTGGAGCGGAATTTCTTCGCCGGAAAGCGATAGGACCATAAAGGACAAGGAGGAGCGATATGACAGAGTGGACGAAGCGGTTTGACGTGGCGGGGCGGCGCATTCTGGTGACGGGCTCCACAAAGGGCATTGGCCTTGAAACCTGCAAGGTGCTGGCCGATGCAGGAGCCGACATTGCTGCAGTGGGCCGCGATGCAGCCGGGCTTCAGGAGGTGAAGGACACAGTCGGAAAGCTGGGCCGCCGCTGCGTTACGATTTCCGCTGACATGGCCGCGCCGGATGGGCCGGACAAGGCGGCACGCGAGGCACTGGCAGCCTATGGGACCATCGACGTTCTGGTGAACAACGCAGGCATCGCACTGATCGATCCGTTGATGGACGCAAAGGTCGAAGACTGGGATGCGACCATGGCGGTCAATCTCCGCGCGCCCTTCCTGCTGGCACGTGCGCTGGTCCCCGGCATGATCGCCCAAAAGCGCGGCAAGATCATCAATGTCTCCTCGCAGGCGGGCGTTGTCGGTCTCGATGGCCATGGCGCTTATTGCGCCTCCAAGGGCGGCCTCAACATGCTGACCAAGGTGATGACAGTCGAATGGGCGAAGCACAACATCCAGATCAACACCGTATGCCCCACGGTGATCCTCACGCCCATGGGTGAACTGGTCTGGGGCCAGCCCGAAAAGGGCGATCCGATGAAGGCCAAGATTCCGGGCGGGCGTTTCGGTGTGCCGCAGGAGGTGGCAGATGCAATACTGTTCCTCGCCTCCTCCGCCTCCGACATGATCTGCGGCCACGACCTGCTGATCGATGGCGGCTACACGGCCATATGACGTGACGTGAACGGGCGCACACGCCAGCAACGCGCCCTTCACCCTCAGCGCTTGATCTTCCAGTCCTTCATGCGCTGCATCGTATCGGCGAAGGATGTGATGCCCGCATCGGAACCGAGGCCCGTGGCGACAAGCCCGGCCGAGGCCTGTGCGAAGCGCAGCGCGGTCTCCTGATCCATCCTGTGGTGCAGCGCCGTGATGAAACCTGCATCGAAGGCATCGCCGCAGCCCGTGGTATCGACCACGGTGATGTCATAGGCGGGAGAACTAATCCGCGTGCCGTCGCGGTGGGCATAATAGGCGCCCTCCCCGCCCAGCGTGAAGACACAGCATTGTGCCCCACGCTCGAGATAGAATGAGGCACAGTCCTCAGGGCTCGACTGCCCCGACATGTCGCGCGCCTCCTCGATCGAAGGCATGAAGTAGTCGATATAGGGCAGCAGCGGTTCGACGATGCCGATGGTGCCGGCGCTTGCCGCGATCAGGTCGAAGGTGACGGTGCAGCCCCGCCGCTTCGCTTCCTTCAACAGCGTGACAGAGGCCGGGCCGTCGAGCTTCTTCAGGAGGCCCGTGCCACCCAGATGGATGATCGGCGCATCGAAGACCTTGTCATACATCGCTGGCGGCACGTCGAAATGATCGGACGCGCCACGCACATGCAGGGCCGGGCGGTCTCCGTTCGGGCGCACATTCAGAATGGTGGCCGAGGTCGGCACGCCCTTGATGCGCTGCATGACGGAGGTGTCGATGCCATGCTTCTCCATGGTCAGAAGCACCCAGTCGGCTTTCTCGTCATCGCCCACGGCCCCAACGGCAAGACTCCTGAGGCCCAGCTTCGCGGTGTCGATCACCGTGCCGCCGGCCGTGCCTGCAACGGTGAGACGGATCTCCTCGATGAAGTCGACATTGCCACGCTCGGGAATGCGGGTGACCGGGCGGCCCAGCACATCGAGGATGTAGAGGCCGATGACCGAAACATCATGCGCCATGTCAGTTCCTGGATTTCTTCATGACCGTGATGGCGACGGCGAGTGCTGCGGCGATGGCGGCAATGCCCCACACCAGCGGCTGGCGCCAGAAGGGCGGCGTTGCAAGCTGCGCCTTGCCCGCGATGGTGTTGGGATCCGGCGGCTTGAGAAAGAAGGCGCCATAGAGATGCGCCGCGCCAATCGAAAGGAGCACGACGATCAGGAAGATCATGGCGACGACCATGGCCACCGTGATGACGCTGCTGACCCTGACGCCCGGCTGGGCCAGCGGCAGAAGATTGTTGATGAGGCCCGCGATGACGACAAGCACGCTGCCGATGGCGAAAAGCGTGAGGCTGAAGGGCTGGAAGATGAGCACCAGCGCGAAGATGCCGAGCCCGATGATGAAG
>CAYMQH010000109.1:0-1861 GCA_964392525.1 uncultured Aestuariivirga sp.
GGCAATGCGCGCCGGACTGGACCGACATGCGGCCCGCGACCTGGCTCATGGGGGCGAGCAGCGGCAGGCCGCCGCGCGCCGAGGTGACGGTCTCATAAGCGATGCAGACAGCGCCTGAGGCGACGAGATCCTTCGTCTGCTCCGGATCGGGCGCGAGGTGGAGGTAGGTGTAGAGGATCTGGCCGGGACGCAGCATCTTGCGCTCGGCAGCCTGCGGCTCCTTTACCTTCACGATCATGTCGGCCTTGGCAAAGATCTCTGCCGGGGTGGCGATGATCTTGGCGCCGGCGGCGGTGTAGTCGGCGTCGGATGCGCCGATGCCGGAACCGGCATTGGTTTCAACCCACACCTCATGGCCGTGGCGGACGGCTTCCTTCACCGAGATGGGCGTCATGCCCACGCGGTATTCGTGATTCTTGATCTCTTTCGGTACGCCGATGAGCATTGCAGTTCCTCCCTGAATGGTGAGGGGAAAATAGCAAGACTCGGGTGGAATGATTTTCCGAAGAACCGGCTGGAGCAGCGCAGCATTGAAATGTCATTCGAAAAAGTGATATAAAAGTCGAATGAAAAGCGACAATCTGGACAAGACAGACAAGATCATTCTGGCCGAGCTGCAAAAGAACGCCCAGCGCCCGGTGGCGGAGCTTGCCCAGAAGGCAGGGCTTTCGCCGTCCTCCTGCCACCGCCGGGTGAAGCTTCTGGAGGAGGCTGGGGTGATTATTGGTTACACCGCCAATCTTGATCGCACCGCGCTCGGGTTGGCCAATGAGTTCTTCGTTGAAGTCTCGCTTTCAGCCCAGACGGAGGAGGCGTTCGAAAAATTCGAGAAGGCCGTGCAGAGGGTGCCCGAAATTCTCGAATGCCACTTGATGAGTGGCCAGTTCGACTATCTGCTGCGCGTTGCTGCGGCTGACGCGACCGATTACGAGCGCATCCACCGCTCGCGCATTTCGCGCCTTCCGGGCGTGCAGCGCATCCAGTCTTCCCTCGCGCTGCGCACGGTGAAGGCCTGGGCGGGTTATCCGATCTAGGCGTTGGTTCGGTCCAACTGGCGGTCGCGCAGGATCATCAGGATGCCCGCCGTCACCACGATGCCGGCGCCGATGATGGTGACCATGTCGGGGAAATCGCCGAACAGCACGATGCCGTAGAATACCGCCCAGATCATCGCGGAGTATTCGAACGGTGCCACGAAGTTGGTTTCCGCCAGCTTGTAGGCATTGATGAACATCAGCATGGCGCAGGCTGCCAGCATGCCATGGCCGAACAGCAGCGTGAAATCGAACAGGCCCGGCCACACGGGCGGCCGCGACAGGAAAGTGAGGCTCGGGTGGGTGAAGGGCCCGAAGTCGAAGACAGTGAAGAACAGGCCAAGCGCCAGCCCGATCACGGCATAGGCGACGTTCTGCCAGGCGGCGATGATGATGGGGGATACTTTCTGTGAGAGCGGGCGGCCCATCATCTGGCCCAGCGCGTAGCCAAAGGCTGAGAGCAGCGCCAGCAGGGCGGCTGGCTCGAACACGCCGAAGCCCGGCCTGACCATGATGAGCACCCCGATGAAGCCCGCGATGATCGCAGCCCAGCGGTGCGGCCTGACGCGCTCATGCAGCAGCGGCCCCGCAAGGCCCGCCACGAAGAACGGCATGGTGAAATAGATCGCCACCGCATTGGCAATCGGCATGGCGGGCAGCGCCAGCACGAAGGCGAGATAGGCAAACCCAAGTATGAAGCCACGCACCAGAACACGCGGCAGCAGGGGCGTCATAATGGATAGACCGTGCCCAGACCGCCACAGCACGAAGATGATGACCGGCAGCGAACCCAGGCAGCGGAACAGCAGCGTCTCATAGGCCGGATA
>CAYMQH010000109.1:1961-9227 GCA_964392525.1 uncultured Aestuariivirga sp.
AGCGCCTCCGGTCCTTTTACCCAGAAACTCGTGCCTCCGAAGCTCGGCACACGGCTTGAGTCCGGCAAGTGGCGCTTCAGCGCGTCTCCCATGATCTCCCAGCGGCTCCGGTAGGCGCGGTGCAGCCTGCGGATCAGCGTATCGTGATGGCCGAGCGACAGGAACAGCGCGGCCGTGCGCTGGTTGTTGTTGGGCGCATGGCGCACCATCAGGCGGCGCAGCGCGCGGGCCTCCGCCACCAGTTTCTTCGGCGCCACGAGGAAGCCAAGGCGCAGGCCGGGGAACAGCGTCTTGGACAGCGAGCCGACATAGATCACGCGGCCATCGTCATCGAGCGATTTCAGGGCGGGGCAGGGCTCGTTCACATAGTTTGTCTCGAACTCGTAATCATCCTCGATGATGATGATGTCATGCTTGGCGGCCCGCTTGAGGATTTCCATGCGCCGTTCCAGCGGCATGGTGACGGTCGTCGGAAACTGGTGGCTGGGTGTGGTGAAGACGATGTCGCAGGCATTGAGGGCGTCGGTCGGCACCAGTCCCTTTTCATCGACCGGCAGCAGCGAGACATGCGGCGTGCGCAGGTTGAAGATGTTGCGCACGTCCGGATAGCCTGGCTCCTCCATGCCGGCCCGCGTCTCGGGCCCAATCAGCAAGGTGGACAGGAGATAGAGCGCGTTCTGCGCGCCGAGCGTGATGAGGATCTCATCGTCATTCGCCATGATGCCGCGGCGCGGCAGGATGCGGCGGCGGATCTGCTCCACCAGCAGCGGGTCATCATGCGCCCACGTGTCATTGGTCCAGGAGCCGAGCCACTTCTTGCCCAGCGCCTGCCTGGCGCAATCGCGCCATTCGGCGAGCGGGAAGAGATTGTGGTCCACCTGGCCGTAGATGAACGGAAAGGGATAGGACTGCCAGTCCAGCGGCTTTGACACATTGGCCTGGTCGGCCGGCTGCATGGTGAGGCGGTCGTTCCAGTCGATGCTGGAGGCCGCAGGGGGTGTCTTCAGGGCGAGTTTCGGCGGAGCAACGGTCTCGATGGCCTTGTCGGAAACATAATAGCCCGAGCGCTCGCGGGCCACGAGGTAGCCATCGTCCAGCAGCCCTTGATAGGCCAGAACCACGGTATTCCTTGAAACGCCGAGGCTCTTGGCCATCTTGCGGGTGGAGGGGATTGGCTCCTCGCGCGCCAGTTGCCCGTCCAGAATGGCGGAGACGAGCGCTTCCCTGATCTGCGTCTGCAGGCTGGCGTTTTCATTCCGCCGGATATGGACAAGCCAGTCGCGCAATTTTGGTCCCTGTGTATGGTCCGTCTGGACCTATCATAGGGCCAAGAGTCCCGATAGAGTAGTCTTGTTTGGATTTTCCCCAGGGCTGGATTGCGCATGACCGAGCCGACCGTGAATACCTCGCCCAAGGGCTGGGACGAGATCAAGACCACCACCTGCTACATGTGTGCCTGCCGCTGCGGCATTCGCGTGCACCTGAAGGATGGCCGGGTGACCTATATCGACGGCAACCCCAAGCATCCGGTCAACAAGGGGGTGATCTGCGGCAAGGGTGCGGCTGGCATCCAGCAGCATTATTCTCCCGGCCGGCTCTCCAAGCCCTTGATGCGCGTGGGCGAGCGTGGCGCGGGCGAGTTCCGCGAGATCGAGTGGGAGGAGGCGCTCTCCACCGCCGCCTCATGGCTTTCCGAGGTGCGCGCCAAAGACCCGAAGAAACTGGCCTTCTTCACCGGCCGTGACCAGAGCCAGGGGCTGACCGGCTGGTGGGCCTCGCAATTCGGCACGCCAAACTATGCAGCGCATGGCGGGTTCTGCTCCGTCAACATGGCGGCAGCGGGGCTCTACACCTTCGGTGGCTCGTTCTGGGAATTCGGTGAGCCGGACTGGAAGCACACCAAGTATTTCCTGCTCTTCGGCGTGGCCGAAGATCATGGCTCCAATCCGATCAAGAAGGGGCTGGGGCAGTTGAAGGCGCGCGGCGCCAAGATCGTCTCGATCAATCCGATCCGGACCGGCTATTCGGCGATCGCCGACGAGTGGATCGGCATCCGCCCGGGAACCGACGGGCTGTTCGTCGGCGCATTGATCCATGAATTGCTGTCGGCCCAGAAGATCGATGGCGAATATCTGGCCCGCTACACCAATTCGCCATGGCTGGTGATCGAAAATCCGGGTGGCGCCGATGACGGCTTGTTTGCCCGCAATGCCCAAGGCTCGGCGCTTGTGTGGGACAGCCACTCGGGCACGCCTATGCCGGCGCTTTCGCCCGACGCCGCACCGAAGCTGATGGGCCGCTACAAGCTGCCCGACGGGCGGCGCGTGGTGACGGCCTTCACCCTCATTGCCGAACGCTTTCTCGACGCCGAATGGGCGGCGGACACTGTGGCGGAGCGCTGCGGCGTTCCGGCGGAGACGATCAAGCGGATCGCGGCCGAACTGGCCCGCACGGCGTTTGAAGAAGAAATCGCGCTCGATGTTCCGTGGACGGACCATCTGGGCCGCTACCATGAGAAGATGGTGGGCCGTCCCGTTTCGATGCATGCGATGCGCGGAATCTCGGCCCACGCCAATGGCTTCCAGACCTGCCGCACCATTCACTTCCTCCAGATCCTGCTTGGCACCATCGATGTGCCGGGCGGTTTCCGCTACAAGCCGCCATTCCCCAAGCCGCCGCCGCCGGGTGTGAAGCCTGCGGGCAAGCCGGGGCAGGTGAAGCCGAATACGCCGCTGCCGGGGCCGCCACTCGGCTTCGTGACAGCGCCGGAAGATTTGCTGGTGGATGAGCACGGCACACCGCAGCGCCTCGACAAGGCCTATAGCTGGGATGCGCCCTTCGCCGCGCATGGCATGATGCACATGGTCATCACCAATGCCGCGAAGAAAGACCCCTACGGCATCGACGTTCTGTTCATGTACATGGCCAACATGAGCTGGAACTCCGCCATGAACGTGCCGGATACGATCAAGTATCTGACACAGAAGGAAGCAGACGGCAGCTACACCATTCCGAAGATCATCTACTCGGACGCCTATGCCTCGGAAATGGTGCATTACGCCGACCTGATCCTGCCGGACACGACCTACCTTGAACGCTGGGACTGCATCTCGCTGCTCGACCGCCCGATTTCGGAAGCCGATGGCCCGGCGGATTCGATCCGCCAGCCGGTGGTGGAACCGGACCGCGATGTGCGCGCCTTCCAGACCGTGCTGCTCGATCTCGGCACAAGGCTTGGCCTTCCCGGCATGACGCGCACCGACGGGACGCCGAAGTTCCCCGGTGGCTATCCCGACTATCTGGTGAACCATGAACGCGCCCCCGGCATCGGCCCGCTCGCCGGTTTCCGCGGCCCCAATGGGCGCGCGCAGGGGCGCGGCACGCCGAACCCTGAACAGCTGCAGCGCTACATCGAGAATGGCTGCCACTGGTTCTATGAGCTGCCAGAGCACATGCGCTACTATCGCCATGTCAACTGGGCCTATCTCGACTGGGCGACGTTCTTCGGCTTCATCGGCAAGCCAGAGCCTGTGATTCACCAGTTGTATTCCGAGCCTCTCCAGAAGTTCCGCCTCGCGGCGCGCGGCCACGGCAAGGTTCTTCCGCCGACGGAGCATAAGCGGCGTATCGAAAGCTATTTCGACCCGCTTCCCTTCTGGTATCCGCCGTTTGAAGGCGACATGGTATCGGAGGCGGAATTCCCCATGCATGCGGTGACGCAGCGGCCCATGGCCATGTATCACTCCTGGGGCTCGCAGAATGCGTGGCTCCGCCAGATCCTCGGGCGCAACTGGCTCTACATGGCGCGCGAGATGGCGGCGAAACTCAAGATTGCCGATGGCGACTGGGTCAGCGTCACCTCGCACCACGGCAAGATCAAGGCGCAGGCGAAGTTGATGGATGGCGTGAACCCCGAAACGGTGTGGACGTGGAATGCCATTGGCAAGCGATCGGGCGCGTGGAACCTTGAACCGGGCGCCAATGAAGCCAAGGAGGGCTTTCTGCTCAATCACCTCATCTCGGAATTGCTGCCGGAGCGCGAAGGCGGCTACCGCTATTCCAACAGCGATCCGGTAACAGGGCAGGCAGCCTGGTATGACCTGCGCGTGCGCGTCGAAAAAGCCGCGGACCAGACAGCCGTCAGCGAACCGCAATTCGCCACGCTGAAGTCACTGGAGGGTGTGTGACATGACATCGCTTCCTCAACCATCGGCCAAGAAACTCGGCCTCGTCATCGACCTTGATACCTGCGTCGGCTGTCAGGCCTGCGCCACCTCCTGCAAGGAGTGGAACACGCAAGGCTTCTCCGGTCCTCTCACCGATGAGAATCCCTATGGTTCCGACCCATCGGGCGTGTGGCTCAACCGTGTGCACGGATATGAGGTGAAGGAACAGGGGCAGGCGGATTCCCGCATTGTTCATTTCCCGCGCTCCTGCCTTCATTGCGAAACGCCGGCCTGTGTGACCGTCTGCCCGACGGGGGCGAGCTACAAGCGCGCCGAAGACGGCATCGTGCTGGTGAATCCCGAGACCTGCATCGGCTGCAAGCTGTGCTCCTGGGCATGCCCTTATGGCGCGCGTGAGTATGACCAGTCCCACGGCGTGATGAAGAAATGCACCTTGTGTGTCGACCGGATCTACAACGAGAATCTGGTTGAGGAGGACCGCCAGCCGGCCTGTGTGAAGGCCTGCCCGACGGGGGCCCGCCACTTCGGTGATCTGGGTGATGCGGACTCCAAGGTGTCAAAGCTTGTCGCGGAACGTGGCGGTTATGATCTCCTTCCCGAGATGGGTTACAAGCCGGTCAACAAATATCTGCCGCCGCGCGCGCGCCGTGACGCGACAACAATGAAACCCGAGGCGCTGCCAAAGCCTGATGGCTCCGCCTTTGACAGGCTCTTCGTCTGGGCGGACAAGGTGCTCTCCGGCAAGAAATCATCCACCGCGTCCGTCGTCGACAATTCCGGCAAGCTCGAAGGCT
Organism: uncultured Aestuariivirga sp.; assembly: GCA_964392525.1. Taxonomy (GTDB): domain Bacteria; phylum Pseudomonadota; class Alphaproteobacteria; order Rhizobiales; family Aestuariivirgaceae; genus Aestuariivirga. The sequence continues at coordinate 6,943 of CAYMQH010000109.1, forward strand.
AGCACTGATGCATCCTGCTTATTCCGTCATCCTGTTCACCACGGCCTCGGGTGCCGGCTATGGCCTTCTGGCGCTGCTGGGCCTTGTCGGCTTCAATCACGGCCAGGCCTCGAGCATGGTTTTCGGCATCGTGGCAATGGTGATCGCGCTGGGATTGATCACCATTGGCCTTCTCTCGTCCACCTTCCATCTGGGCCACCCGGAGCGCGCATGGCGCGCTCTGTCGCAGTGGCGGACGTCGTGGCTTTCGCGAGAGGGTGTCGTGGCGGTGCTGACCTATCCTCCGGCGCTGGCCTTCGGGCTCGTCTGGTCTGGCCTCGTCGAAGCGCCGCAGTGGATCGCGCCGCTGGGCATCATCACGGCGGCTCTGGCCATCTTCACCGTAGTCTGCACGGGCAAGATCTATTCCACGCTCACCACCATCCGCGCCTGGAACACATCTGTCACCGTGCCGGTCTATGTCTTCTTCGGGCTCGCCACCGGGGCTTGCCTGCTGGCGGCCATCACCTCAGTTTTCGGCAATTTCCCGGCGTTTCTTGTCAGCATGTCCGCCATGCTTCTGGTCATCACCATCGGCCTGAAGATGACCTATTGGAAGCACATCGACACGGAGCCGCGCAGCTACACGATGGGGGATGCGACAGGCCTTGGCCGTATCGGCGAGGTCAGCCAGTGGGAGCTGCCGCACAGCTCCCTCAACTATGTGCAGAAGGAGATGGGTTATGTCGTGGCGCGCCGCCATGCAACACGGCTGCGCGGCCTCGTGGTGATTTCGCTGCTCTTCGCTATCGGTTTCCTGCTGCTGTCACTTGTCATTCCCTATGCCGCCATTCTGGCGGCGGCCGTGGCGCTGTTCGCCGCCGCCGTGGAACGCTGGCTGTTCTTCGCCGAAGCGCAGCATGTCTCCACGCTTTTCTATGGTGCGAAGTCTGCCTGATGCTTGCGCAGGGCGTTCGCTGGTTCGATGACTGGTTCGCCATCGAGGAGGTCGCTCCCGGCGTCATCGCCATTGGCGAGCCGCGCTTCTATCAGATCAACTGGAACTACCTCATACTGGGCAACCGCCGCGCGCTGTTGTTCGATACAGGCCCGGGCGTGCGCGATATCTCGCATGTCGTGCGCAAGCTCACGACCTTGCCCGTGACAGCGCTGCCCTCCCACATGCATTTTGACCATACGGGCTGCCTCAGCCGTTTCAGCCATGTAGCGATACCTGATCTTCCTGTGTTGCGCGCCTGCGACAGGGAGGGTTGGCTGATGCCCACCGATGATCTCTATGTCGGCTGGTGGGAGGGGATGACATGGACCCCGGTGAAGATCAGCGACTGGCTGCCGATCGGAAGCAAGATCGATCTCGGGGGCAGGGTACTGGACCTCATCCACACGCCGGGCCACTCACCCGACTCTGTTTCGCTGCTGGAGAGCACGCACAACCTCCTCTTCGCGGCGGATTTCGTCTATCCCGGCAAGCTCTATGCGCAGATCGAAAATTCAGACCTGAAATCCTATCTGCAGAGCGCTGAAGGCCTCCTGCCGCGACTTGATGCCGGCGTCACCATTTTCTGCGCCCACGGCAAGCCGGATGCCGCAAAGCTGCACCGCGCGCCCCGACTGGCGAAACAGGACATCGCGGACCTCGCTGCCAGTTTGGCCCGCTTGCGCGCCAGCGGCGAACGCCCCGCTGCCTGGCCGGTCAATGAACGGCTGTCGCTTCTTCTGTCGGAGGCGGCGTTTGCCTCTTGGCAAGCAGAGCTATAACGATATAAAGAAGTCTTTATATTGATAGAACGAGTCCTGAGGAGTCCGCCATGACCCGCCCATCCTTTACTGAAGCGCTTGCCACCCGCCCGTGGCTTCTGGCCGATGGTGCGACTGGAACCAATTACTTCCAGATGGGCCTTGTTTCGGGCGATGCGCCGGAAATGTGGAACTTCGACCATCCGGAGCGCGTGCGCTCGCTGCACCGCCGCTTCATCGAGGCAGGCGCTGACATCGTGCTCACCAATTCCTTTGGCGGCAACCGCCACCGCCTGAAGCTCCACAATGCTCAGGACCAAGTACGTGAGATCAACATCGCCGCTGCGAAGAATGCCCGCGTGGAGGCTGATGCAGCGGGCCGTCCGGTCTATGTCGGGGGCTCTGTCGGCCCGACGGGCGAGCTCATGGAACCCGTCGGCTCCATGAGCCATGAGGAGGCCGTGAAGGCTTTCGCGGAGCAGGCCCTGGCCTTGAAGGAGGGCGGCGCGGACGTGATCTGGATCGAGACCATGTCCTCCGAGGAGGAA
>CAYMQH010000110.1:0-9054 GCA_964392525.1 uncultured Aestuariivirga sp.
AGTAGGTCGCCGCCAGGCCTGCAAAGAATAGAAAACATCCTTCATTCATGATAACTTCAAAAAGATCCCGCTCGTGCAGAGATGCAAGAGCGGGCTTTTTGTTTTGAGTGACTTGGTCAGGAAGCCCTGCGGGATCCGAAATACACGATCAGCAGGAGCGCAACCGTAAGCGCCAGGGCCACCAGCCCAAAAGCTGTGCTGATGCCAAGACCCGCTGCGATGATGCCGAACACGCCGGGCGCCGCGCACCGCGGCACGGCGGTCAGCAGTGATACGAAACTCAGCGCGCCCGCGCGGTTTTCGGGAATGAGTCGAGCCGCCATCGAGAAGATGCACGGAATGAGAAGGGCGAGCCCCAGCCCAACCGCAGCGAATGCGGCAACGCTTCCGGCAAAGCTGCTGGTGAGCCCCAGGGTGATGAAGCCTGCGATCGACACCAGCAAGGATGCGGTCATCAGTGTCATGTCCCCGAGATGACTGCGAAGCGCATCGCCAGGAAAGCGCATTGCGGCATTGCAGAGGCCGAAGAAGGCCGCACCCAGTCCGGCAATGGCGGCGAGTGATGGAGCCTGCTCATCGAGCAGTTTCGCGGACCACAAGAGCGCGGTCGTCTCTGCCGCGATGATAAGGCCGGCCGCGATGCCCAGCAGCGTGAGTGGCAGCTTGTTCGGGAGCGTGGCCAGACGCGCGGCCTTGCCTTGCGCGAGGGGCCGTGGCGTGACGGTCTGGTGAACCAGCACCCAGGACACGGCAAACACGAGAATTGCAACCGTACCCGTGGCCCAGGCGCCAAGCATGGTCGAGAGATAGCTTGCGAGAACCGATACGATCGCAACACCCGCTGAGACAGCGCCATGGAAGGTCATGAAGACGGGCCGCCGCATATCGTGCTCAATGGCCACTGCCTCGGCGTTCATGAACAGGTCAGTCAGTCCGAAGCAGAAGCCCATCGGCAGGACGGCGAGGAAAAACCACAGCGGCGACTGCGCCACAAGATAGGCAAGCAGACTGGCTGCAAACACCGGCAGTACGGCAAGAAGCACGGCGCGGTTGGATGCATGGCGTGCGATCCTGCCGCCCAGCGACATGGCAGCGACCGTTGCAATGGTCGAGACGGTAAGGCCGAGGCCGAGGATCTCGGATGACATGCCAGCGCTGCGCATCACCGAAGGCATGGATCCCGCCATCGCCCCGATCGCCGTTCCGAAGCTGAAAAAGACGGCCGTTACGGCACTGCGCGGTGAAAGCGAAGATAGCATTGTGGACATATGAGCGACACTAGCGCAGGCGGTTGCGCCGGGGAACCTCTCAACGTTGCAGGTCTCCCATCGCTATAAGCCCGAAGCACGCGAAGAGGCGAAAAGAAATTCAAACAAGGGGTTCACAAACCCATCCTGTGTTGCTACATAGCTCTCGCGTCGTTGACGCGGGATGGAGCAGCCCGGTAGCTCGTCAGGCTCATAACCTGAAGGTCGTCAGTTCAAATCTGGCTCCCGCAACCAAAAACCCGTCAAGCTTGGCTTGGCGGGTTTTCCTTTTGGAGCAAGGCGGTGCGTAATGTTGGGCTTCGCTTGCCCAAACGGCGGCTTTGCCTCTAGTTTGCGTGACATGTCGTCGATGTTGCTCATCATCCTGCATGGCGCGCTGATGGCGGGTGTCATCCTGCGTGTGCTGTTGCGCAGGCCGGCGCGCGGCGTGGCGCTCGCCTGGCTGACGCTGGCCCTTGCCTTGCCCTATCTGGGCGCCATTCTGTATTTCCTGATCGGCGAGCGGCGGGTTCCGCGGAGCCGCGCCGACAGGCTTTTGAAGATGCGCGCAGACTTCCGCCGACTCGCCAAACCCCATGTGGAGCGGCACCGTGTGTCCGATGACACGGTTCAGAGCCATGACAGCAGGGCCCTGCAGAAGGCTGGCCTCAGCTTCTTCGGCGTGCCGCCGATCGCCGGTAACAGCCTGGTTCTGGCGTCCGACACGCTGGAGATGCTGGGCCGCATCGCGGCTGATATCGACACGGCCCGGCACAGCGTGCTCATGGAATTCTATATCTGGAACGATGGCGGGCTAACGGCGGAGGTGCGCGATGCGCTGATCCGCGCTGCGGGCCGCGGAGTGGAATGCCTCGTGCTGATCGACGCCATGGGGGCGGGGACGTGGTGGCGGAGTAATGGCCCAGCCCAGTTGCGTGCGGCCGGCGTGAAGCTGCGGGAGGCCTTGCCCGTTGGCCTGCTGCGTGGGTTGGCAGGGAGAACCGACCTGCGCCTGCACCGCAAGATCGTGGTCATCGATGGCGCTGTCGCGTGGACGGGCAGCATGAATATGGTCGATCCGCGCTATTTCAAGCGGGATGCCGGTGTCGGCGAGTGGGTGGATGCCATGACGCGGATTGAGGGGCCGGTGGCGGGCCTCCTTGCAGCCGTGATGATCGGTGACTGGATTGCCGAAACCGGCGAGAACCTGGACACGGTGGTCCAGGATACGCGCCTCGCCGTCGCCGAACCGAAGGGGGACGTGCCGGCGCAGGTGATCGCCTCGGGCCCCGGCGAATCGGGCGAGGGCCTGCTGCAGGTGATGCTGGCGCTGATCAATGCCGCCGACCGCGAGGTCATCATCACGACGCCCTATTTCGTTCCGGAGGACCAGTTGGTGACAGCACTCCGCGGCGCAGCGGCGCGCGGCGTCAAGGTGGTGATCGTCCTGCCGAAGCGGATCGATTCGATCATGGTCCGCTATGCCAGCCGGTCGTTCTTTGACGAGGTCATCGAGATGGGCGGCGAGATCCGGGAGTTCCGCAACGGTCTGCTCCACACCAAGTCGATCACCATTGATGGCGCGGTGGCCCTGTTCGGCACCGCCAACTTCGACATGCGCAGCCTGTGGCTCAACTATGAGGTTTCGCTGCTGGTTTATGGCGGCAGCTTCATCGCCGAACTGCGGCGGCTGCAGGCGGTCTATATCGATGGCTCTGATGAGGTCCGGCTCGTTCCGTGGCCGAAACGGCCGTTGGTCGAGCGCCTGCGCGAGTCTGCCCTGCGGCTGCTGAGCCCCTTGCTCTGAGCACGTGCAACAATCCGGAACGGAGCATGAATCTGACGAAGGCTGTGAAATGCTTTGCAGTTCGATTCAATGCCAGAATTTCAATTTTTAACCGTCTGATAGGCTTGTATAACAGTCGCTTAGACGAAGAAAGCCGGTTTGGGTTCTCCTGCAAGTTCGCCGCAGAATTTGCAAACGTTTGCAGGATTGCTGAACGAAGGCGGAACATGGCTTTCCCGCAATGCATACAAAGGTTGAGCCATCCTCTGTTATGAGTGTGTGACGGGCAGCAAGTTGTCTAAACTTGATCGGTGTTGCGATCTGGCGCCACGGCCGCGGGTGCCATCAGGCGGTGCAGGCTGTCCACAGCCAGGGCCAGGTCCCCGGCGGCGGCTTCCCGTTGCGGCGGAACGGGCGGGTCACCGAACCACGCGGCGCGCCCATCGCGGACCAGCCTCGCAAACAGCCGCTGCCGGTCCGCAGCCGCCTCGATGAGGCTCGAGTCAAACAGCCAGCGAAGGAGCCCGAAGCCTGTACCCGGCGGCCCGAAGGCTCGGCGGTGCAGCCATTCGCCCAGACGCAGCGTGACGTTCTCGCGCCGTGGCAGGCGATAGATCGAAACCGGTTTGCATGCAGCCAGCGCATCCGAAACCATCGAGACGGAATCGCTCGTCACCACGATTTCGGAGGCTTCGGCCAGCAAGATGCGATATCGGTTCGGGCCCTCGCCAAACACCTGAAGCTGGTGCGGCGGCGCAATGGCGCGGGCCAGCGCGGCGTTCACCTGTGGCGGTGTGCGGGGGCTGGTGTGAAACGCCAGAACCGCGCCGCGCCGTGCAGCATAGGCCAGCGCATCCGCCGCAAGCGCCGCGGCCGCCCCAGCATCAAGCCTGTCGGGAAAGGCGGGGCCGCCGACAATCACCGCAATCGGCCCACCGGACGGCGGGCTGGCAGGTGGCGCTTCCGCCTCTGCCGCAAGCGGCATGGACAGTTCCACCACATTTGGCGCGGGCGGAATGCGGTATTGCGCCGTGGTGATCACGAGGTCGAAACCTGCGGCCGTACCGGCGGGCCGCCCGATGCAGACAGCGCGCGTCCTGCCGCCGGACAGGTGCTGGATCTGCCGCGCGATGACGCTGGGCGATGCTTCGGCGCAGAGCACGAGATCGGGCCAGGGCGGCCTCAGCACGTCAGCGCCGTTCTTCAGGAGCAGGCGGGACAGAAAGGGAATTTCGGGACCGGCGAAACGCAGAGGCTTCACCTCATGGGGCCAGCCCACGGCGCGCGCGAGTGCAACCATCTGGTCGAGGTCGCCCTTGCGGCCGCGCGACAGGATCCAGATGTGGGGTGGGGACTCAGCCACGGGCTTCGCGCAAGACCCGCCGGTAGCTGTCAAGCAGTCCGGACATGATGTGATCCCAACTGTACGCCAGCGCGCGTGCGCGGGCCGCCTCGCCCATGCGCGTGCAAAGCTCCGCATCCTGTGCCAGTGCCGCGATCCGCTCTGCCATGATGGCCTCCTCGCGCGCGCTGACGAGATATCCGGTGACGCCCTCCACCACCAGCGAATTGCTGCCACTCGATACGGCATTGACCGCAGGAAGGCCGCTCGCCATGGCCTCCAGCGTCACATTGCCAAAGGTTTCGCTTTCACTGGGAAAGAAGAAGATATCCGAGGAGGCATAGGCCCGGGCCAGTTCTTCCCCATGAAGGAAGCCTGCAAACACGCCATTCCGCAGGCCCGCCCTGAGGGTTGCCATTTCTGGCCCGTCGCCAATCATCAGTGGGCGGATCTTCAGGCCGGAGCCCGCGAGCTGGTTCATCACCCGCATGTAGAGCGCCGTGTTTTTCTCCTTCACGAGGCGCCCGGCGAAGCTGACCACCACCTCCGCGTCGGCAATGCCGAGGCTTTGCCGCCACGCCATGTCGCGCTTTCCGGGAGAGAACAGATCGCTGTCAACGCCGCGCGCCCATACCTCCACCTGCTGCGACTGTCCTTCGCGCCGTATGATCTCCGCCATCGACTCGGAGGGCGGGTAGACGCGGCGCACCCGGTTGTAGAAATTCCGCATGTAGCGTTTCCCGAGCTTTTCGAGAAAGCCGAGACCATAGAAACGCAGGTAGGTATCATATCGCGTATGATAGGAAGCAACGGCGGGAATGCCCCAGCTTTCCGACAGTTTCAGCGCCTGATAGCCCAGAATATCCGGCACCGCGATGTGGAACAGCGTAGGACGGAAAGCCTTCAGCCTGTCGCGCGCCGCATCCGGCAGGCCAGTTGCGATGCGGTATTCCGCGCGTGTCGGGATGGAGAAGGAGGGTACGGCCACAAGTTCGCCCGCCGACTGGAAGGCGGGTTTCTCCGCGACCGGCGCGAAAACCAGAACAGGCACGCCGCGCCGTTCGAGAAAGGCCACCAGACGGTTCAGCGTGAGGGCCACGCCATCCTTGATGTAGTTGTAGTTGCCGGTGAACAGGGCCACCCGCAGTTCAGGCTCGGGTGGCCCTTCCAGATCCGGCATTGCGGAACTCAGGCCGCGGCCTTGATGGGCGCGATCGGCGGCAGCGGCGGTGCGGCCTTCATCACCTCGACCGAGTCGTGGCGGATGAAATTCTTTGCCATCGCTTCCTGAATCTGCGCGTCCGTCACCATGCCGGCTTCGTAAGCACCTTTCAGAAGACCGTAGAAGAGAGCCTCCTGCCGGGGGTCCGGGTGGCGGGCATAGCGGCCGAGCAGCGCGTGGTCGCCGAACATCTTGCGGCGCATGCGCATGATCCAGCCGATCACCGGCACGAATTCCGTGGGCGTATAGTCAACCTTGAGGCCCGTCTTCCAAGGCTGGGTGCGTCGTCGGGTATTGTGAATCATCTTGGTCGCGGGCGTCAGCTTGTCGAAGTCGTTCCACTCATCCTCGAAGGTGCCGATGGTATTGCGGTCTTCCATGAGAAGCGAGATCCACTGGTGATAGTCGCGCTTTCCCTCGAACAGTTCGTTGAAACCTTTCTCAACGTCCCAGTGCTTCAGCTTGGCGCAGTCGAGCAGCATGACGGAGGAGGCGAAGGCGCCATTCTTGAACTTGGAGCCGCGGCACATGATGGCCTTGCCCTGCATGTCGCGCGTGAGGAGTTCCCACACGTCCTGTACGGCGAAGACGTCCGGGTCTACCACCAGGGCGCGGCCCTGATAGCCCATGAGCTGCGGCGGCAGGAAGCGGGTCAGCGTGAAGGACTGCAGGTCGTTTTCATGCCAGACGCGCTCCACGCCGTGGCGCTTGTAGGTCTGGCCCTCGCGCTTGGCAAACCAGGGGTAATCTTCCTTCCGCATGATGCTGACATCGAACTTGTCGGCATTGGGAGAGCGCGTCATGGAATAGGCCGACACGATCGCGCCGATCGACTGCTTGTCGTTGGTCTGGATGAAGACATGCGGGCGGACGGCCCCTTCATTCCCGGTCGAAGCCATGAGAATCCCCTAAACTATTGCGTACGGGCCGCTCCTGTATCATGTACTGACCGGAGGTTCAAACGCTGCCAGCGCGCGGCGTTCTGTCATAAGGTTCAAGGCGTTGCAATTGCAAGAGGAGTCCGGCCCCGCCGCGGGCCTGCCCAGGGTCTGGATCCTGCAAAGCCCGCATTCGGGCGACAACACCCAGTTGCGGGCGCTGGCGGGGGCGCTGGGCTGGCCCACCGAGGCAAAGTGCCTCACCTACCGCGGGCATGAGGGTTTTCTCCGCCTGCTCAGCCTTCCGACCCTGGCGGGCGTTGACCGCGCGAAATCCAGCCCGCTCGCGCCGCCCTGGCCGGACCTCGTGCTGTGTTCGGGTCGCGGGGCGGAGGCTGTGTCCTTCTGGCTGAAGAAACACGCCAACCCTGATCTCCGCATCGTTTTCGTCGGATCGCCTTGGGCTGATCTGCGCCGCTTCGATCTCGTCATCACCACCCCGCAATACAAGCTGCCGCAGGCCCCCAATGTGCTGCGCAATCTCTTGCCCGTGCATGACGTGACGGCTGAGCGGATCATGGCCGAAGCGGTGCGCTGGCAGGCGCAACTCGCGCATCTTCCCCGGCCCTTCACGGCGGTTCTGCTGGGCGGCGGCAGCGGGCCCTATCTGTTCCGCCCGGCCGCTGCGGCGAGGCTCGGGCGGGAGGCGTCGGCATTGGCGCGGGCCGAGGGCGGTTCGCTGCTCGTCACCACCAGCGCCCGCACGGGCGAAGCTGCCGCGGAGGCTTTTGCCGGTGCCATCGATGTGCCCTTCGAGATGTTCCGCTGGAGCCGCGATGCAGCCGACAATCCGTTCCATGCCTTTCTGGGACTGGCCAGCCGTATCATCGTGACGGCGGATTCGATCTCCATGCTGTCCGAGGCTGTGAGCACGCGAAAGCCCTTGCTGTTGTTCGATATTGAGGACGGACCCTTCGCCATGCGGGCGGAGGAGGCTGGCGAGGCTCACCCCATTGCGTGGCGCGGGCGCAATCTTGAGGCAACGCTGTTCCGGCTGCTGATCAACCACGCACCGCCCCGGTTCTCCCGCGATCTCCGCATCGTGCACCGCCAGTTACTGGCCGCTGGCCATGCGCGGTGGCTGGGCGGGGAGAACGCTGAGGCCCCGCCTGCCGTCACCGCGCCCGAAGACGGGCTGAGCCAGGCCACGGCTCGCATCCGCGGACTTTTTGGCCTATGAGCGGCGGACCACAGGACCGCCAGAAACAGCCGTTGATTCGATGAGTGATTTCCCCCCAGGCGATGGCCGCACGAGCCTTGGCGACCGCTTCACCACGCTCAAGGGAGCAGCGTGGAAAGCATTTCTCCGTCATGCCGAAGGCTTTGCCTATCTCGTGGCCGGCTTACCCATGGCACTCACCCGGATGTTCCGTGGCAAACCGCAGCCAGGCCTCGCGCCCGCCGAATATCTTCACCGCCATTATGCCTTCCGCTACTGGCGCCTGCCCTGGGGGCCGCTCAAAGCGCTGGTTGCCGCGGGTGTCTGGCCTGTGGCGCTGGCGGCCGCCATCATCATTTTCACCCGGCGAAATGGCAAGGCCATCGCGGCCCGGAGCGGTGTCAGCTCGACCAGGCAGGTGTGGGGCCAGATCGGCATGGCGGCGCGCCATGCCATTGCGCCTTTCTGGTACTACATGTTCGAGCTTTACCTGCCGGAGCGCCAGCGGCAGGCGTCGCTTTATCTCACCGCGCATGAAACCATCGGTCCCGCCTATTCGGTGTTGCAGCCACCACCGGGCGCTGACGGCATGGACGACAAGATCTGGTTTGCCGAGCACTGTCATGAGATGGGGGTGAGAGCCGTGCCGGTGCTGATGCATTTTGCTAAGGGCGCGTCGCAGCCCCTCAAGGGTGGCAGCGCCGTGCTGCCCGACGGCGATCTCTTCATCAAACCGCGCTCCGGCAGCGGCGGCCACCGCATGGAGCGCTGGGATTACATCGGCGCTGGCCGTTACCGCAACGCCGATGGCTCGGTGATGAGCCGCGCGCAACTCATGGAGAAGCTGGCGCGCCAGTCGCTGAAAGATGATTTCCTCGTACAGCCGCGGCTCGCCAATCACCCGGCGCTTGATGACATTTCGAATGGCGCGCTGGCCACCGTGCGGCTTCTCACCTGCCGCAACGAAGACGGAAAGCCCGAGGCCACCAATGCCGCCTTCCGCATGGCGATCGGCAATTCGGTGGTGGACAATTTCCACCAGGGCGGCCTGGCCACCGCGGTCGACATGAAAACCGGTGTCATCGGCATCGCTTCCGATATCGGCATCCGCCCAGATGTCGGCTGGCGCGATACGCATCCGGTGAGCGGCGCGCGTTTCAGGGGCCGCACCCTGCCGCACTGGCAGGAGGTGGTGGCGCTGGCGGTACAGGCGCATGAAGCCTTCCCGCACCGGGTAGTGGTGGGCTGGGATGTGGCCATGCTGGCCGATGGCGCCATGATCATCGAGGGCAACGGCAAGCCCGATCTCGACATCCACCAGCGTGCCGAGCGGGGCCCGGCGGGCGAGAGCCGCATTGCC
>CAYMQH010000111.1:0-8906 GCA_964392525.1 uncultured Aestuariivirga sp.
CAATGGCGACCCCGGCAGGATTCGAACCTGCGACCTAGTGCTTAGAAGGCACTTGCTCTAGTCCAGCTGAGCTACGGGGTCTGAAGCGAGGCTTCAGTGGGTCCAGTTGACGGACCGGCCGAACTTGAAATTGTCGGAGTAGGATTTCTTGATGACCTTCGCCACCGGCGCTTCCGGCAGAATGGTGTAGGCGAGGCCTTCGCGCTGGCAATAGGCCACCGCATCCTCGACGGACGGGAAGGTCAGCTTCACCTGCTGGCGGGTGTCGGCTGAAGACGTCCAGCCCATGAGGGGGTCAACCGTGCGCGGCCTGGTGGCCACATGCTCGACCACCCAATGGTCAGACTTCGCCTTGCCGGACTGCATGGCGCTGCGGGTGGGCTTGTAGATGCGGACGGTCATGTCTGTCTCTTCTCAATCGCGCGGTCTGGCGTTCGCTCATGCAGAAGGCCCGTGGTCGGGGTGGCCAGATTCGAACTGACGACCCCCTGCGCCCAAGGCAGGTGCGCTACCAGACTGCGCTACACCCCGAATACGGACTTCGATGCACGGAGCCTCATATCCGATTATGGCGGCCGGGGGCAAGGCTTGCGGCCCGCCTATTCGACGTCTTCGAACAGGCGGTGGTAAACCTTGTCCCCCGCCCGGATGCCGTGCTTCTTCGTGACGCCCCCGGCAAGCTCCAGAACCGCCAGAACCGGTTCCAATATGCCCACCGTCTCAGTCGAATGCGGCACCGTGTTCTCGGCGATATAGGCGATTGTCCCGTCCTCGCGGATGAACAGCATGTCGAGCGGGATATAGGTGTTCTTCATCGTCATGGCGACGGGGCGCGGTTCCTGCAGGTCGAACAGCATGCCGCGATCTTCCGGCAGGCGCTGCCGGAACATCAGCCCACGCGCCCGGAGATATTCGGTATCGGCGATCTCGACGCTGAACATCACCGCATCGTCTTCGGTGGCAATGGTCAGCGGCTCGATCTTGGAGATCGGCACCTCTTCGGCAAATGCCGCCGGATGCACCAGCGACAACACCCCGATGAGGACGAACGTAAGGGCCTGACGGATCATGACCACATCTCTATCAGACTGAAATCGTGCGGAATGATGGCTTACTGAGTATGAGCCGGCCCGCCCTCAAGCGAGATACGCACTTCGGCAGCCATCTTGCCCTTGGGGCCGTCGCCGAAGCGGACATAAATCCAGGTGTCGGGCTGCAGGTCGGCAATCGCGGTCTTCCGCAGCGTCTCCATGTGGATGAAGATGTCGGGGCCGTTCTCGCTCTCGGCGGCGAAGCCGAAACCGCGGGCGCGGTTGAACCATTTCACGCGGGCACGGACCCAGGCGCTGTTCGGTGTCACGGTGGTATGGGTCCGCGGCCGGCGCTCCACCGGGTTGATCGCCGTCGATGCATCAACCGTCAGCACCCGCAGGCATTGATAGCCCTTCTGGCGCGCCACGGCCTCGCACACGACGCGCGTGCCCTCGAGCGGTGCATCGTAGCCGTCGCGCTTCAGGCAGCTCAGGTGTAGCAGCACATCCTGCATGCCATTGTCCGGGATGATGAAGCCATAGCCACGGCCCACATCGAACCACTTGACCAGACCACTTACCTGCACGATGCGAATATTGCTTTCGGGCGTATCGTTCAGTGTGGGGACTGCCTCGCCCTTCAATTCGCCGCTTACTGCCATCTCACCAACTCTGTCCTGGGCGCAGCCTTTTGAAGAACCGCCCTGCCGCCGTTTTGCCCCAATCTGGCCAAATCCAGCGGGTTTGTACAGAGCGCGTTCCGGTGTCCGTGTGGAAAAACAACAGCCAGACCCGGCCATATACAGAGCAGCCCCGCCTCACGCGGCGTCACTGCCCGGAAAAAGGCCGAAAATACAGGGCAATTCAGCACCAAACCGCATCATGCGGCGGCCTGCGTCACGGCTGCAACACTTGCCGGAAATCTTGCGAACAGCCCTTCAGCCGCTCCGCGGAATGGCAGGCCGCACCTACTTCTGCTTGCGATTCGCCTTCAGGCAGGCGGCAGGCGGCGCAACAACGCTGCCATCACCTCGCCGATCTCGGCATGGATCACGAGGTCTGCGAGACCATCGAGACCCGTCTCCTCGCGGTTGATGATGACGAGCGGCGTGCGGTTCTGCTTGGCCAGAACCGGAAAACCCGCCGCCGGAAACACCTGCAGCGAGGAACCGATGGCGAGGAACAGATCGGCATTGAGCGTTGCCGCGCGGCCATCGGCCATTTCCTGTTCGGGCATCGCCTGTCCAAAGGAGATGGTCGCTGACTTCACGATGCCGCCGCAGTCCTCGCAGCTTGGCGGCTTTGCTGCGCGGCCAATCACCTCCTCGACCCAGGCGATCTCGTGGCGGCGGCCGCAATCGAGGCATTTGGCGAAGGTGCCGTTGCCGTGGATTTCGATGACCCGCCCGGACGGGACGCCCGCTGCGTCATGCAACCCGTCGATGTTCTGGGTGATGATATGCGCGACATGGCCGCGCCGCATCAACTCCGCCACCGCAAGATGCCCCTGCCCGGGCTTTGCCGCGCCGATCGTCTCGCGGATCATCAGGAAGCGCCGCCACGCCTCCAGCCGCGTCTCTTCGCTGCTCAGGAATTCCCTGAAGTCGATGGGCTTGTATCTGGTCCAGAAACCGCCGGGAGAGCGGAAGTCGGGAATGCCGCATTCGGTGGAGATCCCCGCGCCGGTGAACACCACCGCCTGCCGCGCACGCTGGACCATTCCGGCCAGTTCTTCTATGTCTGCATCAAACACGAGGTGATCCCATGAAGTACCTGCACACCATGATCCGCGTCGCCAATCTGGAGCAATCACTGGATTTCTTCATCAACAAACTGGGCTTCGTGGAACAGCGCCGCTACGACAATGAGAAGGGCCGCTTCACGCTGGTCTTCGTGGCCGCCCCGGAAAGCCCCGACGCGCCGGTGGAACTGACCTACAACTGGGACCCGGAAGTCTATACCGGCGGGCGCAACTTCGGTCACCTGGCATTGGGCGTGGACAATATCTACGACTACTGTGCCAATCTGCAAAAACACGGCATCACCATCAACCGCCCGCCGCGCGATGGCCGCATGGCCTTCATCAAGACGCCCGACGGTATCTCGATCGAACTCCTCCAGAAGGGCGAGGCCCTTCCCATCGCGGAACCATGGGCCTCCATGCAGAACACGGGAACGTGGTAACGGCCTCGAGGGGTCACCAGACCCCTTCAACCTCATAGGCCTCGTCCATGCCCGGCCAGGGCGGCATGGTGGTGCCAACGCAATCGAGCGGTTCTTCGCCGTCGTTGCGGAACTGGAAATGCGCCCCCACCGGAATGGAGAGGGACACACCGGGGTGAAGCTCGACCGTTTCCTGCATGGCGCCGAGCTTGCGCCACATGCGGCCGCGGCCGTTGAGCACCAGCCACACCTCTTCCACAGTGCGATGCGCCACGGCCTTGGAGACAGCTCCGGCAGGCAGCGAGAAGTGCGCCATGCTGCCGCGCGGCGTAGCGGCGAGCAACCGCACCTCCGAGCCATCGGGCGCGATCACATCAGGCAGTTCCGATTTACGCCTCGTGTGAAAACTCATGCCATCAACTGCCCGCCATTCACCTCGATGGTCTGGCCGGTGACATAGGCCGAAGCCTTGTCGCTGGCGAGATAGAGGAAGGTTCCGGCGCAATCCTCCGCGAGGCCCAGCCGCTGCATGGGAATCAGCTTGCGCGTCGCCTCGCGCTTGGCCTTGTCCGAGAAGCGGTCATGGAAGGCCGTGTGAATGGTGCCGGGCGACACGCAGTTGACGCGGATGCCGCTGCCCACCAGTTCCTTCGCCAGCGTCTTCGAGAAGCCGGAGATGAAGGCCTTCGCGCCGGCATAAACCGAGCCCCCGGCACTGGAGCCGACGCGTGCCGCAATCGAGGTGACATTGATGATGTTGCCGGACCCTTGCGCCTTCATCAGCCCAGCGGCAATTCGGCAGCAATGGATGAGCTGGCGGCAGTTGATGTCGAATACCCTGTCGATGAAGTCATCGTCGAGTTCCGCCAGCGGCACGCGGGCGATGAGGCTTCCGGCATTGTTGACCAGCACGTCGATGCGGCCAAAGCGGGCGAGTGCCGCGTCCATCAGCTTCTGCGGCGCGCCCGGCTCCGTCAGGTCGAGCTTCAGCGTGGCGATGCCGGCCTTCTCGATCGCAGCCAGTTCCGCGCCGCCGCCGAAATACTGCGCGAACACCCTCGCACCCGCCGCAGCGAAGGCGAGCGAGGCCGCGCCGCCTATTCCGGTGACGCCACCCGTCACCACCACTACCTTGCCCTTCAGATCGTCGAACATGCTCTCTAGCCTTCCGTCTTGCGGCGCTTGCCCAGCCCGCGCAGGATGGAGGTGATAGCCGGAACGAGAAGCCCCGTCACTGCCGCACCCTGAACGCCGCCGCCCAGCACATCGGCCAGCGAGGCGGACTTCACCTCCGCCTCGAGGGACTGGCCCGCCATGCTGCGGATCTCCTCCGCCATGGCAAGCTCCGGCCCAGGCTTCAGCGTGGCCGCCACCGCGAGCGCCACAACCGCCAGCCCGGCATTGATGAGGCCAAGGCCGACCGGCGTCCACACCGCGCCCCACAGCGGCAGCAGAAATTCATAAAGGCCGATGTTGATGAACACGAGGCCCAACCCCGCAAACAGAAGCGCAAAGGCCAGAAAGGCGCCGCGCCGCATGGCATGGGCAAGCTTCGCCTGCGCGACGAGGATTTCGCCGCGGATGAGAAGCCGCGCATGGCGCGGCAGATTATGGATGGTCATGGCCCTGCCTCTTTCCTTATTGCGGGTGCGCCGGTCTCAGCGCGCCGTCAGCCTGCCGATCACGATGCCGAGCGCAAGCGCGCCCGCCACCGTGGCGACCGGATGTTCGGCGATTGTTTCTTCCGCGTCCTCCAGCATCTGGTGGACGAGGCGGTTCAGTTCGGCAATGTGGTCAGCAGCGCCGGAGGCCTCCATACGGTCAGCCGCCGCGCCCTTCAGATGCGCGAGTTCCGCCTTGAGCGCATCCAGCTCATCGCGCAGTGTCTGTGCTGCTGTCATCCTGTCCTCCTTCACGCCGGGTTTGGTAAGCGAACCGCAAAGGCCGGCGCACCAATTTGATCTTGCAGATTCTAAACATTTTTAACGCGCGCGTGGGAACTTCTTTTCATCGCAGGTGGCGGCCTCGATCGGGCCGAGGCATCATGCCGCCCCGCCTGCCGCCAAGTCTGGCATCCCCCGCCTTCATCACTGCCCCCGCACGCCGGTGCAAGCCCCCCGGCCGATGCGGACGGCTGCCCCCCTGTGAGGACATCATGACCGCTCCCGGCCTCGCCGCCCAGTTCGCCATCGCTCCGCCCATGCCCATGCCACCGGCCATCCCCATGCTCAAAGCGCCAAAAGGCCAGCCCGTCCTCATTTTGACCGGCAATATCGGTCACATCAACGCAACGGCGGCGGCCGAGTTCGACATGGACATGCTGAAGGCACTGAGAGGCCGCCGCGCCCGCCTTGAAACACCGTGGACGCCGGGGCCAACCCTGTTTGAAGGGCCGTATCTGCGTGCGGTGCTGGAAGCCTCGGGGGCCAGGGGCGAGGCACTGCGTCTGAAGGCCAGCAACGGCTATCAGGTGGAAATCCCCATCGCGGACGCGCTCGATCTCGATACCATCCTTGCCATCAAGATGAACGGCTTTCCCATGCATGTACGCTACAAGGGGCCGTTGTTCCTCATCTATCCCTTCGACCGCAAGCCCGAACTCTATACGAGGATCTATTTTGCCCGCTCCGTCTGGCAGATCAGCGAAATCGAGGTCGTGCCGTAGCCGCGCCGGCCGCAGATCACTCGGCCCTTGGTCGCAGAGAATCAGACTAAACAACCTCTACTTGGTGCAACTATTGCCAGCAGACCCAACTCACGGTAGATGCAGCGCAGCCGTGGGGACGTTCGACGATGATGACCAAGGAAAAGGCGCTGGAGGTTGCAAGGTCCGCGGGCTGGCTGTCGGAACAGAGCCCCGCCCTGCAGGATGATCTTCTCGCGCGCTGCCTCTTGCGGAACTACAGCGAGAAGGAAACGGTCTGCAATGTCGGCGACCCGCACCATGGCCTTTATGCGCTGGTGAGCGGGGTGCTGCGCGTCGAGCTTTCGACCATGGGCGAGGATTACCGCATCGCCTCGGTCAAGCAGCCGGTCTTCTGGTTCGGCGAAGCTGCGTCGCTGGCGCGGAGTTCATTCTATGTCACCATCACGGCGGCCACGCCGGCCTCGCTGCTGTTCCTGCCGCACCATGATTTTGAAAGGCTGATCGAGAATGCCGCCTATTGCCGCGCCCTGTCGGTGCTGCTGATCGGCCACATCGAAGAAGCGCTGCAGGTGATCGCGCAGATGCTCGAGGGCGATGTCGAGAACCGCATTGCGGCGCGCGTCGCCCTGCTGGCGGAAAGGTCCGGCCCGCAGCAGCCTCATGTCATTCCCGTCACCCAGTCCGACCTCGCCGAGATGTGTGGCTTGAGCCGGCCCACTGTGCAGCAGGTGCTGAGCAGTCTCGAACGCCGCGGCCTCATCCGCGCCGGCTACCGGCGGATCGAAGTCATCGATCTGGAGGCGTTGGTGAACCGCAGCAAGACGGTCACCAAGCAACAGCCATTAACCAGACCGTCTGCCACGGCGAAATCCTGAGGGCCGGTTCAGGCCTCTGCTGCTGACCGCCGGGTTTCCTCGGGCCAGGTAAGCGTGAAGCGGGTCAGGCCTTGCGCCGTCCGTTCGAGCGACCACGCCCCGTCGACCTGGCGCGCCAGCGCCGTCATGATGCGTGAACCGAGGCCTCCCTTCATCTCGGGCGGCGGGCCCGTTCCGGTGTCATCGACCTGCAGTGCATTATGTCCTGCCACCTGCCGCAGCGAGACGGTGATCGCGCCCTGCCCGCTCCGCAGCCCATGTTGGATCGCATTGGTGATCGCCTCGGTCGCCATCAGCGCCACGGGCACGGCCTGGTCGAGCCCCACCGTCACGGGGTCGAGGTCGCTCACGATCTGGGCGCGCTCGGCCCCCAGCATCGAGGCCTGGATCTGCGCCAGGAGAGCCTTCAGGAACGGATCAAGCTGCACGACCGAGGGAGACTCGGCGGAATAGATCTGCTCATGCACCATGGCGATGGCCCTGACGCGCGCCGCCGTCTGTTCCATCACCGGCCGAAACTCGTCCGGCAGGCGGTCCGTCTGCATGCGGATGAGGCTCGAAATGACCTGCAGGTTGTTCTTCACCCGGTGGTGAACCTCCTGAAACAGAATCCGATTGTCGGCCAGCGCCTCGTTCACCTGCTGGCTCTTGCGCTGCGCCAGGCGGGACAGATTGAGCAGCGCGGCCGTGAACAGCCCGAGCACCAGCAAACCCGCGAGCATGGCCCACAGGGCCGGCTTCATCATGATCATCAGGGGCAGGGCCGCGATCACATTGAGGTGCTGGTCCGGCAGGTTCCGCACGGTCGCCACGGACAGCAGACCAAAGGCCCAGCCAAAAACAGTTGCCTCCTCGCCCTGCGGCCGGACCGGAAGCGGAAACGTCTTGCCAAGGTCGCCGGCACTGATCGGGCTGGCTGCGACAAGCGGGCCCTCATGCTGCACAATCGCCACGTTCATGTCATCGAACTGCACGGAAAAGCCGATGATCGCCTGCATCGGAATGCCCAGAGCAATGACGCCGAGCAGGCGGCCATCGGCCGCAACGAAGCTTTTGGTATAAGTATAAACGATGCCATCGATGACCCGGCTTGCAATGGCAAGACCGACATAACTCCGCTCACCCTCTTCCACATGAGCGCGGAACCAGCGCCGGTCATCGACATAGACCGGGTCCGGCGGCAGCATGCTCGTTGATACTCTCACCCGGCCATCGGGGGTGACGAACAGTATCTCGCTTCCAGGTGGAAGCCGCTGCTTCAGCCTGTAGAGTTCAGGTTGCAGGTGGGTATCCTGCTCCAGTCCCGCGGTGTTGCCGCGATGCTGCAGGTAATGCGCGAAACCATCGCTCACGAAATCGCTGAGTTCGATGTTGCGGCGGGCATATTGCTCAAGGCCCGCAGCCGTCGCCTCAGTCTCCGCAATGCCGCGCGAAACCATCAGCCAACTCGCCGTCGCCGCGGCGATCGCCGCAAACAGCCAGATCAGCGCCAGCACGATCATCGTGCCGCGGCGGATCAGCGACACGAGTTCCGCACTGTCCGCATGATGCAGCGGATTGATCAACCAACTCAGCATCGACTGCCTCCCGGCATGCTGCTACCTGCCACGTTCACGCAGCGTTACTTATGCACGTCACGCCCGGCTGGTGAAGGGCCAAGACGACTTTCCGCATTGACAATTGAATAACCGTCAGATCACATCTTTCACATTCTGGTTGCCATTTCTATAAACTCCCTTTAGAAAACGATTGTAGATGCCATATGTTTGTTGTGGCTGCAACATAACCGGAGTTCGGTGCGTATGTGTTACCTTCGCTCGGCAGTACGATCCATCATCGATACCGAAGAGGCGCGGACACCCATTGATATCTATGCGGTGGCGACAGCGCTTCACGCCTCATTCCCCGAGAAAGACCTGAAGGAGTTGGCGCAGATTGTCTCCGAAGTGGCCGTCCGCAAGAGCGGGCGCTCGCTGCTCTGGGAACGCCGGCAGCCATAAGATATTTGACGCTGGGATAAGTTTTCCACTCACGTGTCTCTTTCCGAAACGGGAAAAGCACGGGCCACCTTCCAGGCGGCTCTGCACACCAATGATGAAGGGAACCTCTCAGGGTGGCGCGCCCTACGGGAGTCGAACCCGTCTTTACAACGTGAAAGGCTGTCGTCCTAACCGATAGACGAAGGGCGCC
>CAYMQH010000112.1:0-8760 GCA_964392525.1 uncultured Aestuariivirga sp.
GCCTTGGCGTTGGCTACCGGTTCTGAATTCAACGTTAGAGTGGTAAGCAGGAAAGTGTAGATATGCACAATCTTGCGAGCAATCCCGTTTCATAGCCCTGTTGGGCTGGCAGGATATTGATGATTCGCTTCATTGGCCGTCTCGTTGCCGTTACCTTTCTCACTCTGTCTTCTTCTTCTTGGGCCATGAGCGCAGGGCGTCTGACTATTGAGATTCCCAAGATCGTGGCCATGACCGAGATCGGCATGCAGGGATCCTGCCAGAGCTCCGGCTATGTCAGAAGCAATCCCGGCCCTGTCATTCCCTATGTGGGCAAGACGAGACTCCTGTCATCTCAGCTGATCGGCGCGGCTAGTATAGCCAAAGTCACCAGGGCGCAGAAGAAGCTCTATGCGCCGTTTGCCGGTATCGGCTTCCTGCCAGGCTCGGCGACACTGCCGACATTCACGCCGCCGACAGACAGCAGTAAGCTCTATCGCATCACCTATTCCTCGGATGACCAGACCCTGAGCGGCCTCGTGGTGGTGCCTGATAATTCGATTGCCAATGGGCTCGTCGTCTATACCCACGCAACTCAGGTTTCACGGCAAAAGGGGGCGGCGAGCAATCCGTCCAACGAGGCCTGCACCGTCACCAGCATCCTGGCAGGCAAGGGCCGCTTGCTGGCAATGCCCGACTACATCGGCTACGGCGTGAACAGCGGAAATCATCCCTATGCGCTGGGCACCATAAATGCACAGTCTGGAATCGATATTATCTTAGCTGCCAAGGAACTCGCCGCAATCGTCAACACGGCGAACGCGGTGGGCACACGCCTGGCCATCACAGGATACAGCGAAGGTGGCGGCAATGCCTTCTGGCTAGCGCGCAAGATCGCGACGGCCAATCCGCCCCTCGACCTGATGGGAAGCCAACTGACGATGATTGCTCCCATGTCCGGTCCCTATGACATGATGGGTGCCATGGTGCCATCCATGCTGACTGCCCAGCCGGGCGTGCTGACTCAGCCGTCGCTCAACCAGGCCGTCACCTATCTAATCAGGCCTTTGCTTGTGGCCTTCGCGGCACAGGGTGCGAGTGACTATGCACCGAGTCCCGGAAGCCCGCTGTCGACGCTTCTGAAATCGCCATTCCTCAACTTTGTGCAATCCTCCCCGCTGCCCTTCCAGACTGGCTCCCTGACCTATCTTAGGGGGCTCATCCGTTCGGCGACGGCGACTGGCTACACGCTGGTCAGTCCGAACCCGGCAAATATCATGCAGCCGGATTTCGTGACGGCGCTGAATGCCAATGACAGCAGCTTCCCGGCCGTGGCCCTTTGGCAGTCGAATGACAATTTAGACTGGGTTCCGAAGGTTGGCAGCACGTCCGTCCCGACCTATGTCGCCGGCATCCTGCAGGACGAGATCGTGCCCTTCGCCGGCAGCAGCTATCCGCTGCCCGAGGGCTACACCGGCGGAAGCCCGATGTTTGCAAAGGGCAATAGCGAGAATCTGATCCGCTCGCTTCGCGAGATCGGCTCTTCTGAAAATGTCGCCTGGGTTGGCCTCGATGCGAAGACGATCTCGGTGAAGGGGATCGGAAAGCTGCGGCTCAATCACCTCATCGGATTTCCTGCCGTCTTCACGCTTGCCGCCAAGGCCATCGAAACCGGAAGCATTGCTGGGCTACCTACCATTCCTGACCCCAATTGAGACGCGGCATTCCCTCTGGAGGTCCGGCTGAACGGTCAGACCAACGATCTCGAGTTACATGCCCATCCAGTGATCTATGAGAAGCGCGGGTTATGTGCGAGATGACCTGCCACTGAGTATTTTCTCCAGATAGATTGAGAGTCCGGCCCAGGATGATCTGCCCCCATTTTGGGATCACCTGAGGCTGGAGTTCTCGGCCTCATTTGCCAGTGACGGGCTGGATGCGCCACCGGTATTGTGCAGCTGAATCGGTGTGTTCAGGCCGGTCCCGCTGTGGGGCTTTCCTCGTTGTAGGACCTGCGCCAATCCTCCATTTTCGGGCGGGCGTCGTCATCGCTCATGAACCAGAGCGCATTCAGACATTCGGCGCGGAACTTGCTGTAGTCCGCTGCGATGAACGCCATCTGGGCGTCCATGAACTTTGATGCCGTTGTCGTTTTCCACTTCTCCCAGTCAGGGAGATTGCAGCGGAACATTCCAGTTCAGACCGGTCCAGTTTTCGGGGAGCAGTGCAGGCTCGCAAGATCGTGCATATCTACACTGATTACTGGTTGACAACGTTGTCAATCGCCGTTTAGAGTTCTGACAACGTTGCCATTAGCGTTGGGAGGCGCAGTTGGTGACCTTACGGGAAATTGCGGAGCAGGCGGGAGTGTCCGTCAAGACCGTCTCGCGCGTGGTGAATGGCGATCCTGCCGTCGCTGCGAAGATGCGCGAGCGCCTGCTGCCATTCATCGAGGCGCTCGACTATGTTCCGAACAGCGCCGCCCGCCAGATGCGGGGCGGAGCGTCCTCCATTTTGGGCCTGATGACCGATGCGATCGCCACGACACCTTACTCGGTAGACATCATCCGCGGAGCGCAATCCGCACTCGGCACCAGCCGCCAGTTGATGATCGCCAACTCGGATGGCGATCCGGAACGGGAGGCAGACCTATGGCGAATGTTCCAGGCGCACCGGGTCTCCGGCATCGTCTACGCCGCCATGTACCACCGCCGGCATCTCGTGACGCAGACCGGCTTCGCGAATCCCATCATCCTCGCCAATTGCTATGCAGCGGATGGCGCACAACCCTCCATCATCCCAGATGATGAATGCGGCGGCTACAGCCAGGCACGCTACCTTCTGGAGCGCGGGCATCGGCGGATTGCCTGCATTACGCTGATCCCTGAGATCGAGGCCACGCAGCTTCGCGCCCGGGGTGTGCGCCGCGCGTATCGGGAGGCTGGCGTCGCATTCGATGACGCTCTGGAGCGGCATGGCATGGTCGGACCGGTCGGTCAGGAGGTCATGATCGCCTATCAGGTGGCGCGCGAGCTGCTCTCTGGCCCAGGCCGCCCTACTGCCGTCATCTGCGGCAATGACCAGGTGGCGATTCAGGTCTATGCAGCAGCCGCAAGCCTCGGCATCGGCGTGCCGCATGATGTGTCCGTGATCGGCTTCGATGACCTGAAACTTATCTCGCAGACCCTCTGCCCGGCGCTCACCACGGTGGCACTCCCCTATTTCGAGATCGGCCGCCGTGCGGTCGAGATGACGCTTGCCAAAGAAAAGGGATCCGACGGTGGTGCAGAGGAGGGCGGCAGTCAGTTGCTTCGCCTTCACTGCCCGCTGGTCGAACGTGAATCCTGCCGTGCTCTCGGGTGAGCAGCCCGGACGGGGAGGACTGCCCGCCACCGCCGGTGGCGGTAATGCCAATGAAAAAACCGGAGAGGAAACCAAGATGAACATCAACAGACGCCAGATGGTGGTTGGCGGCCTCATGGCAACGACCACCCTTGCCTTCGCATCGACGGCTTTTGCCGCTGACCCGATCAAGGTCTGGCACCACGGCGGTCGCGGCGATGGCGAACGTGAGCGCATGGAAGCGCTGATCAAGGCCTGGAACGAGGCGAACCCGAACATGCCGGCGGTGCTCGAAGTGCAGCCGGAAGGCGCTTACAACGAGCAGGTTCAGGCCGCAGCCGCTTCGGGCGGTCTTCCCGACCTCCTCGACTTTGACGGCCCCAACTACGCGAATTACGTCTGGTCCGGCTACCTGCTGCCGCTGAATGACCTCGTGTCGAAGCCGGTGATGGATGACGTCATCCCGTCCATCATCGCCCAGGGAACTTATTCCCCCGACGGCAAGGTGTATTCGCTCGGCATGGCCGACTCCGGCCTGTCGATCTGGGGCCGTAAGTCGCTGCTGGAGAAGGCGGGCGTGCGCATTCCGAAGGGTGTCCAGGACGCCTGGACGATGGAAGAGTTCGAGGATGCGCTCGCCAAGCTGCAGAAGCTTGACGGCATCAAGTATGCGCTCGACATCAAGGCGAATTACGGCCAGGGCGAATGGTACACATATGGCTTCTCCCCCATCGTGCAGTCGTTTGGTGGCGATCTGATCGACCGCACCTCCTGGAAAGCCGAGGGCACGGTCAATGGCGATGCGGCCGTGAAGGCCATGACGCATTTCCAGAACTGGGTGAAGAACGGCCATGTCGTGCCGGCATCGGAAGGCGACGATGCCTTCTACGGCAAGAAGACAGCGGCCCTCTCCTATGTCGGACACTGGATGTGGCCGGCCCATTCCAAGGCCTTCGGTGAGGACCTGGTTCTCCTGCCCATGCCCAACTGGGGCGGTAAGCATGTCACCGGCAACGGCAGCTGGTGCTGGGGCATCACTAAGACCTCGAAGCAGCCGGAAAACACCGCCAAGCTGCTCGAATTCTTCATGAGCACCGATAACGTGGCGGCCCTCTCGCAGGCCATGGGCGGCGTTCCGGCCGTCAAGTCGGCAGCACCTAAGGTCGATCTCTACAAGCCGGGTGGCCCGCTGAGCCTGTATCTTGATCAGCTCAACAGCGGGATGGGCATGCCGCGCCCGGCGCACCCCGCCTATCCGACGATCACTGCTGCCTTTGCCAAGTCCGTGGCAGACATAATCGACGGCAAGGACGTCAAGGGTGCGCTCGACGAGGCCGCAAGGAAGATCGACCAGGACATCGAAGACAACAGCGGCTACCCGCCCTTCGGCAAGTGATGTGACGCAAACTGGCGCGGAGGATCCTCCCTCCGCGCCCTCACCCGGAAAGCACGGTCATGTCCAACATGAAGAAAGACCACTGGCGGGCCTGGGCCTTCCTTGCGCCAGCTCTTGGCCTCATCGCACTCTTCATCGTGCTTCCCTTCGCGCTATCAGCGGTACTCTCCTTCACCGACCAGAGGCTCGTTCCCAACCCCAATGTGCCGACGAAGTTCGTCGGCTGGCGCAATTACGTGCGCCTTTTCGAAAGCGGTGAATTCGTCAATGCCTTCTTCCGCACCAGCCTCTTCGTCGTGCTGGTCGTGCCTCTGCAGAGCGCCATGGGCCTTGGCGCGGCCTTGCTCATCAATTCCAGGCTGCCGGTGCGCAACCTGTTCCGCGGAATCTACTTCCTGCCCACCATCATCTCCATGGTCGTGGTCTCGGTGGTCTGGGCTTCGCTGTACCAGCGCGAGGGCTTCTTCAACTATGCGCTTTCCGGCCTGAGCCTCGGTGCGGCCCAGCCCGTGGACTGGCTGCAGAACCCCTGGACCGCCATGCCGGCGATCGTTCTGCTCTCCGCCTGGCAGGGCTTCCCGTTTCAGATGGTCATCTACCTGGCGGGGCTGCAGGGTATCTCGCGCGACCTCTATGAGGCCGCCCGCATCGAAGGTGCGAGCCGCTGGCAGGAGTTCCGCTTCGTGACACTGCCGAGTCTGCGCAATACCCATATCCTTGTCATCATCACCACCACCATCTTCGCCTTCAAGCTGTTCACACAGGTTCAGCTGCTGACGCAGGGCGGCCCCGCCAATGTCACCGATACGCTGGTGCGGGTTATCTACATGCAGGGCTTCCGACAGGGCAAGGTGGGCATCGCCGCAGCGGCCGCCGTTCTCTTCTTCCTCATCGTGCTCGTCATCAGCCTGCTGCAGCGCCGCCTGATGCGGGAAGAAAGGGCCATCCAATGAACCGCCGCAGTGAACGCTTCCTGCTCATCGTGGTGGCGATTGCCGTTGCAGCCTTCGTGCTGGCGCCGCTGTTCCTGATGTTCGCCACGTCCCTCAAGGCAGACGAGAACCAGATCCTGCGCGATCTTGGCAATTCGCGGGCCTTCTGGGTGAGCCCCGGCGAGATCTCGCTCGAGAACTTCCGGCAGGTGCTTTCCAACACCACCTTTCCCATCCTCCGCTATCTCCTGAACTCCACCATCATCGTCGTCTCGATCGTGGTGGTGGGCATCTTTGTCAACTCGCTTGCTGCCTTTGCCCTGGCACGCATGAGGTTCAGGGGACGTGATCTCGTCGTCATTCTGGTGGTGGCGCTCATCATCATTCCGATGGAATCCGTGGCCATTCCGCTTCTCCTGATGATGGCCGAGGTGGGCTGGGTCGATACCTACCGGGCGCAGATCGTGCCCTTCATCGCGCACCCCTTTTCAATCTTCCTGTTCTACCAGTTCTTCTCGGCGATCCCGAAGGATCTCGATGAAGCAGCCTATGTGGCTGGCGCATCGAAGCTCCGCACCTACTGGTCGGTCATCATGCCGCTGTCGCTTCCGACGATCGCGACGGTCGCCATCCTGCAAAGCCTTGAATACTGGAATGCCTATCTCTGGCCGCTCATGGTCACGCGCGGGTCCGATGCCCGGCCCGTGTCACTGGCGCTTGCGCAGTACTTTGGCACGCCGCCACCCATCTGGGGCGATGTCATGGCCTTCTCGGTGCTCATGTCGTTGCCGATCCTCGTTGTCTACTTCGCGTTCCAGCGCTGGTTCATTCAGTCCACCATCGGAGCCGGCATCAAGTGATGCCGGCCCGCACAAGGAAATCTGCAATTGGTTCTTTCGCTTCACGACAAATGGATCTGGGATTTCTGGCTCGCCCGCAATGGCGATGACTGGCACATCTACTTCCTGCAGGCCGACAACACGCTGCCGGACCCGGAACTGCGCCACCGCAACGTCACCCAGGGCCATGCGGTGAGCCGCGATCTTGTCAACTGGACGCATCTCGGCACCTGCCTTGCCCCGGCTGCAGCCCCGGCATGGGATGACTGGACCACATGGACCGGATCGGTGCTGCAGGGCCCGGACGGCACGTGGCATCTCTTCTATACCGGCACCTCGCATGCGGGCGAGGGCATGCACCAGCGCATCGGCCATGCAACCTCGCCCGACATGCACAACTGGCAGCGGGTGGGCAACGGCCTTGCGCTGGATCTCGCAGGCCCCAACGCCCGGGACTACGAGGAGTATACGCCCGGGCACTGGCATGATCGCGCGATGCGCGATCCCTGGGTGATCGCCAACCCGGAGGGCGAAGGATGGCTGATGTATTTCACCGCCCGCGTGCCCGGCCGGGCCGAGCCCAATGCCGGTGGTGCCATCGGTCTCGCGACATCGCCTGATCTCTATGCCTGGACGCTGCAGAACCCCGTCTATGATGGAGGTGATTTCGGCCAGCTTGAGGTGCCGCAGGTGTTCAAGCACGGCCGGCACTGGTACATGACGTTCTGCACGGCCGCCGAGCACTGGTCCGAAGGCTACCGCAGGAAGAATCCGCAGGAGCCCATCACCGGCAGCCACTACCTGATCGCCGATCATCACCTCGGGCCGTGGCGCACGCCGGATGCATCGTTTCTGGATGGTCGCAATCCGTGCAAGCGCTATGCGGGGAAGATCGTCGAGGTCGATGGCAGGCTCTTCATCATGGGTTTCCTCTATTACGATGAACAGGGCCGCTTCATCGGCAAGGTGAGCGATCCGGTACCACTGCGTGTCGATGAAAAGGGGTTCCTCTCGGTCGAGGAAGGGTGATCATGGCTGACCTGTCGCTAAAGGGCATCCGCAAGAGTTTTGGCAGTGTCGACATCATCAAGGGCGTCGACCTCGACATCGCGCATGGCGAGTTCATCGTCTTCGTCGGGCCGTCTGGCTGCGGCAAGTCCACGCTGCTGCGACTCATCGCCGGGCTCGAGGACGTGACATCCGGAACGCTGTCGATCGGCGGCCGTGTGGTAAACGATCTTTCGCCCAAGGAACGCGCCATCGCCATGGTGTTCCAGTCCTATGCGCTGTTTCCCCACATGACCGTTTACGACAACATGGGCTTCGGCCTGAAGATCGCAGGCGAACCGCGCGAGGTGATCGAACGAAAGGTCAGGGAGGCGGCGCGCATCCTGAAGATGGAGAACCTGCTCGATCGCAGGCCATCGCAGCTGTCTGGCGGCCAGCGCCAGCGCGTGGCCATCGGCCGCGCCATTGTGCGCAACCCGGATGTCTTCCTGTTCGACGAGCCCCTGTCGAACCTTGATGCAGCGCTGCGCGTCAGCACGCGCGCCGAGATCGCCAAGCTACACCGCGACCTCGGCGCCACGATGATTTATGTGACGCATGATCAGGTTGAGGCGATGACACTGGCCGACAAGATCGCGGTGCTCGAGGGGGGCATTGTGCAGCAGTTCGGTTCACCGCTCGAACTCTATCACCGTCCCAGGAACACCTTCGTGGCTGGCTTCATTGGATCACCCAGGATGAATTTCATTCCAGCCCAGGTGGTGGAGAGCAGCGATCATTCCGTTTCTATTCGGTCGACTGTCGTTGGATCGCTGCAGTTGGAAGTTCGTGGTCTGGAGCACTACAACGGCCAGCATGTGACTCTTGGGATACGTCCTGAAAACATTCGTCTGTCTCATAGTGCGAAGGGCCAGTTTTCCGGCGTCATCGAATTGGTGGAGCGTCTTGGTTCTCAAACTCTGGTGGAAGCGAAGCTGAGCCACGAAAGCGCCGTGACAGCCATGCTACAAGGAGACGAAGGTTGCCAGATTGGTGAGGCTATAAACTTGGTCTTTGATCCCGTGGACCTTCATCTGTTTGATAGCAATGGTGTCGCTCTCCGCGATTGACCACTCATTGATATAGGATGTTGTTTTCGCGAAGAAGCGTGTGAGCTGCTTTGCAATCGCAACGCGAAGCGGCCCACGACCAAAGAGAACGGTGCAAGGTTCGTTGGTTGATAATGGCGCCGTTCAGGCTCATGTGCGGATAGCGGAAGTCCGGC
>CAYMQH010000113.1:0-3487 GCA_964392525.1 uncultured Aestuariivirga sp.
CGCGGTGTTGCCTCACCCATGCGATAGGCCAGCGCATTGCGGCGGCGGAGAACATCATAGACCAGCGTGCCGATGGCGTGACGGTCCGTGGAGCCCGCAAAGCGGTGCGCCTTGCCCCAGTCTTTCAGCGCCTCGGAAGACGGGCGGTGCCGCTCGAAGATTTCGGAGAGAATATCGATCGCCGCAGCAACCCGGCCAGCAAGGCGCATGAATTATCCGATCAGGTAGAGGCGGACGGCGAACCATGCCCACATGATGACGATGATGATGAAGCCCAGGAGGAATATCTGGAAGCGGCGGATCACCTCATTGTGGCCGGTGTGAACCTGGCTGTGGAGGATGCGGCTTGCAACAAAGGCCCAGGCCAGCACAACCTGCAGCCAATCCACCTTCACCAGCAGGATGAGCAGCGGCAGGATGGCGTAGAACAGAACGGGCAGCTGAAACTGGTTGTCGAAGTTGTTCGACAGCTTGCGGATGTCATCCGGCCAGCGCGAGGAATCAAGCGCGATGTCCTTCAGCGTCACCGCACCAGCGCGGCCAGCACGGAATCTTGCCCGGCCAAGACGGATGCCGACCACCGTCACCAGCGCCACATGCGCGAAGGCCGGCAGCAGAAGCCACTGGACGATGGTCATTGTTTTCAACCCTGACGCTGGTAGTTGGGCGCTTCACGCGTGATCATCACATCATGTACATGGCTTTCGCGCATGCCCGCCGAGGTGATGCGGATGAACTGAACCTTGTCGCGCAATTCCGCCAGATCGGCCGCACCCACATAGCCCATGGCGGCGCGAAGCCCGCCGACCAACTGGTGCAGCACCGCGCCCACTGGCCCCTTGTAGGGCACCTGGCCCTCGATGCCCTCTGGCACAAGTTTCAGATTGTCCTTCACTTCCTGCTGGAAGTAGCGGTCCGCGGAACCTCTTGCCATGGCCCCGACAGAGCCCATGCCGCGGTAAGCCTTGTAGCTGCGGCCATTGTAGAGATAGACCTCACCCGGGCTTTCATCAGTGCCCGCCAGCAGAGAGCCGATCATGGCGACTTCCGCGCCTGCGGCCAGCGCCTTGGCAAGATCGCCCGAGAGCTTGATGCCGCCATCGGCGATCACCGGCACACCCTGCCTGGCACCCTCTTCGGCACAATCCATGATGGCGGAGAGCTGCGGCACGCCAACGCCAGCCACGACGCGCGTGGTGCAGATGGAGCCGGGGCCGATGCCGATCTTCACGGCGTCAGCGCCTGCGCCGATCAGCGCCTTTACCGCTTCGGAGGTGGCGACATTGCCCGCCACGATCTGCACCTTGTTGGAGAGCTTCTTGATGCGCGTCACCTGATTGATGACATTGTCCGAATGGCCATGCGCCGTGTCGACCACCAGCAAATCAGCACCCGCGTCGATCAGCATCTCGGCGCGTTCATAGCCCGCATCTCCCGTGCCCGTGGCAGCGCCGACCAGAAGCCGCTCCTGTTCGTCCTTGGCGGCAAGGGGGTGGTCAGCCGCCTTCTCCATGTCATTGACGGTAATGAGGCCCACACATTTGTAGTCGTCATCCACCACGATCAGCTTTTCGATGCGGTATTTATGCAAAAGGCGCTTGGCCTCGCTGCGGTCCACCCCGGCCTTCACGGTCACGAGGTTCTCCCGCGTCATCAGGCTCGCCACCTGCATGTTGAGGTCAGTTGCGAAGCGCACATCGCGGTTGGTGATGATGCCGGCCAGGCGGCCGGCCGCGTCCACCACGGGAATGCCGGAAATCCGGTGCTTGTCCTTCAGCGCAAGCACGTCTCCCAGCGTCGCGTCCGGCGCGATGGTGATCGGGTTCACCACCATGCCGGATTCGAAGCGCTTCACCTGGCGCACATGCTCGGCCTGCTCGTCAGGCTCGAGATTCTTGTGGATGATGCCGAGGCCCCCGGCCTGCGCCATGGCAATGGCGAGGCGCGCTTCCGTCACCGTGTCCATGGCGGCGGATATGATGGGAATCGAAAGCTTCAGCGTCCGGGTCAGCCGGGTCGCCGTCCTCACCTGGGCAGGCAGAACCGAGGACGCGCCGGGCTTCATCAGCACGTCGTCAAAGGTAAGATATTCAGGGATATGGCGCGGCATGGGCCAACCTCTCAAAAACGTGTGGACTGAGGCGAGGATTGGCGGCTGTCCTTAACACTGGCGCCAAGGCGGGGGCAAGCGGGTAAATCCCCGCTACTTGCAATCAGCCCGCGTTAAAGACTATCTCTGGCGCCATGATCTCCCAACGCGCCCGATACGCCTTCAAGGCGGTGGTCGCCTTGGCCCGGGCCAAGCCGGGCGAAGGCCTGCAGATCCGTCAGCTCTGTGAGCAGGAAAAGCTGCCGCGCAAGTTCCTCGAGCAGATTCTGCTCACGCTGAAGGCGGCGGGCTATATCAGCAGCCGCAGGGGCCGCGATGGTGGCTATGAACTGCTGAAACCGGCCGACAAGATCTTCATCGGCCCCATGCTGCGCTCCGTCGATGGCCCGATCGCACCCCTTCCCTGCCTTTCACGCACCGCCTACCGCCGCTGCGATGACTGCCGGGACGAGGCCTGCTGCGAAGTGCGCATCGCCTTCGCCAAGGCCTATGACGACTATCTGGCAACGCTGGAAAGCCTGTCGCTGGCAGCCGTCATGCGCCAGTCTGATTCGGCTGGCCCTGCAAAATCCACGGTCCTCGAAGCACTCTCCGGCAACGCTTAAGGGTGGACCTGCGAACGCGGGCCTGGCGCCTCACCAAGGGCGCGCGAACGTCGGGGATACATGTCAGGCGGTCAGGGCGGCCGAACCAAGCCATAGCGAGAGAAGCCCCAACCAGCAGGCACAGGCGCGGCGGACCACCGGCGCCTGCGCATAGCCAGTCCCCGCAATGCTGTTGCCAATGGCCGCCCATACTGCCGAAACGGCAATCAAGGTGGCGAAGAACACAGCGGCCGCACTGCCAAGGTTCTGCTGCGAGGGTAGCAGCACCAACCCGATGACCAGGCCCTTGGGATTGAACAACGTCGTGGCGAAGAGCTTCAGCGCGCCCTTTCCGCCCGTTGCCATTGCATCGCCCGACGGCAGCCTCCACAGCTTCAGCGCGAGAAAGGCCACCCAGGCCGCCGCCACCAGCGTGACGGCGAGCCGCAACGGCCCGTGAGCGGACAGAAGGCTCTCGCCAGCGAGGGCCAGTGGAATGGTGACCAGCCCATAGGCCACGACCTCGACCGGGGCGAGGCGCATGGCGCGGGCCCAGCCGCGTTCGGCTCCTGCAAGCGCCATCAGCGTGTTCGTGGGACCCGGCGTCAGCAGGAGGGCGGCAAGGCTCACGCAAAATAAAAGGGTCGGCATCAGGATCTTTCCTGTTGGGGCTCACTCACTTGCCCCGAAGCCTGTCCTCCACTCCATGATCGAGATCAATCTCTGGCAGAACACGGGGGGCCCGCCGGCGCGGCGAAATCGCGTCGGCCAGCAGCATGAGTGCCGGGAAAGC
>CAYMQH010000113.1:3587-8750 GCA_964392525.1 uncultured Aestuariivirga sp.
CTCAAGAGTTTCATCAGCGGCAAGCGGATCTACCTTGCCGTGCCCTTCGGCGGCGAAATCCCCCTCACCTACCGCGCCAATGGCGTGGTGGATGGCACCGGCGAGGCCGCAGGGCTCGGCAAATACATGACGCCTACCGACAAGGGCCGCTGGTGGGTATCCGGCAGCAAACTCTGCCAGCAGTGGACGGAATGGTACAAGGGCCGCACCTTCTGCTTCACCGTGGCGAAACTATCCTCGAACCGTATCCGCTGGGTGCGCGACGATGGCAAGAGCGGCGTCGCCCGCGTCCGCTGAGGCCTGCGGAAAGAATTACTTGGACAAGGTGGCCGGAGACGGCGCACCCCGAAAGCCCATGGCCAGCACGAAGAGCTCCGCCGAATCATCGCGGCTGGCCATCGGCTTGACATGGCGCACACTGGCGAAGTCCTTCTTCATCATCTTGAGCATATCGCCCTCGGTGCCGCCGCGCAGCACCTTGGCGAGATAGGTTCCGCCCGGCTTCAGTACGTCCTTGGCAAATTCATAGCCCGCCTCGGCGAGGCCCATGATCTGTATGTGGTCGGTCTGGCGGTGGCCGGTGGCATGGGCCGCCATGTCGGAGAGCACGCAATCGGCCCGCTCGCCGCCCAGCGCCTCGATGAGGAGTGCAGGAGCGTCCTCGTCCAGAAAATCCTTCTTGAAAATGGTGACGGAGGGAAGCGGCTCCATGCCATGCATGTCGATGGCGATGACGCGGCCGCGCCCCTCCTCCGCCTTCACCCGCTTCACCGCCACCTGGCTCCAGCCGCCAGGTGCAGCCCCAAGATCCACGATGCGGCCGCCTGGCTTCAGGAACCGGTATTTGTCGTCGATCTCAATCAGCTTGAAGGCAGCGCGTGAGCGGTAGCCGAGTTTCTTCGCCTCCTGAACGTAGGGGTCGTTGAGCTGGCGCTCCAGCCAGTTCTTCTGCGACACCGTGCGGCCCTTGCCGGTTTTCACCCGCACCTTGAGGCGCATCCCCGGCTTCTTGCCACTGCCCGGACGGCTCATGCGGCCCTCCCATAGGTTCCGTCTTCCTTCATGAGCAAGGTGAGGATGCCCTCGCGCAGGCCCCGGTCTGCCACACGGATCCGCTCCGCCGGGAAGGCCAGGCGGATTTCCTCAAGAATGGCGCAGCCTGCCAGCACCAGATCGGCGCGCTCGCGCCCAATGCAGGGGTTGGCGGCACGCTGGTCATAGGACAACTCAAGCAACCGGCTGGTGACTGCGCCGATATCATGCGTGTTGAGCCAGCAGCCATCAACCCGCGCCCGGTCATAGCGCGCCAGGCCCAGTTGCACGCCCGCAATGGTCGTCACCGTGCCAGACGTGCCGAGAAGATGCGAGGGAACCGGTGGAAGCCCGCCATTGGCGGAGGATACCCGGGCCGCGAAGTCTCGCAACATGGGACGCAGATGCTCGCGCATGGCCGCGAAGGACTGCGGCGTCACATCCATCCCGCCGCCGAATTGTTCCGAAATGGTCACCACGCCCGCCGCAAGGGATGTCCAGGCCACGGTTTCAAAGCGTGCGCCTGCACGGCGCATCCAGAGAACCTCCGTCGACCCGCCGCCGATATCGAACACCAGCGCGGTTTCGGCTTGCCGGTCAACCAGTGGTTCAGCCCCCACCGCGGCGAGGCCCGCTTCCGTTTCGCGGTCGATGATCTCGAGCTTCAGACCGGTTTCCAGCTTGACCCTGTCGATGAATTCGGGGCCATTGACCGCCATGCGGCAGGCCTCTGTCGCCACCAGCCGAACCCGCTCGACATTGCGCCAGCGCAGCTTGTTGGCGCACACGCGCAAAGCATCGATGGTGCGGGACATGGCGTCATCGCTCAGCCGGCCGGTCTGGGCCAGCCGTTCGCCCAGCCGAACGATCCGTGAAAAGGCGTCGATCACCGCGAAACCATTCTGGGAGGGCGTGGCGATCAATAGCCGGCAATTATTCGTGCCAAGGTCGAGGGCACCATAAAGGCCCCCCGGCGGATGTTCGCGCGAAACAGGCTGGCGCCGGGCCTGGTTCCCCGCAGCCGCCGATTTGCGCCGTGACCGGTTCATGCCCGGCCTGCTCGTCGCTTCCACGTCCAAACCTTTCAAGGTACGGCCGGCTCTCGACGGGAGGACCGGAGCGGCGGCGGCCGTTCCTGCAATCATTGCGTTGGACGGAATGTATCAGGTTCGGCGGAGCGCCACAAAGCAATTATCCAGCCGGAAACAGGTGGCGATATTAACCTGACGTTGAGGCGAAACAGCCAAAAGAGCAGAGACAAGCTGCGGGTGCGACATGCGTACGTTCGGTTCGAAATGGTTCAAGGAAGGCTCGCTGATCGGGGAATTCTCGGATCATCTTGGCCTTGCCATTCCGCAACGTAAGCAGGCCATCGCGCTTCATGCCGCGAAGGTGGATGCCGAACTGGCCTCCAAGGCGAAATCCGAATTCATCGCCAACATGAGCCATGAACTCCGCACACCGCTCAACGCCATCATCGGCTTTTCCGACATGCTCCATACCCAGACGGCGACCAGCCCGGAGAAGGTTCACCAGTATACGGGATATATAAAGCAGGCCGCCGAACACCTGCTGGAACTCATCAACGGCATTCTCGACATCTCCAAGATCCAGGCCGGCAAGCTGGCGGTGGAACGCGAGCCGGTGGCGCTGGGCCCAATTCTGGCCTCGTGCCTGCTCATCGTGGAGGCCCGCGCGCGCGACAAGAACATTGCGGTCGAGTGCCGCAGCACGCCCGACCTGCCGCCACTCATGGCGGATGCACTGCGTCTCAAGCAGATCCTGATCAACCTTCTCGGCAATGCGGTGAAATTCACCCCCGACAACGGCCGGATCCGCATTGATACGACCGTGATTGATCCAGACTATGCGCTGATCACCGTGGAAGACACCGGCATCGGCATGTCGCCGGACGAAATCGGCACTGCGCTCCGCCCCTTCGGCCAGGTCGATTCGGCCTTCAGCAAGCGTCATGAGGGCACAGGCCTGGGCCTGCCCATCGCCCAGGCGCTGACGCGCATGCATGGCGGCGACCTGCGCATAGAATCCGAAAAGGACAACGGAACGCGCGTATCCCTCATCCTGCCTCTGGCGCGTGAGGGCGCGCCGGCCGCCGGCCCTCATTGAAAGGTAAACCCAGCATGCAAGCCCCGCAAACAGTTCCCGGTGCCCCGCTGCCGTTCAGGCATTTCGAGGAAGAGCGCATCGGCCGCATCGTGGCCGTTACCGGCGCCCATGCCGTGATCCTGATCGACATGGAGGAAGGCGGCGCGCGGGCCAAGACGCCGGAGATCGGCATGCTGCTGCGGGTGGATACGCCGCAGTCGGTGTCGCTGTGCATTGTCTCCGCGCTGTCCTCGCCCATGCCCTCGCACGCGCGCGATGAGCAGGAATTGCGTATCATCGAGGTGGAGTTCCTCGGCGAACTGCCGAAGGATGCCGAAGGCAACCCCCAGAGCTTCCGGCGCGGCGTTTCCTGCTATCCCTCGCTGGGCGATGTCGTGTGCCGCGCCTCCAAGGCGGAACTGGCGAAGGCCTATGCCTGCGATTCCGAGACAGCCATCCGCATCGGCCACATCACGCAGGATTCCTCGATCCCCGCAATGATCAAGACGGACGACATGCTGGGCAAGCATTTCGCCATTCTCGGCGCCACGGGCATCGGCAAGTCCTGCACGGTGGCGCTCATCCTGCGCCGCATCCTTGAGCGGAACCCGCAAGGCCATGTGCTGCTGCTCGACGTGCACCGCGAATACGCCCATGCCTTCAAGGGCATGGCGGAGGTCATCGGCCCTGCCAACATGAACCTGCCGTTCTGGCTGCTGACCTTCGAGGAAATCGTCGAAATCCTCATCGGCCAGCAGCCGAACCGCGAGCCCGACATCGAGGTTCTGCGCGAACTGATCCCGCTTGCCAAGCTGCGCTACATGAACAACCAGCGCCGAGACCGGCCGATGATCCAGCGCCAGCGCGACCCGGCGGACCACAGCGCGGTGGGCGTCGATACGCCCGTGCCCTACCGCACCTCCGATCTCATCGGAATTCTTGAGGAGCACATCGGAAAGCTGGAATTGCGCGGCGAACTCGCGCCCTACAAGCGCCTGAAATCGAGGCTCGAATCGATCAGCCGCGATCCGCGCTACTCTTTCATGTTCGGCTCCCTCACCGTGCAGGACACCATGTCCCAGGTGCTGGCCCGCCTGTTCCGCATTCCGGTCAACGGCAAGCCCATCGCCATTCTCGAACTGGGCGGGCTGCCGTCGGAAATCATCAACGTCGTCGTCTCGGTGCTGGCGCGGCTCGCCTTCGATTTCGGCGTGTGGAGTGCGGGGCGCATACCCATCACCTTCGTCTGCGAGGAAGCCCACCGTTATGTGCCGGTGGACAAGACACTGGGCTTCGAGCCGACCAAGCGCGCCATTTCGCGCATCGCCAAGGAAGGCCGGAAATACGGCGTGTCACTGTGCATCGTATCGCAGCGCCCGGCGGAACTGGACGCCACCATCCTGTCGCAGTGCAACACCATCTTCTCGATGCGGCTTGCCAATGAGCGCGACCAGCAGATCCTGAAGGCCGGCATTTCGGATGCGGCGGGCAGCCTGCTCGACTTCATCCCCACCATGGGCACGGGCGAGGCCATCGCCTTTGGCGAGGGCGTCTCGCTTCCCACCCGCATCAAGTTCGACGTCCTGCCGGCTGGGGCGAGGCCCCAGAGCAACACCGCCTCCTTCACCCGCAGCTGGGCGGACGAAATGCCGGATGACGGCTTCCTGCAGGGCATCGTGCAGCGCTGGCGGGCCCAGAGCCACTCGCCGGACCCCGCCAGCGCGGACATCAACCGCGCACAGGACACAGGACTGTCGTTCCTGCCCGTGGAGCCTGCCACGCCCGAGCCGCGGCGTACCGCGCCGCCACGCGAACCCGCAGCAGCCGCTGCTCCGGCCTTCCGGCCGCCACGCGACGAGGAAGACCTGCAAAGCCTCGCCACGCTGATGCGCAAGTTCCGGAGCTGAGGTGCCGGGCCGGATAATCCTCTTGCACATCCCGCCCGCTGCCGCTATCTAGCCGCGACTATCCGTTGGGGGATCGTCTAACGGTAGGACCGCGGACTCTGACTCCGCTAGTCTAGGT
>CAYMQH010000114.1:0-8750 GCA_964392525.1 uncultured Aestuariivirga sp.
CAGTCCGGCAGTTTCATCAGCCCCGCGGCCATGAGTTGCGCGGGAGATTCATAACACGCCGATTCCTTGCCGAGAAAGTCGAGCTTCCGCTCCTGCATCCGGCTCAGCATGTGTTCGTAATGGGCATATTTCTGGCCCTTGCGGGCGTGGCTCTTGAGGCGAATGGCGCTCTGGATCTTGCGGTAGGTATCACCATTGAACTTGAAATGGGCCATCGCCAGCATCATGTCCGGCGGCGGCGGCACATTTGCGGCATGCGAGGCGACCATGAATGTGGCACCGTCGTAATTGATGATCGGGGTCTTGAACCACGCCGCGCCCGGCGTCCCGAAAGGCAAAAGGCCGGCCAGCCATCGCGGCAGCCAGTCAACGGCGGGGGGAACATTGCGGATGCCGCACAGCCGGAAGAGGCGTTCGGACGCCGTCTGGCCTGTCTTCTGCGGTTGCCGCCCCGGCGCAAGGGTCATGAAGGGCACAGCATCGAACAGGCCAAAGCGCGCGAAGAGTTGAGCGGCATCAACCGGTGGCGTGGGGTCTTCAAGTTCCGCAAGGGTTGCTGGATAGAAATCAATCAGCGAGGCCGACACCGATTTCCAACCGCGCGCCGTCATCAGCCGCACCACATCGGACAGATGCGCACACGCCTCCGGCAGGAGCAGGAACTCGTCGGCATCGGCAATCACCACATGCTGGCCGCCCAGATAGTGGTTGGGAACGACACGCTTGAGGATCGGCCCCGCCCGGCCAGACAGGCCGCCATGCGAGGGATCGCTGATGACCACGTGCTGCCCGAAGCGGATGTGGGTACTCCCGGAACAGCAATCCGGCTGGCGTGCCAGATAGTCGCCCGTGCCATCATCCGATGCATCATCGACGATGACGAACTGCTCGATGCCGAGCTTGCGGTAATGTTCGAGGAAGGCCGGCAGGAAATACATCTCGTTCCGCATTACGGCGAACAGCGTCAGGGGCCCGTTGCGGACAGGACGATTGAACTTGACGGACAAGGCGAGATCGGCGGCGGAGATTTCTGTCATGGTTCGCGCACCTCAAGGCGGGGAAGCTCGGCTTTCACGAAGGCAGCAACGCGCGCCACATTGCCACTCACCGGGTCTTCGCCGGATACTTCGAGGATCGCCGCGGAGGAATGGCGGCGGTAAAGTCCGATCAGGTCTTCATAGAGCCGGTCTGACGAGCGCAGCCGCTCGATCATCTCCCTGGCCTCCATCCTTTCATACCGGCTGTTGCCGTGGGGGCGCGCGCGGATTCGCGCCGCGGCGGACTCCGGCGCCGTTCTCACCCAGACGATCACATCGGGCGGGGCCTCTGCCAGCATGCGGACCAGTCTCTCGCGCCTGGCCGGATCATAGGCGGCGCGGTCGGCGATGGCGGACCAGAGCCTCTGGATCGATCCCTGCTCAAGCAGGAGCGGAAGACCAAGGCCATGCCGGTAGATGTTGTAGCCCTCGATGATCTTCAGGAACCTGTGAAGGTCGTTGAATTCCAGCGGCCTGAGCGAGAGGCCGAGTGCAAGGGCCGCAGCATAGAGCCTTGGGCTGGCGCGCCGGGAGGCCCGCGGCAATTGCGGCCCCAGCGCTTCTGGCAGCAGTGGGCGGAAGCCCCGGGCGATGGTCGATTTTCCAGCCCCCGGCAGACCGGCGAATTCGATGATGGCGCTGCGCTGACGGTCAGCCATGCGGCGCTTCCTTGGCCTTGGCCCGCATGGCCTGCCAGATGGCGTTCTTCGCCTCGAGGATGACTTGATCAAGCGGCTGTTCCGCATCGATCTCCACCACCTGCGAGTCCGGGAAAGCCAGCAGTCCGGTGATCGTGGCCTTGCGCTTCACCGTCTCAAGATTGTGGTCCGGCTTGCGCGCATGGGCAACGCCAGGCGAAATCATCAACTTCACCACAAGATCGGGGGCAAGGCCTGCCGCTTCATGGAAAGCCGACAGTTCGGCTTGCGCCGCCCATGCGAAGCCATGGCCGTCCTGCAGGCGCGGCCCATCATAGATTCCCGGAAACTGGGATTGCGGAAAACGGTCGAGCACGATGATGCTGCCGCCCTCTGCCAGACGCCGCGCCTGCCTCAGGCCGCGGAGCTTGGCGCGGATGGCCGGCAAGTGATGCAGCGCTGCAAGACGGCCGACAAAGCCGGGAGGCTTGCGTGGCACCTCACTGGCGGTGCGGAGCGCCTTGGGCGGCTTGTTCTTTTTCGTCTTAGCCTTCACGGCGTGGCGCGCCTTGTCGAGAAGGCGTGTGCTGCCCTGCCCTGAACCCATGTAGTAACCGTGAACGTCAAGCTTGTAGCGGAGCCATGCCCGCATTTCGCGGGTGAGGGTCGATTTTCCGGAGCCGTCGCTGCCAATGAAGGCGACGACAAGCCCCCTGCCCGCCACGCGCTTGCCGGTGATGGTGGCGGGCCGGAACCTGCGCAACCGCTTGGCAGCCGCCGCGCGGAGGTTGAGCCAGCTCGACCGGAGCAGCGCGACGGGCCACGGCATGCGTGATGCGCCCTTGAGCGTGCCATACAGACGGCGGCTGAGCGAGAGCACGGCTTCGTCCGTAGGCGGAGGACCGCTGACTAGCGCCGCGATGGCCGCTGCATCGCCCTCCGGGAACAGGGAGGCGGCAAGCCGGGCCGCGGCGGCGGGATCGGCGCGGCTCATGAGCCAGTCGAACTCCCCGCGCACATGCCGTGGCAGGCGCGGCCCGAAGGCGCGCCGCACCGGCGGCATCTTTGCCCACATGCGCACCAGCAGGATCGTCAATTCCATTTCGGGGGTGGGCGTGGGCCAGACCGCGTCAAGGCTATGGTCGCTATTGGCCAGCAGCGTC
The DNA here is from genome assembly GCA_964392525.1 of uncultured Aestuariivirga sp. Classification (GTDB taxonomy): domain Bacteria; phylum Pseudomonadota; class Alphaproteobacteria; order Rhizobiales; family Aestuariivirgaceae; genus Aestuariivirga. The sequence goes on from CAYMQH010000114.1 coordinate 2,839, forward strand.
TCGGCCCAGGGCAGCCGCAGATGCTTGATGCGCCGGAGGCCGGTCACCAGCGCGAAGTGCAGATGGAGATGCAGGAAGCGCCCGGTTTCGGCATCGAAGGCCAGCCAGTCCTCCACATCCGGATAGCTGGCCCAGGGCTGGCCCTGAAGCTTCAGGCAGCCCTCGGCGAGGAGGCAGTCACGCACCGCAGCCTGCTGTCCGGGCTCGGCGAACACGTCGATGTCGGTCTGGCCGGACAGGGCTTCGGCAAGATGGCCGTTGCTTTTCCAGTGCACGAAGCGGCAGCCGGCCGCGGCCAGCGCGCGGCCGACGTCGTTTGCAGCCTTGAGCGGAGCCGCGCCCTCAGACCCTGTAATAGTCACGGAACCAGTCCACGAAACGGCGCACGCCCACGCGGTAGTCGGTGGCGGGGGTGAAGCCCGTCAGGGATCCGAGAAGGGTCACATCCGCCCAGGTGGCGAAGACATCGCCCTTCTGCATCTCCATGAAGTGGCGCTGCGCCGGAATGCCGATGGCCGCCTCAACTGCTGCCACGAAATCCAGGAGCCGCACCTTGTCGTTGTTGCCGATGTTGACAGTTCTGAACGGCGCGACCGCCGAAAGGCTGTCGTCGCCGCTGACCGGGCTGCCCTTCACGGGCGGCACGTCGATCAGCAGACGAATGGCGCGGGTCAGGTCATCGATATAGGTGAAATCGCGGTAGAGATCGCCGCCATTGTAGATGTCGACCGGGCGGCCCTCGAGCATGGCACGGGTGAACTTGAACAGCGCCATGTCCGGGCGGCCCCACGGGCCATAGACGGTGAAGAACCGCAGGCCCGTGGCCGGAATGCCCCAGAGATGGGAATAGGAATGGACCAGTACCTCGCCCGCCTTCTTCGTAGCGGCATAGATGGTGAGGGGCTGATCGGCCTTGTCGGCCTCGCGGAACGGCATTTGGGTATTTCCACCGTATACGGAGGAGGTGGACGCGAAGACGAGATGCCCCACCTTCAGCCGCCGGGCGCACTCCAGCACATTAAAGGTGCCGTTGACATTGGTCTCGACATAGGACTGCGGATTTTCCAGGCTGTAACGGACACCGGCCTGCGCGGCGAGATGCACGATGACATCCGGCGCGAAGGCGTCCGCCGTCCGGGCGAGGAGGTCCGCATCCTCGAGGCGGCCGAGCGTCGCCGAGAAACCAGGCCTTTCCGCCAGCCGCGCGTGGCGGTCCTTCTTGAGCGACACGTCGTAATAATCGGTGAGCGCGTCATAGCCGTGAACGGTCATTCCCTCGGCCAGCAGACGTTCCGCCAGATGATAGCCGATGAAGCCTGCCGTGCCGGTGATCAGGATCTTTCGCATGATCTCACATGAAGAAGGCGCGGATCATGGTGACCGCATTGCCGGGATAGACGCGCAGGGTCCGGATGGTACGCCACAGCCGCCACGCCACCGAATCGGTGGATTTGTACCAGGGAAAGTGCAGCAGCCGCGCCTGGCTCTCATTGGCGGAGCGGAACAACAGGCCGCGCAGGGTGCGCACATTGAATTCCGGCGGAATGGCGATCACCTTCACCTCCGGCATGTCCCAGAGCAGGCGGCGCATGATGGGCTGGTCCCACTTGGCGTTCTCCCGGCGGTATTCCTCGGCCCATCGCGTGAAGAAGCCGCGGACCTGGTCATTCATGCGGTAATAGAAAACGCCGCCGTTGAAGCCGGTGAAGCCCGGCTCCACATCCTCGCCCTTGAGCCGCGCCGTGGCAGACGACACCGGATGGCGGTTTTCGACATGGCAGGCAGCAAGATCATAGCGGCCCAGCAGGCCGAATGGCTCGATGATGCTGGCGATGACGCGCGTATCCGAGTCGAGATAGAGCGTGTCGCGGAATGGCGTGCGCAGGATGCAGTCGAGCTTGGAGCGGCGGTGCGGGTCGGTGATCTCGCGCCGGATATCGAACACCGGGTCGCTGGAGGGTACGTCGCTGAACAGGCACACAGGCAGATCGGGATGGATGCGCTTTGCGCTGCGGGCCGAGCGTTCCGCATCGCGCACATAGCCTGCCCCTACGGCGATATAGACGATGCCGCGCTCGTACTCCACTTGTCCGCTCCTTCGCTACCCGGTTGCAGCGGGGGCGCCCCCAACCGCATTGTTCCGGGCTGAGCCTGGCCTGCAGCCAAGCCAGTTAGGGCTTGCAATCCCTGAGAACTTGTCTAACCAAACCCGGTCTTCGCAAGCGCAAAAACGCCGAGGTCGGGGCCGTTCTACGCGCCCCCCGGCGGCATTGCAAGCACAGGAACGGCGGGGTGAAAGGCCGCGCCGGGTGTGATACAGGTCCGTTCCGCATGATCAAGATCGTGAAACTGTTTTTCGGAGAGGAAGGCACGCGCCCCGTGCTGGTGCTGCTGTCGCTGCTGCTGGCGGCCCTCTGCGAAGCGGTCGGCATATCCGCATTGCTGCCCGCCATTGCGATCATTTCGGGTGGCACCAGCGGCGATTCGCCAGCCGGTGACAAGGTGGAGCAGATCATGCTGGCCGCCGGCCTGCCGCCCACCCTCGAAACCATCCTGGTGCTGATCTCAGTTGCCCTGATCCTCAAGGCCATCATCAGCTTCCTGACGCTGACCTACGCCGGCGTAGCGGCGGCGCAGGTGTCGGTCCGGTTGCGCCAGCGCCTCATCAATGCCCTGTTCCATGCCAACTGGCGCTTCTATTCGAGCCAGACGAGCGGACGGTTTGCCACCGCGATCAGCGGCGAGGCCACACGGGCCGGCGATGCCTATCTGCTCTCGGCGCAATTCTGCGCCATGGTGATTCAGTCCGCCTTCTACGTCGCCGTCACGCTGTTCGTTGACTGGCGGCTGGCCCTGCTCGGCCTCGCAGTCGGCGCCGTGATGACATCGGGGCTGCGCTTCCTCGTCGTCATGTCGAAGCGGGCCGGCTTCAAGCAGACCGACGCGACAAAGGAACTGACCGTCAAGACCGTCGAGCTCTTGTCCAATATCAAGCCGCTCAAGACGATGCAGCGCTACGAGTCCTTCCAGACGTCAATCCGCCTTGCCATGCGCCGGCTGAAGCGCTCGCTGGTTCGGCGCGAGCTGGCGCGGCAGATCCTGGCGCAGATTTCCGACGTGGTGACGGCGCTGGCGCTCGTGGCGGTCATCTATGTCTCCTTCACCTATTTCCAGGTGTCCTTCGCCTCACTCGTGGTGAGCGGCGTGTTGTTCATGAAAGTCATCAACAACGTCACCAAGCTACAGAAGCTGCAGCAGCAATTCGCACAGTCGGAAGGGGCCTATGACCGCGTGACGCAGCTTATTGCCCTCACCGAGACGAACAGGGAACCCGCCTTCGGCAGCACGGCCCCCGACACCAGGGCCAACTTCCGCTTCGAGCAGGTGAGCTTCGCCTATGAAAACGACCCCGTGCTGACGGATGTGAGCCTCACCATCGGGGCGCGGCAGATCACCGTGTTGAAGGGGCTGTCGGGCGGCGGCAAGACCACGCTGATCGACCTGCTCGTGGGCCTGCACCGCCCGCAATCAGGGCAGGTGCTGCTTGGCGGTACGCCGCTCGGCGAAGTTGACATCACCGCGCTCCGCCGCCGCATTGGCTACGTCTCGCAGGAACTGTCGCTTCTGCACGCCTCGATCCGCGAGAACATCTGCCTCGGCGACGAGAGCCTGACGGATGAACAGGTGGCAGAAGCCCTCCGCCTGGCGGGCCTTGAGGATTTCATTGCCACGCTGCCGCAGGGGCTTGCAACGGTCGCCGGGGAAATGGGTGCAAGGTTGTCCGGCGGCCAGCGCCAGCGCATCGCTCTGGCCCGCGCCCTTGTGACACGGCCCGACATCCTGATCCTCGATGAAGTGACGAGCGCGCTCGACCCCGCAACGGAAGCGGAGATCGTCAGCAACATCCGCAATCTTGCTGAGGCGTTCACCATCATCGTGATCACCCACCGCGATGCGTGGGTGGAGGTGGCGGACAAGCTTTACGAAGTGCGCAGTGGGCGGGTGCATGACGTGGGGCGCGCCGCCGCCTGATGCCCACGCCGATGACCGCGCAAACCGGGAGGTGCCGATGACGCAGAAGGACGGGACGGATACCGCCATGACCCGCCTTGGCGCCGCGGTGCGGCGCAAGACCTTTCCAGCCCGGCTGCTGCTCCGCCATGCCATGCAGAAGGCGGGCCTGCGAAGCACTCAGCCGAAGCTGTTCTTCATCGGCTTCAACAAGACCGGCACCAAGACGCTGCAAAACTTCCTTGTCGATAATGGTTACCTGGCGGTCCACAGTTCAAGTTACATGGCCCGCCGCCTGAAGCTGCCGCCGCTGGCCAAGCTGATGCAGGCGAACCACGAGGCGGGGCTTGGGCTGCTCACCGGCTTTGATCACTATGATGCCTTCTCGGACCTCGTATATCTGACGGACACGGAATTCATCGAAGCCAATGGCTGGTTCCGTGAACTTCACGCCCAGCACCCCGGTGCCTATTTCGTCTTCAATGACAGGCCGGTGGAGAGGTGGATCCGCTCGCGGATGAATCATGACGGCGGCCCGCGCGGCAGTTTCGTGACGCGCTATGCGAAAGCGCATGACATTGCGGAAAGCGAAGCGCCGGAACGCTGGCGGGCGCATTACGCCCGGCACAAGGCAGAGGTGCTGGCGTTTTTCGCAGCAAAGCCGCGCTTCCTGCTGTTCGACATCGAAAGCAGCCGGCCAGAAGAGCTGGTGCGGTTTCTCGCTCCGGATTACCGGCTGGATGCGCGGCTCTGGTCCCATCATGGCAGCGCCGGCCAGCGCCACCGGAGCGGCCCCCCGTCCGCCTAGCCGTTGTAGCCATAAACGGGATTGAGCCGATCGCGCACCATCTGGTCGATGACAGCGGCCTGCTCTTCCGTCACATAATCATGCCAGCCGCCGACCTTGCCCCGCCGGACCTTGAAACTGGACGGATCGCTCGCGTCACCTGGCTTCATGCTGCGCTGAGCACCGGTCTTTCCGGCATTCTCGATTTCCATGCGGCGCATGTTGTCGATCGAGGCGAAATTCACCGCGTCCTCAAGCTCGGCGTCCGACGGATGCTGACCCAGGAATTCGAGGATGCGGCGCAACGCTCCCTTCGTGTCAGCGCGCAGGTCCTCATAGCGAACCACGAGAAGCTTCGGCATCTTGCCGATTTCCGCCGCCCAGGCGTTCATGAAGGCGATGATCTTGGGCACACCCGCTTCTTCCCCCGCGATGAAGTCGTGCACGCTCACATCGCCGAAGGGATAGCCATTGATCACCTTCTTGCGGGCCACCATGCGGTGCTTCCACTGGAAGAACTGCGACACCGCCGTGTCGCGCGGGTCGCGCACCAGCAGCACGACGGGCAGGTTCCCGTAGATCTCGGCCTTGCGATCATGGCCCAGATAGTCCTTCAGGTAATTGTCATGGGTGAAGAACAGCACCGGGACATCGGGATGACGGTTCCGGAATTCGTCGAACCCGGAGATGCTGTCGCTTGCAAAACCGGTCTTTCTCGCGAAATAGCGCCACAGCAAGACCCGAAGCCAGGTGCGCCCGCTCTTGCCGAAGGAGGCGACCACAGCATCGGAGGCGTCGAGTTTCTGCTTCTCCTCATAGCCGCGGAACCAGCGCTCGAAGCGGATGCCAGTCTCGCGCGGAAGGATGACTGCGCCATGGGAGACGATCTGGCGAAGGCCGGTGCGGACATCATGGGCATTGGGAAATGGCATCGGAAAAAGGCTTTCAAAGCAAGGAAAGGCGGATCGGGCTTAGCAAATTCCCCCGCATGCGGCAATGCAGGGCCGCCATCCGGCCCGGGCCTCACGCCTGCTGGCCAACATTGAAGCGGAGCAGGACGGCAATGCGGCTCTCGCCCGCCGGGCCCCGCTCGGCACGCTGGTGGATGTCGAGA
>CAYMQH010000115.1:0-8627 GCA_964392525.1 uncultured Aestuariivirga sp.
GACGTGGCCATCAACACCTTCGACCTGAAGAAGACGGTGGGCCTCATCGAGACGGCCTATGACGGCATTCTCGCTCACAATTGCATTCCGCTGACGCTCGGTGGCGACCACACCCTCACGCTACCCATCCTGCGCGCCATGAAGAAAAAGCACGGTCCGGTGGCGATGATTCATGTCGATGCCCATGCCGACATCAATGACGAGATGTTCGGCGAGAAGATTGCCCATGGCACGCCTTTCCGCCGCGCGGTGGAGGAGGGGCTTCTGGCCTGCGACAAGGTCTATCAGATCGGGCTTCGCGGTTCCGGCTACAGCCCGGAGGATTTCGACTGGCCGCGGAAGCAGGGCTTCACGGTGATCGAGGCCGAGCAGTGCTGGTACAAGTCCCTCGCGCCGCTGATGCAGGAGGTGCGGGCGAAGATCGGCAATCACCCGGTCTATCTCACCTATGACATCGACAGCCTGGACCCGGCCTTCGCGCCCGGCACAGGCACGGTGGAGGTGGGCGGCCTCTCCACCTGGCAGGCGCTCGAGATCATCCGCGGCTGTCGTGGCCTCAATCTGGTCGGTGGCGATCTTGTCGAGGTCTCTCCCCCGCTCGATCCCTCCGGCAACACGGCGCTGATCGGCGCCAATTTCCTCTATGAGATGCTCTGCGTCTTGCCGGGCGTGCAATATGGCTGACGGGCAATGGCCGGTGAAGACGCGCGAGATCTTCAGCCACTTCTTCGATTCGCGCGTCTGGAATGGATTTGCCTTCCGCGACGATGACATCATCATCGCCACCTATGCCAAGTCCGGCACCACGTGGATGCAGCAGATCATCCTGCAGCTGATTTTCAACGGCGCGGAGGACCAGCCGCTGCATCAGCTCTCGCCATGGTATGATCTGCGGGTCCTGGCGCCGGAGCTGCGGACGGCAATCGATCGTCAGGCCCATCGCCGCTTCCTGAAGACGCATCTGCCGGTGGATGCGCTCGTGTTCTCCCCCGCCGCGCGCTATCTCTACATTGCGCGCGACGGGCGCGATGCGGCGTGGAGCTTCCACAATCACCATTACAACGCGACTGATGAATACTTCCGCATGTACAATGCCAACATGCCCGCCGGTTCTCCGCTGCTCGTGCGCGGAACCGCCGATCCCTATGAATTCTACAAGACATGGCTCGACCGGGATGGCTGGCCGTTCTGGCCGTTCTGGCACCATATCCGCTCATGGTGGGCAATTCGCGCCCTGCCGAATGTGATGCTCGTGCATTTCAATGACCTGAAATCCGATCTGGAAGGCTCGATCCGCCGCATCGCTGCCTTCCTCGGCATTGCAGTGGAAGAGCGCGCGCTGGCCCGCATCGTGTCGCACTGCACGTTTGATTACATGAAGGCGAACGCAGCCAAGGTTGCGCCGCGTGGTGGCGTCTCATGGGCGGGTGGCGCTGAAACCTTCATCAACAAGGGTACCAATGGCCGCTGGCGTGATCGGCTCACGGCGGCGGACATGGCCGCCTATGAGCAGCGCGCAGTCGCGGAACTGGGGCCGGACTGCGCCCGCTGGCTTTCACAGGGCGGCCCCGCCGCCACTTAGCTTGATGAGGGCGGGAAGCTGCCTTGCTTGTGGCACGGCCTGCCTGAGGATGCTAAACTGTCACGAGATGCTGCAATCCTGCAGCCATGCGGTTGCTTGCCACCTTGAACCAGTTCCTCCGGCCCAACGCCCCGCCGCCGGGTCTTCCCACCGCCGCCGATGTGGTGCACGCCATGCCCGATCCTGCCTTGGTGGTGGATAGGCAGGGCATGGTGACACATGCCAATGCGCAGGCCGCCGACCTTCTGGAAATCAGCCCGCAGGGCCTGCACCTTTCTGCTTCGCTGCGGGCCCCCGCCGTTCTCGAAGCGGTTGCCGCGGCGGCAGCGGGTGATGGCGCTTCGAGCGTCGACTATGAACTCCGGGTTCCCATGTCGCGCAGTTTCTGCGCCCATGTCTCGCCGCTCGGCGATGGCTGCGGTGCATTGATCGTGCTCCGTGACCTGACGCGTGAACAGCAGATCGAGCGCATGCGTGCCGACTTCGTCGCCAATGCCAGCCATGAACTCAGAACACCCCTTGCCGCGCTCTCCGGCTTTCTCGACACCATCCTCGGGGCGGCCCGCAATGATGAAAAGGCACAGGCCAAGTTCCTCGGCCTGATGCGCAGCCAGGCCGACCGGATGCGCCGCCTGATCGACGATCTCCTGTCGCTGTCGCGCATCGAGATGAACGAACACGTCCGTCCTTCGGGTGAGGTGGATCTCGTGCAGGTTGCCAGCCATGTGCGTGACGTGCTGTCCCCCATGGCCCGGGAACTCGGCTGCGAGGTGAAGGTCGAGAGCGATGGCCCGCTCACCGTAACAGGCAGCCGCGACGAACTCGTGCAGGTGGTCCAGAACCTTGCCGAGAATGCCCTCAAATATGCAAGTTCAGGCAAGCTTGTCGAAATCCGGGTGCAGCGGAACGGCGACAAGGCCGACATTGGCGTCATTGATCACGGGCCTGGCATCGCGGAGGAGCACATCCCGCGGTTGACCGAGCGCTTCTACCGGGTGAATGTCCAGGAAAGCCGCTCACGCGGTGGAACGGGGCTGGGGCTTGCCATCGTCAAGCACATCGTGAACCGCCACCGCGGCCGCCTGGCGATCACGTCCGAGCTTGGCAAAGGCAGTGTCTTCACCGTGAAGTTGCCGATAAAGTAGCCCTGTTTTCAAATATTTGCATCGTCATAAAAGTGTGATCTGGCAGTCACATAAACGTTGCGCATCAAACCTAGCTTGCGCCTGCATCGACAGGAGATCCACACATGAAACGCCTTCTTCTTACTGCCAGCCTCATCGGCCTGACTGCCATCCCCGCCTACGCCGCGCGCGACCAGATCCGCATCGTCGGTTCCTCGACGGTGTATCCCTTCACCACCGCCGTCGCCGAGCAGTTCGGCAAGGCCACCGGCATGAAGACGCCGGTCGTCGAATCGACGGGCACGGGCGGCGGCTTCAAGCTGTTCTGCGCCGGTGTCGGCGTGGATACTCCGGACTTCTCCAACGCCTCGCGTGCCATCAAGAAGGGCGAGTTTGAGGATTGCATGAAGAATGGCGTGACGGAGATCGTCGAGATCAAGGTCGGCTTCGATGGTCTGGCGATTGCCAACTCCACGAAGGGGCCCGACCTCAAGCTCACCAAGCAGCAGGTTTTCCTGGCGCTGGCAAAGCAGGTTCCGGACAAGGACGGCAAGCTGGTCGCCAACCCCTACACCATGTGGAACGAGATCGACCCGGCGCTGCCTGCTGCGAAGATCGAGGTCTATGGCCCGCCGCCGACCTCCGGCACGCGTGATAGCTTCATGGAACTCGTGATGGAGAAGGGTGCCGAGTCCTTCGACAGCCTCAAGGAGCTCAAGAAGTCCGACGCCAAGGCCTTCGAAGCCGTGTGGAAGTCCATGCGCGAGGACGGCCCCTTCATCGAAGCCGGCGAGAATGACAATCTGATCGTCCAGAAGCTTGCCGGCAATGCCAATGCCCTGGGCATCTTCGGTTTCGCCAATGTCGCCGAAAACGCCGATATCCGCGGCCTCGCCATTGATGGCGTTGCGCCCACCATCGACACCATCGCCTCTGGCGATTACAAGGTGGCCCGTCCGCTCTTCGTCTATGCCAAGAAGCAGCATGTCGGCGTCATTCCGGGCATGGCGGAGTTTGTCGCCGAATACACCTCCGAAAAGGCGGTGGGCGAGGATGGCTATCTCTCCGAGAAGGGCCTCATTGCCCTTCCGGGTGAAGAGGGCGTCAAGGTCCGCGAGGCCGCCAACGCGATGACGGTGCTTACGGCCGATCAGGTCAAGTAAGCTGAACTCAACCGCCATCCGGCCTGGTTGGGCCGGATGACGAGGGGCGGCCGCCGCGGATGTACCGGCCCGCCCCGATTTCCATGAAGCGCCATCGGCCGCTGAAGGCATGGTGGCGGTTTGTACCGGGGAGATGAGGGCGTGCACACATTCTTCTTTGCCTTGCTCCTTTTGCTCGTCGCGTCTGCCTATCTGGCGGGACGGAAGCGCGCGGCCCGGATGCGCAGCGGTACTGTACTGGTCCATTCCCTGCCGAGTTATCATGGCCTGCTGATCGGCACATCCGCCCTTCTCGCAGGCCTTTTTGTGTTTGTGCTGCTTGCTGGGCCTCTGCCCCTCGTTGCCCCCTGGGCAGGGCTTGCTGCGGCCGCCGCTGCGGCCTACGCGTTGTTCGTCAAGGTTGCGCCGGAATTCCGGGCGCGGAACCTGTTCGAAAAGATCACGCTCGGCTTCCTCATCGTCTGTTCCGGGATCGCCATTCTCACCACCGTCGGCATTGTGATGTCGGTGCTGTTCGAAACCGGCCGGTTCTTCGGCGAGGTATCGCCGTGGTCGTTCTTCACCGGCATTCTCTGGGCCCCAACCGGTTCGCCGCCGGGCTTCGGCTTCATTCCCTTGCTCACCGGCACGCTGCTGATCACCACGATCGCCATGTGCGTGGCCGGGCCATTGGGCCTTCTGGCCGCGATCTTCATGGCGGAATATGCGTCGCCCAAGGTCCGGGCGGTGTTCAAGCCCGTTCTCGAAATGTTGACAGGCATTCCCACCGTGGTGCTCGGCTTCTTCGCCGCGCTCACCGTTGCGCCCTTCATCCGTAATTCGGGCGCTGTTCTCGGAATGAATATCTCGGCGGAATCGGCCCTCGCCGCTGGCGTGGTCATCGGCATGCTGCTGATCCCGGTCATCTCTTCGCTGAGCGACGACGTGATCAATGCCGTCCCCCAGTCCATGCGCGATGGTTCCTACGCGATGGGCGCAACAAAGTCCGAGACGATCAAGCGGGTCATCCTGCCTGCTGCCCTTCCGGGCATCGTGTCCGCCTTCATCCTTGCCGTGTCTCGCGCCATGGGCGAGACGATGATCGTCGTCATGGCGGCGGGTCTGGCGGCGAACCTCACGGCGAACCCGTTCAGCTCCGTGACCACCATGACGGTGCAGATCGCCATGTTGCTGGTTGGCGACCATGAATTCGACTCGGCCAAGACCCTGGCCGCCTTCGCGCTGGGCTTCGTGCTGTTCTTCTTCACGCTGGTGTTGAACTTCATCGCGCTCCGGCTCGTTCAGAAATACAAGGAACAGTATGACTGAGAAGCTCAAGCGGCCGGACCCGGCCCTGATTGCCCGGCGTTACGCTGCAGAACGGCGTTTCCGTCTGTATGGCATCACGGCGCTGGTCCTCACGACGGCCTTTCTGGCTGTGTTGCTGACCGACATCGTCTCGCGCTCCATTCCCGCCTTCACGCAGTACTCCGCCATCCTTGAGGTGATGGTTGATCCCGCCAAGGTCGATGCCGCGAAGCCTGCCGCGGGCGATTTCGAGGGCCTCGTGAAGGCGGCGTGGCGGGCCCAGTTTCCCTCTGCCAGTTCGCGTGCCGACCGCAAGATTCTCAATGGCCTGATCTCCAATGGCGGTGGCGATGAACTCCGCCGCAGGGTGCTTGCCGATCCGGCGCTGATCGGCCAGCCCGTGACGGTTCCAGTCCTGCTCTCGGATGACGCCGACATCTATCTCAAGGGCCAGGTGACGAGCGTCTCCCGTGCTGTAGGCCAGGGCCCGCTCACCATCAGGACCGAGGGTGACAACATCTTCGTCTCGGGCCAGGGGCTTAGCCCTGGAGTGGTCGTCCTCGCTGATGACGGCGCGCTCAAGATCCCGGCCGAAGGCGAAGCTGCCGCGGCGGAGGTGATCGTGGCGCCCGGCACCGCCTCCGAAGTGGCCTCCGGCCAGTGGCAGATCCTGAGCTTCGCCGTGCCCGAGGCGGACCGCAAGCTTGGCGACCGCGCCGCCGTCTGGCTCGAGATGATGCGTGAGAGAGGCGGCCTCGAACAGCAATTCGCATGGAACCTCTTCCTCAATGGCGATTCCCGCGAGGCCGAGATCGCTGGCATCCTTGGCTCAATCATGGGCTCGCTGATGGTTGTTTTCGTGACCATCGTTCTGGCGCTGCCGATCGGCGTCGCGGCCGCCATCTACCTTGAAGAATTCGCACCGAAGAACCGGCTGACCGAGATCGTCGAGGTCAACATCAACAATCTGGCGGCCGTGCCTTCGATCATCTTCGGCCTCCTGGGCCTTGCGGTGTTCATCGGCTTCTTCGGCATGCCGCGCTCGGTGCCGCTGGTCGGCGGAATCGTGATTGCGCTGATGAGCCTTCCCACCATCATCATTGCCTCGCGCGCCGCGATCCGGGCCGTGCCGCCGTCGATCCGCGAGGCGGCGCTGGGGGTTGGCGCCTCGCACCAGCAGGCGGTGTTCCACCATGTGCTGCCGCTCGCCATGCCGGGCATCATGACGGGAACCATCCTCGCAATTGCCAGTGCAATCGGCGAGACGGCGCCGCTACTCCTGATCGGCATGGTGGCCTTCATCGTCGATATCCCCACGGGCTTCCTCGACTCGGCAACCGTGCTGCCGGTACAGATCTACCTGTGGTCCGATCTTCCCGAACAGGCCTTCCAGGCGCGCACCGCAGCCGCCATCGTGGTGCTGCTCGTGATCATGCTGATGCTGAACGCCCTTGCGATCTATCTCCGCAAGAAATTTGAACGCCGCTGGTAAGCGAAGAAGGCAGAGTGATGGACAACAATTTCCAGACCGTCGTGACCCCCGCCAGCCCGCGCATCATGTCTGAGCGCCCGACGCGGATCGACGCGAAAAACGTCAACATCCATTATGGCGAGAAGCACGCCATCAAGAACCTGTCGATCGCCATTCCGGACCGTGCCGTGTCGGCCTTCATCGGGCCATCGGGCTGCGGCAAGTCGACCTTCCTGCGCGCCATCAACCGCATGAACGACACGATTCCCTCTTGCCGGGTCGATGGCGATATCCGCATCGACGGCGAGGACATCTATGATCCGAAGCTCGACGTCGTGCAGCTTCGCGCCCGCGTCGGCATGGTGTTCCAGAAGCCCAACCCCTTCCCGAAGTCGATCTTCGAGAACGTCGCCTACGGCCCGCGCATTCACGGGCTGGCGGCCGACAAGACCGAACTTGATGAGATCGTGGTCAGCAGCCTCAAGAAGGCGGGGCTGTTCGAGGAGGTGAAGGACCGCCTCAATCACCCCGGCACCGGACTGTCCGGCGGGCAGCAGCAGCGCCTGTGCATCGCGCGTGCCATCGCGGTGAGCCCCGAGGTCATCCTGATGGACGAGCCCTGCTCGGCGCTCGACCCGATCGCCACGGCGAAGATCGAGGAGTTGATCGATGAACTTCGCCAGAACTACTGCATCGTCATCGTCACCCACTCGATGCAGCAGGCGGCGCGCGTGTCGCAGCTCACCGCCTTCTTCCATCTCGGCACGCTGGTTGAATATGGCGATACCGACGAGATGTTCACCGCGCCCCAGGAAAAGCGCACGCAGGACTATATCACGGGCCGCTTCGGCTGATCCGCGGGAGAAACACAACCATGAGCAATCACACCGTCAAGGCCTATGATGAAGAGCTGAGCCACCTCAAGACGATGCTGGCCCAGATGGGCGGCCTCGTGGAACAGCAGCTCGACGACGCGATCGACGCGCTGTCGCGCCGCGATACGGCGCTGGCCGACCGGGTGATCCAGAACGACGAGAAGGTCGATGTCCTCGAACACCAGATCGAGGAGAAGGCCATCCTCACCATCGCAAAGCGCCAGCCTGTGGCGCGCGACCTGCGCGAGATCATGGTGGCGATCCGCGTCGCCTCCGACCTGGAACGCATCGGCGACCTCGCGAAGAACACCGCGAAGCGCACTCATGCCATGTCGGACCAGCTGCCGCGCAAGCTGATGTCGGGTGTTACCCGCATGGGCCGGCTGGCCCAGGCCGAGCTCAAGAACATCCTCGATGCCTATGCCCGCTCCGACGCCAGCATGGCGCTCGATGTGTGGCGCTCGGATGAGGATCTCGATGCGCTCTACAATTCGATCTTCCGCGAACTTCTGACCTACATGATGGAAGACCCGCGCAACATCAGCCTGTGTACCCATCTGCTGTTCGGCGCCAAGAACATGGAGCGCATCGGCGATCATGCCACCAACATCGCCGAGAACATTCACTATCTGGTGCATGGCAAGCCGCTTGCCGAGGGGCGTCCAAAGAAGGATGTGACCGCGACGCTCCGCATCGAAAGCATCACGCCACCGGAGGAGTGATCATGAGCGCCTCCATTCTGGTGGTCGAGGACGAGGAAGCGATCCAGGTGCTTCTGAGTTACAATCTCGAGTCCGAGGGCTACCGTGTCCGCCACACGGCGGAGGGCGAGGATGTGATGAAACTCATCGCGGAGGAGCGCCCGGATCTGATCCTCCTTGACTGGATGCTGCCCGGGATTTCCGGCATCGAGGTCTGCCGCCTGCTGCGGGCCAAGCCGGAAACCCGCGACATTCCCATCATCATGCTCACCGCGCGCAGCGAGGAGGCGGAGCGCGTGCGCGGACTGGCCACCGGTGCCGACGACTACATGGTGAAGCCCTTCTCGGTGCCGGAGCTTCTGGCCCGCATCCGCACCATCCTGCGCCGCATCAATCCCGATGCCGTGGCCGACCAGTTGAAGGC
>CAYMQH010000116.1:0-2017 GCA_964392525.1 uncultured Aestuariivirga sp.
GTGGGACGGCGTGATGCTCGGCGCACTGAAAGTGCTGGCGCGCGCCAACCAGGCCTGCGTGATCTCGCCCTTCATCGTGGCAGGCGCCATGTCGCCCGTCACCACGGTCGGCACGCTGACGCAGATCCTCGCCGAGGCCTCCGTCGGCATCGCCTTCACCCAGCTCTGCCGCCCGGGTGCGCCCGTGGTGTTCGGCACCTTCGCCGCATCCATGTCCATGCAGTCGGGGGCGCCCACCTTCGGCTCGCCGGAACCTGCCATGGTCACCTTCGGCGCCGCCCAGCTGGCGCGGCGCATGGGTGTGCCGTTCCGCTCCGGCGGCAGCCTGTGCGGCTCCAAGCTGCCGGATGCACAGGCCGCTTACGAAAGCGCCAACACCATGTGGTCGACCGTTCTCTCGGGCGTCAATTTCTCACTCCATGCCGCGGGCTGGCTCGAAGGCGGCCTCGCCTCGGGCTATGAAAAGCTGATCATGGATGCCGACCAGCTCTCCATGTATCAGAAGTTCGCCGAAGGCGTTGACTTCTCGGAGAATGGGCAGGCGATGGATGCCATCCGCGAAGTGGGCCCTGGCTCGCATTATCTCGGCTGCGCCCATACCCAGGCGAATTTCGAGACCGCCTTCTGGCGCTCGTCGCTGGCCGACAACAACTCCTTCGAGCAGTGGCGCGACGAGGGCGAAAAGGACATCGTGGTCCGCGCCAATGAACGCTGGAAACAGATGCTGCGCGACTATGAAGCGCCCGCCCTCGACCCCGGCATTGACGAGCAGCTGCAAGCCTTCATGGCCCAGCGCAAGGAAGTGCTGCCCGACAACGTGTCTTGATCCAAACCTTTTCCGACGTTCCTCCCAGACTGACGGCCGGGCCATGTGCCCGGCCCTTTTTGTCAGCCTGTGCCGTCCATCCCGGCCAGAAGCCATTGGTGGAAACGATGGATCTCGTATTCCTCCGGCATCAACCGCCCGCGTGAGAAGGCGGCGGAGCGAAGCCCGCGCTGGTTCATCTCAGAGGCCGCGCCATCCTGCGCCAGCACGATGGTGGCGAAGGCCGCGACCGCGGCCGCATCGAAGCCGGGCTGATCGAGTGTTGCCTGCGGGAAATACCATTCGGCCGTGAGCCGCGTCCGCTCGGGCGAGAGAGGTTCAACTCGCACGGCGCGCACATAGTCCACATGGGCCACGACATAGATCGATGGCCACATCGTCACGAAGCTGTAGCCCCGCTGGCGCTCCGCCTCTGACAGGCCCTCGAACACCGGGCCGCAGGGCTTGCCGTCCATGGTCCAGCTTTCAGCCCCCGGCCTGAGGTTGCGCGTTGCGGGGACATCCGGCGTCCAGCCCAGCGCCTCGGATGGGCCCATGATGCCTTCACGGTAGATCGGCACCATGTCGCAAAGTTCAGGGTGAACGCCCGGGCAGTGCAGGCACTCGGAATAGTTCTCCCAGAAGACTTTCCAGTTGCAGTCGAGGTCCTTCACCCAGCGGTGGCCGGTGACGAGATGTTGGATCGGCCAGTTGTCGAGGAGCGAGAGCGGCACATCCGCCGTGAGAGGCCCCGGCTCGACTGTCGCATTGAGGAAGACAAAGCCATTCCAGATACGGCTCGCAAGTGGCAGGAGGCCGTGCCCGGCCTTGTCGAAATCCGCCGTGGGCCGTGCCGGTCCGGTGGCAACAAGGCTGCCGTCCGTCACCTTGTAGGACCACGCGTGATAGGGACAGGTGATCAGCTTGCCTGCCGCGCGATCCTCCGCGCAGAGTTCAGCGCCACGGTGGCGGCAGACATTGTGAAAGGCCGACACGCCATCCTCACCACGGCAGACGATCACCGCGGCCGAGCCAACACTGACCCTCCGGATGACGCCTGATGGAAAATCGGCAAGCCGCCCCACGCACACCCAGTTCCGGGTGAAGATGGTGGACATCTCGCGGGAAAACCAGTCCGGTGAGACATAGGCCTCACGCGGGAGGGCTTCCGGGCAGTGGTCAAGGCGGGGTGACAGCGGGTGACGGTCCATG
>CAYMQH010000116.1:2117-8594 GCA_964392525.1 uncultured Aestuariivirga sp.
CCGATATAGCGCTTGGCCATCAACTGATAGACAGCGAAGGCAACGGCGGAGCCCAACACCAGCAGCGTGCCCAGCGTCACGTTGGGGCCACCCGCTGCGAAGTCGGACAGGAAGACGATCGCGAGGCCCAGATAGGAAACGAGTGCGGCAATGACGGCAGCGGGGGTGAGCCGCATGCCGAAGAAGGCCGCGCCGATGAAAATGAGGAACACGGGATAGGTGAAGAGCGCCAGCCGCTCCAGTTGCGCTGTCACATAGAGAAGCCCCGCGAAGTCCAGGACCATGGCGAGATAATAGCCGATAAATCCGACGCCGATGGCACCCAGCACCGCGTTGCGGCGGGGCAAGGGCTTGGCTTCGGCCTTGCGCTTGGCAAAGGCCACGGCCCCCACCACGATGAAGAACGGCAGCGCGAAGACCATGCGCCAGGCGAGGATGAGGAGCGCATCATGGCGTTCCAGATAGGCGAGCTTGATGAAGATGGCCTTTGAGGAAAACAGCGCGGCGCCCGCTGCAACGAGCAGGTAACCGATGATGAGGCGGCGGCGGTCCATCTGGCTGTTCTAGACGGACCGGGGCAGAGCCGCCATTGCAGTTCTGACATGCAGGGGCGGTTTTGCGGAATGGCGGGCGCCGGGTTAGGCTCCGAGCCGACAGGAGCCCAGACCCATGCCAAGCCTTCCGCTTCACTTCCGGTCCGCCACCGAACTGGCCCGCCTGCTGCGCGCCGGGAAAACCACTGCCAGCGCCCTGCTGGAAGACTGCCTGAGCCAGTATGAGGCGCACAATGGCGCATTGAACGCCGTGGTGGTGACCGACATCGAGCGCGCGAAGAAGGCGGCCGCCGCCGCAGACCGGCGGCTCAGGAAGGCAGCACCGCTTGGCCCGTTCGACGGCGTGCCGATGACAGCCAAGGAAAGCTTCGACATGGTGGGTCTGCCCTCGACATGGGGCGACCCGCGCTTCAGGGACAACATCGCATCCAGCGATGCCGTCGCGATTGCGCGCCTCGAAGCGGCGGGCGCGGTGATCTATGGCAAGACCAACGTGCCCCTCATGCTGGCCGACTGGCAGAGCTACAACGCGATCTACGGCACGACCAACAACCCCTGGGATCTGACGCGCTCGCCGGGCGGCTCTTCAGGCGGTTCCGCGGTGGCGCTTGCCACCGGCATGTCGGCGCTCGAAATCGGCTCCGACATCGGTGCGTCGATCCGCAATCCGGCTCACTACTGCGGCGTCTATGGCCACAAGCCGACCTATGGCGTGGTGCCTTATCAGGGCCATCTGCTTCCCGGCATCGTTCAGCCCGGCGACATCAGCGTCGCAGGCCCGCTGGCCCGCTCGGCGCGTGATCTCGCCACCATGATGAAGGTCATCGCCGGGCCAGTGGGCCCAGAGGCGCGCGGCTACGCACTCCACCTGCCGCAGGCCAGGCAGACATCGCTGAAACAATTCCGTGTCGCGGTAATGATGACGGACGGACAGTCGGAAGTCGACCTCACCGTGCAGGACCTGCTCGGCCAGCTGACGCAGTTCCTCGGCAAGCGGGTGAAGACGCTCTCGACCACGGCGCGGCCCGCCTTCACCACAAAGGAGGCGATGGATGTCTATATCGCCCTGCTCCGCTCCGCCACCAGCCGCCGCCAGTCGGATGCTGAGTTCGCCACCAACACCGCGCGCGTGGCGGCAGCCGACCCGCGCGATGACAGCTACCTGACAAAGATGCTGCGTGCCTATGTGCTGCCGCACCGCGACTGGCTGAAATACAACGAGCGCCGCCACCAGATGCGGTTGTTGTGGGACCAGTTCTTCGACGACTGGGACGTGATGATCTGCCCTGCCGCCGCCTCCGCCGCCTTCCCGCATGACCATGCGGGCGAACGTCACGAGCGCACCATTCCGGTGAACGGCAAGGCTGTTCCGACCACGGATCAGTTATTCTGGGCGGGCTATTCAGGCTGCTTCCACCTACCCTCAACCGTTGCCCCCATGGGCCTGACACCCGAAGGCCTGCCCGCCGGCGTGCAGATCATCACCCGCCAGTATGGGGACTACACCGCGATCCGCTTTGCCGAACTGCTTGAAAAGGAATATGGGGGCTTCACTCCGCCGCCGGGCTACTGACGCTTCAACGTGGCAGGCGTTGCCACATCATTTGTCCAGGCCCACACGGCGAGCAATGGTGTCTCTCTCGTGATCGTCGCGTGCATCGCCATGGACGGGTGCCAGATCAACGCGCCTTGCGGCTTTTCCACGAAAGGCCCGCTGTCAATGCTCCACTGGCTGGACGAGGTGAGCGGCCAGTAGAGTTCCGGTGCCGGGTGATAATGGTCGCGGTAATGACGCTCCGGGCCCAGCATAAGAAGGCCGAGCAGGAAATCATCGCCGGGGAAGAAGCCGTTGGGGCCGATGATCTCGGCCCAGCCGTAGTTCTGCGAGAAGCCTTCACCGAGGATGTCATCCGTATAGGTGGAAGATTGCAGCCAGTGCAGCTCATCCTCGATGGCGGCAATGGCGGCGGCGAGTTGGGGGTCGAGCAGCATGGCTTCGCCGATGCACTGCGGCAGGTGACGGAGTACCGGCAAGCCATTGGGTTCGGGCAGACGGAATGACGCCGCGCCGATATCCTGCGCTGCCAGACGCTCCAGTACATCGGACAGACCAGCGCCATGGCGGGCGCCCAGGCCACGCTGGATGGCGCCAACCAGCCAGCGCGCGTTGTCGAAGAGATCATCAGTCATGAGACGGCTTCTAGCATGAAGCGGGATAACGCCAAGCCCCCTCAGCGCACTCGCAGAAAACGGTCGGCAAGATCTGTCAGATCGGCGTCGGAGGGATAGCGCAGGGTGGATTTCCGCATCGGCGCATTGGCAGGTGCCGCCATGTGACGCGCCAGATCTTCGGGCGTCACCGCGGCGAGGCCATCACCCGCGACATCAACCCGAATGCCGCTGGCGCGCACGAGGCGGTCATAGGCGGCCACCGGATCATCAGAGCCCATGGCCCGGGCCACGGCGGCAAAGGCCGGGCGGTTCCCCTCCATGACCCAGCCCATGGTGGCCAGCATGGCAAGGCCGGTGGCGCGGCCATGCGCCATGGGTACGAGATTGGCAACCGCATGCGAGATGTTGTGCGCCAGTGCCGTTCCGCAATTGTCGATGCCGATGCCCGCATAGCAGGAGGCGAGCAGCATGGCCCCGCGGGCCTCCATGTCATCGGGCCTGTTCACCGCAGTTTCGAGATGGGATGCGATGAGGCTGACGGCCTTGTGGCAGTAGAGATCATTGCCGGCATGGCGATGCTTGTTGGTGGCGGCCTCGATGGCATGGACGAGCGCGTCGAGGCCGGTTGCCGCTGTCACCCCGGGCGCAAGCGTCAGGCTCAGCTCCGGGTCCAGGATCGCCACGCCGGGCTTCAGTTCCGGCCCCCAAGCCCACAGCTTCCTGCCCTCCGCATCGGCAAAGACCGATATGCTTGTCACCTCCGAACCCGTGCCTGCGGTGGTCGGCACGGCGATGACGGGAAGCGGTGCTGCAGGAAGCGGCGTGGCACACAGCGCATAGGCCGAAGCAGAAAGACCGGAGACCGCGCAACAGGCCGCGAGTTTTGCCGTGTCCAGCGCCGAGCCGCCGCCAAGCCCGATCACCAGCCTTGCCTTCACGCGCCGTGCAAGCGCCGCCGCGCCATCAACATCGCTGGCCTTCGGTTCACCCGTGAATCCATCATAGACATGGGTTTCAAAACCGGCCTTCGACAGCGCATCCAGGGCGGCGGTCGTGATGCCGTGAGGTTTGAGCGCAGGATCCGCGACGAGCAGCGTGGCAGAACCCTGACCAGCGAGCGCTTCGGCCTGTTGCGGGATCGCCGTCACGCGGCCCGCACCGAACAGGATTTCGGGAATGGCATTCAAGGTGAAGGACATGCAGATCCTGTCATATCAGCTGATGCCGGGTCCGGTGATCTCGCGCAGCAGCTTGCGCAGGATCGCCTCGCCATAGTCATCATAATCATTGGCGGGCACAACGAAACTGTCCGGCCCGCCCGTGACGTTGGCCTCGAAATAGGTATCGAGTGTCGGCCATTCATTGAGAATGGTGAGGCCATTGATGGTGATGCCCTGCGCCACCAACTGGTCGCGCACCTTCTGCACCGGCGGGCCACCGTTGTTGCGCCCATCGGCTGACACGTCGATCACCTGGCGCACCGCCGGCGGGGCGGAACTGAATAGGCCGTAGGAAAAGTTGAGGGCGGCGGAAATCGACGTGCCGCCCTGCGCCAGCTGGCGGGGCGTTGCCATCAGCCGCGTTCCAATGGCGTCGGCATCCGCCGCGCTGGCAATCACCGTCCAGGGCAGTATGGTGACCTGACTGACTTCATCCGACCAATGCACCGCGGCAACCGCAATGCGCTTGTGCCTGCCCTGGGCAATGGCGGATTTGACCTCGTCATTCATGAAGGCGCGGCCGAGGCTTTCCATTTGAAGCGCGAATTCCCGGGCATCCACGCTGAACGAGCAATCAATGGCAAGGACGAGCGCGAGATCGACCTCGCCATCCTGTGCCCGGGGGCCAGACAGGGGCAGGGCCAGGCTAACGCATAGCAGAAGGCCAGCCAGCCAGGCCGCGATGGGTCCGACGGCGCGGCTGGCTCTCATGGCTTACCTCAGTGACGGAACTCGGCGAAATCAAGAGCGCGGCAGTCTTCGGCCTTCCAGCCTACCTGCACCTCGCGGCCCGTGGCCACATCGCTGCTGGCACCCTTGTTCGGCACCTTGACGATGAAGTTGTCGTCACCCGCAACTTCGAGGCGGGCGCGAATGTGATCGCCCAGATAGATGAGCTCTGCGATGCGGCCCTTGAGGATCACATCCGCGGTCTGTGCGTTCGGGTTGATCTCGACGCGCTCCGGGCGTACCGAGAGCAGCGTACGGCTACCCTTCTCCTTGGCATTGATGGCCAAGGCCTTCACCACTTCGCCCGTTTCGAGCTTGACGCTTGCCACGTTGTCGGAGCCGATTTCGGCGACCGTACCCCTTAGCTTGTTGTTCTCGCCAATGAACTGGGCGACGAAGGAATTAACCGGACGCTCGTAGAGGTCTGCCGGGGTGGAGAGCTGCTGCACGATACCATCGTTGAACACAGCGATTCGGTTCGACATGGTGAGCGCTTCCGACTGGTCATGCGTCACATAGACGATGGTGACACCCAGCCGGTCATGGATGTGCTTGATCTCATACTGCATCTGCTCGCGCAGTTGCTTGTCGAGGGCGCCGAGCGGTTCATCCATCAGCACGAGGTCGGGCTCGAACACGAGGGCGCGGGCCACGGCGATGCGCTGCTGCTGGCCGCCCGAAAGCTGGCCCGGGCGGCGGTTGCCCATCTGCGGCAGTTCCACCATCTTGAGAACCTTGGCAACGCGGTCCTCGATCTCGTTCTTCGGCACGTTGCGCACCTGCAACGGGAAGGCGAGATTTTCGTTGATCGTCATGTGCGGGAACAGCGCGTAGTTCTGGAACACCATGCCGATGCCGCGCTTGTGGGGGGGCACGTTGTTGATCGGCTTGTCCTTGAGGAAGATTTCACCATGGGTGGCGGGCTCGAAGCCCGCCAGCATCATCAGGGTGGTGGTCTTCCCGGAGCCGGACGGCCCCAGCATGGTCAGGAACTCGCCCTTGGCGATGTCCAGGTTCAGATTCTTCACAACCAGTGTTTCGCCATCATAGCTCTTTTGAACATTGACGAAGCGCACCATCGGGTCGCTGACCGGGACGTCCTTTGCCATTCCCCTGTTTCCTCACCTTTTTGTTTATCGACTGCTTGAGAAAAGATCATAGGCCGCGCGCCCCGGGATGTGAAGCCCTTCGGCGGCGCGGCCCATTTTTTGTCAGCCTGTCGCTGGTTCTCAGCGCTTCTTCTTGGCGGCGGCCTTCTTCTTCGCGGCCGGCTTGCGCTTGGACGAACCACGGCCAGCCTGAACGATCAGGTGCTCGGGACCATAGGGGAAGCCGGTGATGTTCCGGTTGCCCTTCTCGGTGATGACCAGAATGTCGTGCTCGCGGTAGCCGCCAGCGCCCTTCTGGCCTTCAGGGATCATGATCATCGGCTCCATCGAGACAACCATGCCCGGCTCGAGGACGGTGTCGCAATCCTCGCGCAGTTCGAGGCCGCCTTCACGGCCATAATAGTGGCAGAGCACGCCGAAGGAGTGGCCATAGCCGAATGTGCGGTACTTCAGGAGGTCGTGGCTGGCGTAGATCTCGTTCAGCGCCTTGGCGACATCCGAGCACTTGGCGCCCGGAACCAGCAGCTTCTTGCCCTCGTCATGGACGTGGCAGTTGATCTCCCACAGGCGGATGTGTTCCTTCGACGCCGTTTCAGCAAACAGCGTGCGCTCGAGAGCCACGTAGTAACCAGCAACCATCGGGAAGCAGTTGAGGCTCAGGATGTCGCCGCGCTTGATCTTGCGCGAGGTGAC
>CAYMQH010000117.1:0-8538 GCA_964392525.1 uncultured Aestuariivirga sp.
CGTGATCCAGCGCATCCTCGAAAGCTCCGGCAAGCTGACGCTGCTCGACCAGTCGAAGGTGATCCGCCCGCATGCGGCGTTCCGGCTGTTCGCCACCGCCAATACGATTGGCCTCGGCGACACCACGGGCCTTTACCACGGCACGCAGCAGATCAACCAGGCGCAGATGGACCGCTGGTCGATCGTCACCGCGCTCAACTACCTGCCGCATGCGCAGGAGGTGGGCATCGTGCTGGCCAAGTCGAAGAATTTCGACAACGAGAAGGGCCGCAAGATCATCTCCAACATGGTGCGCGTGGCGGACCTCACCCGCAACGCCTTCATGCAGGGCGACCTCTCCACCGTCATGTCGCCCCGCACCGTCATCACCTGGGCGCAGAACGCCGAGATCTTCGACGACGTGGGCTTCGCCTTCCGCGTCACCTTCCTCAACAAGTGCGACGAGCTGGAGCGCAGCGTGGTGGCCGAGTTCTACCAGCGCTGCTTCGGCGAGGAACTGCCCGAATCCTCCGCCCACATCGCCATTGCGTGAGTGAGCGGCGGTGGCTGGCGAGAAGGAGTCACCCGGCAACGAGTTCAAGCGCGTCCTCACCGTCGCGATGAAGACCATTGCCGAAGACCCGGAAATGTCCGTGGCCTTCGGCAACGAGCAGCCCTCCCTCGCCGGCAACCGGGCCAAGCTGCCGCAGGTGGGCAATGAACTGAGGGCCTCTGACATCGCCATCGTGCGCGGCCTGTCGGATGCCTTCGCGCTGCGTGTTGCCAATCATAACGACAAGGTTCACGCCCATTACCAGCCGCAGGGCAAGAATGCCCGCGCCGTGTTCGAAGCGGTGGAGCAGGCCCGTATCGAAGCGTTGGGCGCCAATGCCATGCCGGGCATGAAGACCAATCTCGCCGCCATGCTGGATGACCGCTACCGCAAGAAAGATGTGGCCCGCTACACCGACCGGCAGGATGCGCCGCTCGATGAGGCGGTTGCACTTCTGGTACGCGAAAAGCTGACCGGTGAGGCCCCGCCAGAAGGCGCCCGCACCATGGTTGATCTGTGGCGGCCATGGATCGAGGAAAAGGCGCAGCAGCAGCTTGCCCACCTGATGGAGAATATCCACGACCAGGCCTCCTTCGCCCGCATGTCGCGCGATATCATCGCGGCGCTCGACATGAGCGACGAGCTTGGCGAAGACCCCGACCAGGCGGACCAGAACGACGAGGACAACGAACCGGAAGAACAGTCCGGCGAGCGCCAGGAGACACCGGAGGGCGAGGAGCAGGAAAGCTCCCAGCAGTCCATGGAGGAAATGGAGGACTCCGAAGGCGAAACCGAAGCCGCCGAGATGGACGCCCAGCAGACCGACATGGAGGACCAGCCCGACGAGGAATCGGGCGAGGACGAGACCGAGGGCGAGGAGCCCTTCCGGCCGCAGCTTCCCTTCTCGTCACTCTCCAATGAGGATTTCTACAAGGTCTATTCCAACCAGTTCGATGAAGAGATTTCAGCCGAAGAACTTTGCGATGCCGAGGAACTGACCAGGCTTCGCAACTACCTCGACAAGCAGCTCTCGAACCTTCAGGGCGTGGTGGCCAGGCTTGCCAACCGCCTGCAGCGCCGCCTGATGGCGCAGCAGAACCGTTCGTGGGATTTCGACCTCGAGGAAGGCGTCCTCGATGCCGCGCGCCTGACGCGCGTGGTGATCGACCCGATGCATCCCCTCTCCTTCAAGGTGGAGCAGGATACGGACTTCCGCGACACCGTGGTCAGCCTGCTGCTGGACAATTCGGGTTCGATGCGCGGGCGCCCCATCACGGTGGCGGCCACCTGCGCCGACATTCTGGCCCGCACGCTGGAACGCTGCGGCGTGAAGGTGGAAATTCTCGGCTTCACCACAAGGGCGTGGAAGGGCGGGCAGGCGCGTGAGAAGTGGCTTGCCGCGAACAAGCCGTCCAATCCGGGGCGCCTCAACGATCTGCGGCACATCATCTATAAGTCCGCCGACAGCCCGTGGCGGCGCGCCAGGCGCAACTTGGGCCTCATGATGCGCGAAGGCCTGCTGAAAGAGAACATTGACGGCGAGGCGCTGATCTGGGCGCATAACCGCCTGCTGGCGCGGCGCGAGCAGCGCCGCATCCTGATGGTGATCTCGGATGGCGCGCCGGTTGACGATTCAACGCTGTCGGTCAACTCCGGCAACTATCTCGAAAAGCATCTCCGCCAGGTGATCCACAACATCGAGCAGTGCTCGCCCGTCGAACTCATCGCCATCGGCATTGGCCATGACGTGACGCGCTATTACAATCGCGCGGTGACGATCGTCGACGCCGAAGAACTGGGCGGCGCAATGACCGAAAAACTGGCCGAACTCTTTTCCGAAAAGCCAAAGGCACTGAAGGCGGCCGGACGTCCCATCCTGAAAAAGCGGGCGCGGGCCTAAGGGCCCTCGTCCGCCTCACGCCCTACTCGTATTTCGCCAGAAACGCCTCAGCACTCAAGGCGCGCATGTCGTCCACCGCCTGCGCCAGCCTGTCGTGCTCCCACTCCCACCAGCCGAGCGCGATGATCCGTGCACTGATCGCCGGGGGAAAGCGCCATTTGACAAATCGCGCCGGAACGCCTGCCACGATGGCGTAAGGCGGCACATCCTTTGTCACCACCGCGCCTGCCGCTACCACCGCACCGTGCCCCACCTGCACACCGGGCAGGATGATGGCCCCGTGGCCGATCCAGACATCATGACCGATCACGACCTTCTGCGCCATGCGCTCCGCACGGAACGCCTTGTCGAGCTTCGCGCCGGTGAAATACTCATTCGGGCGATAGGTGATCTTGTGCTGGCTGATCCGTTCAGTCGGGTGGTTCAGCGCATTGATGCGCGCGGCCGCCGCGATGGCGCAGAACTTGCCGATCTCGGCATAAATGGCCTCCGCGTCGCGCTCGATATAGGAGTAGTCGCCCAGCGTTGAATCGAGAAGCTGCACGCGCTCCTTCACTTCGGTGAAGCGGCCAAGGGAGGCATTGCGCAGCGTGGCCGAGCCATGAACGCGCGGGGCGCCGTCACGGGGCCCGGGGGAGGTCTTGCGCTTGCTAGGGTCCGCGTCCGTCATGTCCCAAGCCCTTAAAGCAAAAGCCGCCCCGGTTGGAGCGGCTTTTCAGTCCTCAGGCCTGATCGGGAGATCAGGCAGCCTTGGCGGCTTCAACCTTCTTGGCGATGGAGCGCTTGAGGCGCAGCGCCCTGTCCGAAAGCTTGGCGTTGTCGGCCTTCAGGAGGAAGGCATCGAGGCCGCCCACATGCTCAACCGACTTCAGCGCAATCGCCGAAATGCGCAGGCGATAGGTCAGGCCCATCGCATCGCTCATCAGGCTCACATCGCACAGGTTCGGCATGAAGCGGGTCTTGGTCTTGTTGTTGGCGTGGCTGACCTGATTGCCAACCAGAGCGTTCTTTCCCGTCAACTCACAACGGCGGGCCATGGGCGTTACTCCAGAAATAAGATGTGTGTCCGGACGGCAGGCTGCCCCCGGCTCGGATGGGCGGTCTATAGTGGCAGAGCCCTCGGCGGTCAAGTCAAACAGGGCTGTTTTTGCCTGATCCACAGTGAAATGGACCTGTGCCAGACCAGGACAGAAGCGTTAACGCCACCACCGCGAAGCTGCCTGCCTGGAGCCACACAAGGCCCTACCCCCGTGGCAGACTAGTAGCCGCGCTACAAAACCACCACCACATCTTGTGAGAACAAAGCGGGAAAATCAGGACTGGAGCGATTCGGGCCAGATTCGTTCCTCACCTGATCCACTTCGTTAACTTCAGGCCGGTCAGGGTGTCTGACCGTAGCACCATTCGTCAACCATAGCCGCCTGAGTATGAACGCCGGAACCTGCGTCAACCCGCCGTTGCCCCATAACCGCGCGGGCCGGTCATCCAGGCCCAGCTGCGCACCGGAGCGAAAGACCCCGTAAATCCTGCCTCAATCTTCAGGAACAAAAGCGGAATTCAAATCGTGACGCGATTCGGGCCAGCTTCGTTCTTTATTCGCTCCATTCCCTAAGGCGGTGGTTCAGAACGGGGCAAAAAGCCTTGACCTCCCCTCCCCTCAGCCCCAAGTGTCGGAAAAGCATTTCTGAAGCTGCCCTTCATGCCCTCTCCCAAATCCGTGACCGCCGTGCTGGGGCCGACCAACACCGGCAAGACCCATCTGGCGGTGGAACGCATGCTGGGCCATGGCGGCGGCATGATCGGCCTGCCGCTGCGCCTTCTCGCGCGCGAGATCTATGACCGGGTGCGCGGCCGCGCCGGCGACAGCGCGGTGGCGCTTGTCACGGGCGAGGAGAAGATCATCCCTGCCGCCGCGCGCTACTGGATTTGCACGGTGGAGGCCATGCCCACCGATGTGGAGGTTCCCTTCCTCGCCATTGACGAAGTGCAGTTGTGCGCCGACTTCGAGCGCGGCCACATCTTCACCGACCGGGTACTCAACCGCCGGGGCCGCGACGAGACGATGCTGCTGGGCGCGGCCACCATGCGCCCCATCCTCGAAAAGCTGCTGCCGGGAACGGCCTTCGTGTCCCGCCCGCGCTTCTCGCAGCTGCTTTATGCGGGCCAGAAGAAGATCACCCGCCTGCCGCGCCGCTCCGCCATCGTCGCCTTCTCGGCGGAGATGGTCTATGCCACGGCGGAACTGATCCGCCGCCAGCGCGGCGGGGCTGCCGTGGTGCTGGGCGCGCTCTCACCGCGCACCCGCAACGCACAAGTCGCACTCTACCAGTCAGGCGATGTTGATTACATCGTGGCGACCGATGCCGTGGGCATGGGCCTCAACATGGATGTGGACCATGTGGCCTTCGCCTCCAC
The DNA here is from genome assembly GCA_964392525.1 of uncultured Aestuariivirga sp. GTDB lineage: Bacteria > Pseudomonadota > Alphaproteobacteria > Rhizobiales > Aestuariivirgaceae > Aestuariivirga. The sequence goes on from CAYMQH010000117.1 coordinate 4,848, forward strand.
CCGCAAGTTCGACGGGTTCCAGTACCGCCAGCTCAACCCCTCGGAACTTGGGCAAGTTGCTGGCCGCGCCGGGCGCTACATGAATGACGGCACCTTCGGCGTCACGGGTGAGGCCGATCCCTTCGACCAGGAAATGGTCGAACGCCTCGAAAGCCATAACTTCGAAGCCGTGCGGATGCTGCAATGGCGCAACCGCGAGCTTGATTTCAACTCCCTCGATCGCCTGAAACTCTCGCTCAATCAGCTGCCGCAAGTGCAGGGGCTGACCCGCGCCCAGCCCAATGCCGACATCCTGGCGCTGGAGGCGCTCGCCCGCGACCACGCCACCCGCGACCTTGCCAAGTCAAAAAAGGACGTGGAGCGGCTGTGGGAGGTCTGCCAGATCCCCGACTACCGGAATATTTCGAACTCGGAGCATGCCTCGATCGTTTCGCGCATCTACCAGTTTCTGCAGACAGGGGATGGGTTCATCGATGAAGACTGGTTTGTGCGGCAGCTCAAGTTCTGCGAGAACACCCATGGCGACCTCGACACGCTGTCCAACCGCATCAGCCACATCCGGACATGGACATTTGTCGCAAACCGCCCGGACTGGCTCAAAGCGCCTCTCTATTGGCAATCTTACGCGAGAGAGATAGAGGACAAGCTGTCGGATGCCTTGCATGAGCGGCTGACACAGCGTTTTATCGACCGCCGTACCAGCGTGCTGATGAAGCGCCTGGCCCAGAAGGAAGAATTGATGTCGACTGTTGAGGAAGATGGCGCCATCCACGTGGAAGGCGAATATATTGGCCGGATCAAGGGTTTCCTCTTCGTGCCAGATGGCGCGGCGGAGGGGGCCGAAGCCCGCGCCCTGAAGGCCGCCGCCATGTCGGCCGTCGCCGCCGAGATCACGGCACGCGCCCAGGCGGTTGCCGCTTCAGCCGACACGGACCTGAAGCTGACGCGCGACGGTCAGATCATCTGGCATCATGCGCCAGTCGGCCGGCTGGAACCCGGCAACAGCCTGTTGAAGCCCCGCGCCAGCGTGATCGCGGGCGACCAGCTTTCAGGTTCGGAGCGCGAAGAGGTTCAGGCGCGGCTGCAGAAATTCACCGACCGCCACATCGCCACCATCCTTGAACCGCTGATCAAGCTTGAGGAGGGCGAAGGCCTTGAAGGCATTTCGCGCGGCATCGCCTACCGGCTGGTCGAAACGCTGGGCGTTCTCCCGCGCGACACGGTAACGGAAGAAGTGAAGGGCTTGAGCCAGGACGACCGGGCCAAGCTGCGCGGGCTTGGCGCCCGCTTCGGGGCCTTCAATGTCTATGTGCCCGCCCTGCTGAAGCCCGCCCCCACCGAACTCCGCCTGCTGCTCTGGGCGCTGGCCTTGCAGAAGGAAGGAAAGCTCGAGCCTGCCGCACTGCCCCAGCCGCCGGGCCAGGGCCTGACCTCCGCCAATTTCGACCGCTCCACGCCCAAGGGCTTCTATGGCGTGTGCGGCTATCGGATCTGCGGATCGCGCGTTGTCCGCATCGACATGCTGGAGCGGCTGGCGGATGTCATCCGCGACCGCGTGTTCTGGCGCCCGCGTTTTCCCGAAGAGGCCCGGCCCTCTGGCTCGGTCGAAGGTGGCGGCTTCACCGTGGTGCCGGACATGATGTCGCTGGTCGGCTGCTCGGGAGAGGATTTCCTCGGCATTCTCCGCAGCCTCGACTACCGCATGCAGAAGAAGAAGGTGAAGCGACCCGTGGCGGCTGCACCCGGCACACCGCAGGAACTGCCGGGCAGCACGCCCGCCGAAATGCCAGCGCCTGCCGCCCCTGAAGAACTGCCGCCGCAGCCCGCGCCAGAGACACCCGCCCCCGCCGAGCCGCCAGCCGAGCCTGCCACGCCTGAAGAATTGCCGCAGGCACCGGCCGGAGAGGCCGCGGTGGAGGCAGCCAGCGCCGTAGCTGACGAGACCGCCGGACAGCCCGCTGCCGAAACGCCTGCCGCCGCGCCGGATGTGCCGATGGAAGAGGTGGAAATCGAGGTGTGGTGGCCGAGGGACACCGGCCCCTTCCGCCACCGCCAGGAGCGCCAGCCACAGCAGAACCGCCGCCCGCAACAGCCCCGCAGTGAAGGCAAGCCCGAAGGTGGCGACAAGCCCGAGGGCGAGCAGCGCCGCGAAGGCGGCCGCCCGCACCGCCACGGCAAGGGTGGTCCCCGCCGCGACGAGCGCAGCAATGGCCACGAAGCGCGCGGTGACCGGAAAGACCGCAAGCCCCATCGGGATGACCGCAAGCCCGCCATCGAGGAGCGGAAACCCCGCCCCGAAAAGCCCATCGACCCGGATTCGCCCTTCGCTGTTCTGGGCGCGCTCAAGGCGAAGCTTGGCGGCAACTGACGATCAGGCCGGGGCGCGCCTGCGCCTCGACAAGTGGCTGTGGTTCGCCCGGGTGGTCAAATCCCGCGAGGATGCGGCAACTCTCGTCGAAGCCGGGCATGTGCGGGTGAACGGCCAGAAGAGCCTCAAACCGGGGCATGGCGTGAAGCAGGGCGACGTGCTCACCATTGTGTTGCACAGCCGGGTGCGGGTGCTGCGCATTCGCGGCCTCGCAGAGCGGCGTGGCCCGGCCGAGGCCGCCCGCCTGCTCTATGATGAGGCGGGCATGTCCGCCGGACGCAGCGAAACGGCGTAAAAAGAGATGCAAGCCGTGTCAGAACTTGCTACAAACCGTTCGGAATAAAGAACGGTTGAGCCTCCATGACCTACATCGTCACCGAAAACTGCATTAAGTGCAAGTACATGGACTGCGTGGAAGTTTGCCCCGTGGATTGCTTCTACGAGGGCGAGAACATGCTCGTGATCCACCCGGACGAATGCATCGACTGCGGCGTCTGCGAGCCGGAATGCCCGGCCGAAGCCATCAAGCCCGATACCGAACCGGGCCTCGAATCCTGGCTGAAACTCAATACCGAATATGCGGCGAAGTGGCCGAACATCACCACCAAGAAGGATGCGCCGGCCGACGCCAAGGAATTTGACGGCGTGGAAGGCAAATTGGAAAAATACTTCTCTGCCGCCCCAGGCGAGGGCGATTGAGCCCATGGCTGCATGCCGCTGGCGCAATCCGGGCATGCGAGGACCTTGAGCGAATTAACCTTTTCCCCAAGATTCATCCGTGTGCGGCGCAAGAATCCGCCGTACACGGACATGCCGGGCTTTAAAAATGCTTAAACTTGTGGTATTTAGGCCACGATGAGTATGTAAACGGAGTTGGATGAGAAAAACCGGGCCGCAACGCTCGGGTTTTTTTCACACTGGTGCCGGACATCCATGTCCCCTGACCGGGGCCTGCGGGCGCCAATCGGGTGGATCTGAGCTGACGCCAGACACGGGAACAGAGCGAAGAGGCAAGTTGCACAGCCGCAGGCTGGTTCAACCGTTCCCCGTTCGCCGCAACCGGCGCGCATATTCCATAATGCTATTGGGCACAGGGCGAAGGACAGATTATGACAAAAGCAAAGACAAAGGCCACAGCCGCGAAGAAGCCTGCGGCAAAGGCCAAAGCCAAATCGGCGCCCAAGAAAACATCGAAACCCGTCGTGACCGCCAAGGCGAAGCCGGTGGCTGCCGCAAAGCCCGCTGCAAAACCCGCCGCCGCAAAGTCTGCCAAGCCGGCCAGCGCCAAGCCGGCCAGCGCCAAGCCGGCCAGCGCCAAGCCGG
>CAYMQH010000118.1:0-1224 GCA_964392525.1 uncultured Aestuariivirga sp.
GGGGCGGAGGTCTGGGTGAAGCATGAGAACCACACGCCCACCGGCGCCTTCAAGGTGCGCGGCGGCCTCGTGCACATGAAATTGCGGAAGGACAGGGGCGAGACCAACGGCATCATCAGCGCCACGCGCGGCAACCACGGCCAGTCGCTGCCCTTCGCCGCCGCCCGCCTCGGCATCAGGACGACCATCGTCTGCCCCATCGGCAATTCGCCCGAGAAGAACGCCGCGATGCGCGCCCTTGGTGCAGAGCTGATCGAAACCGGCCATGACTTCGACGCAGCGCGTGAAACAGCAATGGAGATTGCAAAGCAGCGCGGCCTCGATTTCATCCCCTCTTTTGGCAAGGAACTCGTGCTGGGTGTTACGACCTATGCGCATGAACTGTTCCGCGCGGCGGGAGAGCTCGACGCCGTCTATGTGCCGATCGGCATGGGTTCCGGCATCGTCGGCACCATCGCGGCGCGGGATTTCCTGGGATTGAAGACCAAGGTGATCGGCGTGGTGGCAGAAGGAGCCAATGCCGTGGCGCTTTCATTTGCGGCCGGCAAGCCCCTGTCCACCAACTCCGCCGCGACCTTCGCCGATGGCATGGCGGTGCGCGTGGTGAACCCGGACGCCTTTGACTATATCAAGCACGGCGCAGACCGCATCGTGACCGTATCGGACGATGAAATCGCAGAAGCGACACGAAGCTATTACCGTTGCTGCCATGCGATTGCCGAGGGCGCAGGCGCTGCCCCGCTTGCCGCCCTCATGCAGGAGCGCGAGGTCATGAAGGGCAAGCGCGTGGGCGTCATCCTCTCTGGCGGCAACATCGACATGGTGAAATTCGCGCAGGTCCTTGAGGGCAAGACGCCAGCGGCGTGACGCACAGAAAAGAGGCCCTTTGCGTCTGCCAACTTACAGCGACACCGACAACCCGCCATCCACCGCCAGCACATGGCCGTTTACATAGGCTGCGGCGTCTGAGGCCAGGAAGACGACCGCTCCACCGAGTTCTTCCGGCTTCGCCCAGCGGCCAGCAGGTGTGCGCGCTTCGACCCAGGCGGTGAAGGCCTTGTCTTCCAGCAATGCGGTATTGAGTTCGGTGGCGAAATAACCGGGCGCCAGAGCGTTGACAGTGATGCCGCTTCGGCCCAGTTCCGCCGCCATGGAACGCGTAAGACCATGGAGCCCCGCCTTCGCCGCCACATAGGCATGGATGGTCGGGCGGCCCAGAATGGC
>CAYMQH010000118.1:1324-8267 GCA_964392525.1 uncultured Aestuariivirga sp.
TCCACGCCGATCTTCTTTGCGGCGGCGGCAAGCTCACCCGCATTGCGCGCGTTGATGATGACCTCTGCCCCGTTCTCCTTCAGCGCCTTCGCCATGGCGAAGCCAAGCCCCCGCGAGGCCCCGGTGACGAGGGCGACGCGGCCCTGAAGCGAGAACATGTTGGCCATGACGTTACTTCTTCAACCCGTTCACCGCCATCATCACGTCAATGAGGCGCGGGATGAAACGGTCGCCATAGCCCATGTTGTCCGCCATGACCGTCAACTGATGCGCGGTCTCGCCCAGGAAGGAGGTGACGGGGAGGTGCTCCGTCATGTTGGTGTAGTATCGCAAGTCCTTCCGGGCATTGCGGATGGCGAACTGGGCGGCACTGTCATCATCCGCCAACGGAACATTGATGAGGCGGCCGAACATGACGGAGGCAGCGCCCCCCGCCATCACGATGTCGCGCAGTGCCGTCATGTCCACGCCCGCTTTCGCCGCCACCGTGATCGCCTCCGCCGCCACTGCGGCATGGGTGATCGACAGGAAGTTGTTGATGAGCTTCAACTGATGCGCAGTGCCGACGCCGCCCGCATGGATGATGGTGTCAGCGAAGCATTCGAGCACCGGCTTGATGCGGGCGATGACATCTTCCGGGCCACCCGTCATCAGGCCCAGCTTTCCGGCCTCGGCTTCCTTCGGGGTGCGCGTCATGGGCGTATCGACGAACCAGCCGCCCTTGGCCTCCACATCAGCGGCGATCTTGCGCGTTGAATGCGGCTCGGCGGTAGAGCAATCGGCGATGACAAGCCCCTCACGCACCGCGCCCATGAGACCATATTCACCATAGATCAATTGCTCCACCTGCGGCGTGCCGGTGACACAGAGGATGACGAGATCTGACTCCTTGGCGACACCCAGCGGATTGTTGCGCTCATGCGCGCCCTTCGCCACGAGGTCTTCCACCGGCCCCCGGTTCTTGTGCGCCATGACGGTGAGATGATAGCCCTTGGCCAGGATGTTCTTGCCGATGCCATGGCCCATGAGGCCAACACCGATGAGGCCGACGCGCTTGATGGTCATGTTCCTTCTCCCGCTCTGATGAACGCCATGAGATTATCCTGCTCCAGAATATGGAGCCTGTCTTCCGTCTTCTTGGTGAAGCCGAGCCGCGCATAAAAGCGCTCAGCACCGGTGTTGGTTTCATCGACTTCGAGCTTGATGAATTGCGCGCCACGCCGGGCGAAGCGCCGGGCGGAACAGCGCAGAAGGTCAAGACCCACATTTTTCCCGCGCGCCTCAGGCACGACGAAGAGATCAACCACATAAAGGCCGGGGGCACCCCGCCAGGTGGAAAAGGTCATGAGGCCAAGGCAGGCCCCCAGCAGCTTGCCATGCTCTTCCGCCACCACCACGTCGATGAGGCGCCCGGCGGCATTGAGCTTTTCGCCGGTGAGTTTTGGAATGAACCGCGTACCGATATGTTCGGCGAGGCCCCGCACCATGGCCGCCACGGCCTCTGCCTCATCCTCCCGCATCGGCCTGACGGTCAGGCTCATGCGAGAAGCCCCTTCAGCAGCGAGGCAAGGTTGTTGCCGAGATGCGGTGAGGGATATCCCCCCTCCTGCACGCAAAGCATGGGAAGCTGCAGCGCCGCGATCTCCCTGCCGATCACCTCAAACTCCGGCGTGGCGATGGCAAAGCCCTGAAAGGGATCATCGACCGCGATATCGAGGCCGGCGGCGATCACCAGCGTATCCGCCCCGAAATCGGCAATGCGTTGAAGCGCCACCGCAAGCGCCGCGCAATAGGGCTTGATGGTGGTGCCGCGCTCCATCGGCAGGTTGAGGTTGAAGCCTTCGCCTGCACCGCGCCCCGTCTCCTCCGCATAGCCCCAGAAGAAGGGGTAGAAGCGCTTGGGATGGGCGTGGATCGAGACGGTCAGCACATCGGCCCGGTCATAGAAGATCGCCTCCGTGCCATTGCCGTGATGCACATCGATATCGAGGATGGCCACGCGCCGCCCGGCGCGCGTCAGCAACTCGGCGGCAATCGCGGTGTTGTTGAAATAGCAGAAACCCGCCGCCACATCGGCCGCAGCATGGTGGCCAGGCGGGCGGCACAGCGCATAGGCGAGGCGCTCGCCGTTCAGCAGCAGTTGCGCGCCATGAGCGGCGGTGGCGGCACTGGCACGCGCGGCTGCCCATGTGTTGGCTGTGACAGGGCAGGAGCCGTCACCCAGGTGAAAGCCGCACTGGCCCACCACGCTATCCGGGTAGCCCGCTGGCGGCAGGCTGGCGCGGCCCAGCGCGAAGACATTGGGCGTTGGCGTTTCGGAGGCATTGGGCAGGCGCTGCCAGCGCTCCCACAGGGTGGAGAGGAACTGGATGTAGCGGCGGTCATGCGCCAGCGCCAGCGTATCGCCGAAAATCTCAGGCGGGCTGACGATCGGCCCGCCAAGCTGCCTCACGCCCTCCAGCAGCATGTCGATGCGCTCAGGCCGCTCGGGGATGGGCTGGGGCTTGCCCGACACAATGAATTCGCGGGGCGCATGGGAGCGTTGCAGATCGTCGAAGACAGTGATCACCTGTTTGCCGAGCCTCTTGTTTGGGTGCTAGGATTTTGAGCATCCGTTCATGACAACGCAAGGCTGTTCAACATGTCCTCCGCCGCCAACCTTCCCAAGCATATTCATTCGACCGGCGATCTTCCGAAAGTGGCCTGGGCGAAGGGCAGCTATGTCTATGACGTGGACGGCAAGCAATACATCGACGGCTCGGGCGGCCCGGCCGTCTATTGCATCGGACACTCCAACGCGGAGGTGAATGCTGCAATCAAGGATCAGCTGGACCGCATCGCCCATGGCTATCGATACAATTTCTCCTCCGACGCGCTGGAGGAATTGACGGATATCGTCCGCCGCCGCTGCGGCGGAACGCTCAACAACATGGTCTATGTGACAGGCGGATCGGAAGCGGTCGAATCCTGCATGAAGCTGGCCCTGCAGTATCATGCGGCCAAGGGTGACATGAGCCGCAGGCGCTTCATCGCGCGTGAACGCTCCTGGCACGGCAATACGCTGGGTGCTTTGTCGGTTTCGGGCTTCCTTGAGCGCAAGCGCGCCTTCGAGGGATCGCTGCTCGATGTCTCCCGCCTCTCACCCGCCAACATCTACCGCCCGATTGCAGGGGCCTCGCCCGAAACGGCGGGAGAGGCCTGCGCACAGGAACTGGAAGACGAGATCCTGCGCGTCGGCCCTGAAAACATCTGCGCCTTCATTTTTGAACCCGTGGTGGGTGCGGCGGGCGGCTGTGTCCCGGCCCCCAAGGGTTATGCCAGGCGCGTGCGCGAGATCTGCGACAGATATGGCGTCATCCTGATTTCGGATGAAGTGATGTGCGGTGCTGGCCGCAGCGGCACATGGCGCGCGCTGGAGCAGGACGGGGTGGAGCCCGACATCATGTCTGTCGCCAAGGGGCTGGCCGCTGGTTATCTGCCGCTGGGTGCCGCCATCTACAGCGACAAGGTGGCCGATGCCATCCACGGCACGCATGGCGCGCCGATGACGGGCCACACCTTCACCGCCCACACCGCCTGCTGTGCCGCAGGCGTGGCGGTGCAGAAGATCGTCGAGCGCGAGAAGCTCGTTGAGCGCGTGCGGGCCATGGAGGGCCCGTTCCGCGCCATGCTGGCGGACGCCACCGGGGACATCGAAGCGGTGGGCGACATTCGGGGCCGAGGCTTCTTCATCGCGCTCGAGCTGGTGGCCGACCGCAAGACGAAGAAGCCTTTCGACGGCGAGAAGAAGCTGTTCATGAAGATCCGCCAGCAGGCCTTTGACAACGGGCTCATCTGTTATCCTGTCGGCGGCAATGTGGATGGCGTCAATGGTGACGTGGTGATCCTGGCACCGCCCTACAATGTGACGGATGCGGAGTTGACCGAGATCGTCGACAAGACCGCCGCGTCGATCCGGCAGGTGCTGAAGGCCGAAGGGTTGGGCTGACACGCGCTCAGGCGCTGTCTTGCCGCAGCCTTGAGCCGCGCAGCAATCCCGCTGCATCGGCAATCGGATAGCCCGCCGACACGACCAGCGCGTTGATGCGGTTGAGATCACGGATCATGTCCACATAGAGCGCACTCCGCCGCAGCGCCTCGCCCTTGCCGCGCGAGCCGAGCTTGAAATGCTGATCCAGCACCTCGTTCTGCAATTCACGGAAGGCATCCTTCTGCGAGATCAGGCGCTTGGCCCCTTCCACATCACCGGAGGACAGAACAGCCGAAGCGAGCTTCAGGTTCTCGTGGATGATGCGGCAGAGATTGTCGAGCGAGCTCAGCTCCTCTTCGGTGAAGGCGATGCTCTCATGCACCTTGGCCGAAATGCGGTCCGCCAGATTGAGCTGGATCACATCGCCCGCATGTTCAAGATTGGAGACATAGAGCGTCAGTTCCAGCGCACGGCGTGACTCCTCGGGAGAGAGCGTAGCTCCGGCCAGGTCTGCCAGATAGGCCTGAAGCTGGGTCTGGAAGGCATTGAGCCGATCATCCATCGGCTTCAGCTGTTTCAATGACTCAAGGCTGCCGGAACGGAGCGAGTCGAGCGCGGTTTCGAACATGCGCTCAAGAAGCTCCGTCATCCGCACGGTTTCGAGCAGAACATTGGCCAGTGCCACGGCGGGCGTCGCAGCCGCCTGCGGATCGAGGTAGCGGGGTTTCGACAGCCTGTCCCTGTCCTTTGCATCATCCGGCAGCAGCCGTTCCATCAGCTTCGCGATGACGCCGGTGAACGGTAGGAAAGCGAGCGCCACCACAATGTTGAAACCGGCATGGAACGTCACAGCCGTTTCAACGGGGCCGAATGGCAAGCGCTGCACGATGGGCGTCAGGTGGCCGATGAAGGCAAGACCCAGTATGGCAATGATACCCCGGCATAAGAGATTGGCCAGCGGCAGCCGCCGCGCCACGGGTGTCTCGGCCAGCGTGGCGGATACCGCTGGAAGCCCTCCGCCGAAATTGAGGCCGAGGATGAATGCGAGGGCGCCATCCACCTCCAGGCTGCCATTGGCGAGGAAGGCAGCGATCAGCAGAATGACGGCCAGCGAGGAATGGAACATCCACGTGAGCGCAGCGCCAATAAGGAAGGCGAGGAACGGCTCGCGCCCCACCGCCGCCAGCACATCGTGAAACAGCGTAGCGGTGCTGAGCGGGGCGGAGGCCTGCTTGATGAGCGTGAGCGACAGCAGCATCAGGCCAAGCCCGATCAGGATGCGGCCCAGATTATGGGGGCGCAGTTCCGCTGACCAGGCATGGATCACATAACCGGCGAACAGCAGGAGGGGCGACGCCCAGAGCGCGAGGCTTGAACCCGAGGCGAAGACTGCCGAGACCAGCGCCGAGCCGACATCGGCTCCCAGCAAGACGGCAAGGCCGAGCGCCGTACCGATGGCGCCCGCCGAGGCAAGCCCCGCGACGATCAGCGTCATGGCCGTGCCGGAACCAAGAATGGCGGTGGCGAAACCACCGGCCGTGAAAGCCGAGACACGGTTTCCGACCCGGTGCTCGATGAAGTTCCTGAGGCGCGGCCCCCAGGCCCGCATCACGCCCGTGCGCACCATGCGCACGCCCCACAGGAGAAGGGCAATGCCCCCCAGCAGGTTGACGATGACGGCGGTACCCGGGTTCAATTAAGCGCTCATCACGGCCAGGGAAGCGACCATGTCTTGACGTTGGTGAAGAACTTCATGGCTTCCATGACGCCTTCCTTAACACCATTGCCGGAGTCCTTGATGCCGCCGAAGGGCGACATCTCGATGCGGTAGCCCGGCACTTCCCAGATATTCACGGTTCCGACATTCAGGCCTTCGATGAACCTGGTGATGCGCGAGAGATTGTTGGTGCACACGCCCGAGGAAAGGCCGAAGGGCGTGGAGTTGGAGATGCGGATCACCTCCGCATCATCATTCGGCACGCGCACGATGGGGACGATGGGGCCGAAGGTTTCCTCGAACACCAGTTCTGACTGATGCGGCACGAAATCGACCGTGATCGGCGGCAGGAGTGCGCCCTTGCGGCCCGGATCATAGAGCACCTTGGCGCCCTGCTCCGCCGCCTTGTAGACGCGCTCCTCGAAGGTCTTGGCCGCGAGTTCATGCACGACCGTGCCGAGATCGGTGTCGGGGTCCATCGGATCGCCGAACTTGATGGCCTTCGCCTTGGCCAGAACCTTCTCCACGAACTTATCCGCCACGCGCTCCTGCACGAGGATGCGCTTCACCGCCGTGCAGCGCTGGCCGGAGTTGCGGGTGGCGCCCGCAGCGGCAAGTTCGGCTGCCTTGTCGAGATCAGAGTCGGACAGGTCATCGAGAATGATCAGCGGGTCATTGCCGCCCAGTTCCAGCGCGGCGCGCCTATAGCCTGCCTTGGCCGCGATGATCTTGCCCACGCGCACGCCGCCCGTGAAGGTGATGATGTCGATGTTGTCATTCGTCACCATCTCGTCGCCAATCTCATCCGGCCAGCCGGTGACGACCTGGAACATTTCGGGCGGCAGGCCCGCTTCATAGAGTATGTCGGCGAGTGCGATGCAGGTGAGCGGCGTCAGCTCGGTGGGCTTCGCCACCACGCAATTGTTGGTGGCAATCGCCGGGGCCACCTTGTGCGACACCATGTTGAGCGGATGATTGAAGGGGGTGATGGCGGAGATAACGCCCACCGGCTCGCGCTTGGTGAAGATCTTGCGCGGCTTGCCTTGCGGCGTCAGATCGCAGGAGAAGATCTGCCCGTCATCCAGAATGCAGAGCTGGCCAGCCAGCGAATATACATCATAGGCCCGGCCCACTTCGTAGAGAGAGTCCTTCTTCGAGAGGCCCAGCTCCAGCGTGATGAGGTCGGAGAGCTGATCTTTCCGTGAGCGGATCAGTTCCGCCGTGCGGAACAGGATCTGCTGGCGCTCATAGCGGGT
>CAYMQH010000119.1:0-8099 GCA_964392525.1 uncultured Aestuariivirga sp.
ATCTGTATCGCAGCCAGCTTCATCTTCTATCTCAATCAATGAGTCCTGAGCCTAGTGACGCCGCACGAACCATTAACCCGGATCATTTCTCAATCAAAATCCCGGGTCAACTCTCAGTGCAAATCAACATGTCAATGACTCTATCCTCTCAGGAGTTAGAGCCTCCGGCAATCCCGGGCGGTTCAATGTTTCGTTTTGACTTCTGCCCCGTTTGACGTCGAATGAATTTACTGTAGTATTTAGTGATCGTTGAGTACTAATCCTAAAACGAGTTTTGTTCTAGGAGAGACTGGCGAAATATGACGTCGATTGCTATCATCGGCATTGGCTGCAGATTACCGGGAGGCATCCATTCGCCAACGGCTCTGTGGGAAGCGCTATTGCAAGGTACTGACCTTGTCACCGAGATTCCACAAGAGCGGTGGAACGCCGACGACTATTATGATTCAGTGCCAGGGGTGCCGGGCCTTTCGGTGTCACGCTGGGGTGCTTTCCTCGACGATCCTGCTGGATTCGACTATCCCTTCTTCAACATAGGTGAACCTGAAGCGCTCGCCATGGACCCGCAGCATCGGTTGCTGATGGAGGTGGCGTGGGAAGCCGTCGAACATGCGGGTTGCGATCCACGGAGTCTGTTTGGCAGCGAGGCTGGCGTATTCTTTGGCCTTTCGCATCAGGACTACACGCAGGTAACGCGCGACGCGAATGGGCTGGCGCACGCATACAGCTTCACGGGTTTACCCTTCAGCATGGCGTCTGGTCGCGTTGCCCATGCGATGGGACTCAAGGGACCGGCCATCAGCATGGATACGGCCTGCTCGTCAAGTCTCGTCGCCGTACATGAGGCGCGGCGAAGCCTACTTGCGAGTGAATGCCGTGTAGCTCTTGCCGGTGGTGTGATGATGATGTTCTCGCCAACCACCTATGCATCGGCTTCGGGCCTTGGCATGCTGTCGCCCACTGGGCGGTGCCATGCTTTTGATGTGCGAGCTGATGGCTTCGTCCGTGCCGAGGGATGCGGTGTCGTGATGCTCAAGCGATTGGATGACGCCTTTCGCGACAACGATCGCGTGCTTGCCGTCATCCGCGGCAGCGCCATCAACCAGGACGGACGCACGCCCAATATTCTTGCGCCCTCACGCGTTGCCCAAGCTGCAGTGATCGAGCGGGCGCTTGCGGAAGCTCAGGTGGATCCCTCCGCGATCGGCATGGTCGAGGCCCACGGCACAGGCACGCCCATCGGTGATACCGAAGAGTTCAACAGCGTCTCGGCCCTCTACGGGCGGACTGCGCCCTGCGCCCTCGGGTCGCTCAAGAGTAACCTCGGCCATGCTGAGTCGGCGGCGGGCGTGCTTGGCCTGATCAAGGCGACACTCGCGCTGATGCATGGCGCGGTGCCGCGTTCACTGCACTTCGAGCAGCTTCCTGCCCATCTTCAGAAAATTGAAACCCGGCTGTTCGTCCCGACAGATACTGTGCCTTGGCCCTCCGTCGGCGCGGATGGACTTCGCCGTGCGGCTGTCTCATCCTATGGCATGTCTGGCACGAATGCCCATGTCGTGCTCGAACAAGCTCCTCAGGCACCAGCATTTACCCTTGCTCCCGTAAGCCCAGGCGGGCAGGAATTTCCGCAGCTGTTTTTGCTTTCCGCCAGCTCGCCGCAGGCGCTTCGTCAAACGGCGGGGCGGATCAAGTCCTGGCTTGACGCGACCGCCGGCAGCTTGCGGCCCAGCGACGTAGCGCGCACTCTGGCTCGCCGGCGAGGTCACCGCTCAGTCCGGCATGCCCTTGTTGCCGCAACGATGGAGGATCTTGCCGAGCAGTTGGGCAGCTTCGCCGCTGATGCGTCTGTCGATGCGGAAGTGGCCGATCATGAAGGCCGCGGACCCGTCTTCGTTTTCTCCGGCCAGGGTTCGCAGTGGGACTCCATGGGTGTGGAGTTGCTTGACACCGACGCGGTCTTCGCATGCGCCGTTGCAGAGATCGAGCCATTGATCCAGGCGGTTGGCGGCTTTTCGGTGACGGAAGCCCTGCGTCAGCCCGGAATACTCACCGGTATCGACCGGATCCAGCCAGCGATCTTCGCGATGCAGGTTGCATTGGCCAGGTCGCTGGAGGCCCGCGGCGTGGTGCCCTCGGCGGTGATCGGCCATTCCATGGGTGAGGTTTCGGCAGCGGTCGTGGCTGGCGCACTCTCGCTTGAAGACGGTGTGCGGGTGATCTGCCATCGTGCCACGTTGTGCCGCCAGATCGCCGGCCTCGGCGCCATGGCGGTTGTCGAATTGGCACCGGCGGCACTCCGAGAAGAACTGGCACGCCGCCAGATCGATGATGTGGAGGTCGCGGTTCTTGCTGCCCCTTCATCAACGGTCATCGGCGGTTCGGCTGATTCCGTGAAGCGCCTTATTGCCGCGTGGCAGGCGGACGGACTGTTCGCTCGCGAGGTGGCGGTCGATGTTGCCTCGCACACATTTCAGGTCGAGCCCATACTCGGTCAGCTTGCCGAGTGCCTCGCGGGTGTGACGGCGCTGCCGGCACATACGCCGATTTACTCCACCGCTCTCGTTGATCCGCGCGAAACGCCTGTTTGTGATTGCGCGTACTGGATTGACAACCTCCGGCACACGGTTCGCTTCCGTCCGGCCGTGCAGGCGGCACTCGAAGATGGCCACCGCGTATTCGTCGAGATCTCGCCCCATCCGATCGTGACCCGCGCCGTGCTCCAGAATGCCGCCGCGATGGATCTCAGCGCCCGTGCCCTACCGACGATGATGCGTGGCGAGCCCATGCCGAACGGATTGCTCGATGTGGTTGGCGCCATTTATGCCAGCGGTGCAGCAATCGATTTCGAGGCCGTATATCCGGATGGTCCTCTCCTCGACGTACCGTTGTCGTCCTGGACGCACTATCCATTGTTCCTCGCGCCTGCCACTGGCGCATCAGGAGCGCATCATGTCGCGTCAACGCATCCTCTTCTGAACGTGCACCGCGCCCTCCATGAGGAGCCTGAGCGTCACATCTGGGCAGCCGAGCTTGGCCTTAACGCCCATCCATGGCTCGCCGATCACCAAGTGAATGGCGTGGCTCTTTTTCCTGGCGCTGGCTTCTGCGAAATGGCGCTCGCCGCCGCACGCACGGCTCTTGGTACATCGCAAGTCGCATTACAATCGATGACGTTCGAGAAGGCGCTCAGGTTGGAACCCTCCACGCCAGTCGCCGGCACGGCTGTGCAGGACCGCCCGGGTGAACTGCATTTCAGGCTTGAGAGTCAGTCCGTCAGTGAAGCACAGGTCCATGCCAGTGCCCAGCTTGTCATGGCTGCGCTGACAGATCCGCCAGCAGCTTACGATCTGGCTGCACTGCGCGTTGCGCATGCAAATGCCGTTGCCGCAGATGATTTATGGCAGTGGTTCAGCGCAAGGGGCATCCAGTTCGGGCCGTACTTCCGAGCACTGTCACCCAGCATCGCCCTGTCTGATGACGGGGCGTCCATCCTGTCGGACCTTCGCCTGCCGTCAGCCCTTCGCCACGACGCGAGTAACTACATCGTTCATCCCGTGGTGCTGGATGCGTGCTTCCAGTCGGTTGGCGCATTTACCCAAGTCACGCAGGAGACGGACGGACGCATGCTGCTACCGCTCTCGGTCCGGCGTCTTGAACTGTACCACAACGGGGCTGAAGCGGCACACTGTCTTACGCGTTTTGTGTCGGCGGATGCTCTCCATGCGGAAGTGGACATCGATCTTCTCGATTCTGAGGGGCGTGTACTGCTTGGTGTTCATGGATTGGTCATGGGCAGTGGCGCTGCAGGACTGAGTGCTGACGCCTCAGCTTGCAATTCGCGCTTGCTTAACATCACGTGGGACACATGGAACATCCCCTCGGCCAAGGCCAAGCCTGCCGATGGTGCCTGGATGCTTCTTGATGCAGATGATCAAGGACATTGCTTGGCCTTGGACGTGGAAACGGGCCTTCGAGAGCAGGGCTTCCTGACACGCGTCATCAGCAGCGTCGGGGCCGGGTATGCAGATGCCTGGTGCGACCAACTGAAGGATGAACTCCAACATGAGCGGCCTGCAACCGTGGTGGTGTTCCTGCCGCGTGGCGCTGAGCCCGCCACCGCCGAGGTGGCGCGAGCGCATATCAGCAGCATGGTGCAGCTTGCCAAGGTGCTGACGGAGGGCGAACGGCGTCCACGATTGTTCGTCGTCACATGCCTAGCCCAGCGCGTTCTGCCGGATGATCACGTCCATCTTGCTCATGGCGGCGTGCGCGGCTGGCTGCGGGCCCTTGGGGCTGAGTTCCCCGCACTCCACCCGACCCAGATCGATGTGGATCCGCAGGCCGATACCGCCCTGTTTCTGCGTCAGTTGCTGAGTGGCTCCATGGAAGATGAAACGGCGCTGCGTGGTGCGAGCGCATACGCCGCACGGCTGCAGCGCAGCCCACTTGGCCATGCCGATCGCCACTTCGTACAGCGTGACGTGGCCCGCGACGGTCTTCGCATGGAAATCCGCTCGCCCGGCGACTTGCAGAGCCTGGAACTGGTGGCTTTTGAACGCCGCCCGCCAGCTGCAGGCGAGGTCGAGGTGGCTGTGCACGCCAGCAGCGTGAATTTCGCCGACGTACTCGTTTCGCTTGGCCGCTACCCATCCTTCGATGGCCGCGTCCAAGGGCTCGGGCTCGACTTTGCAGGCATCGTCACAGCCGTCGGTGAAGGTGTCTCGAGTGTTCGCGTGGGTGACCGTGTTGCCGGCCTCTGCGCCGGAGGCGCCTGGGGCAATTATCTCACATGCGATGCACGCCTGATCGTTCCGATTACAGGCACACTTACCAACATAGAGGCTGCGGCCATGCTTACCACTGCCGCCACGGCGTGGTATGGCCTTGAAGAGCTGGCGCGGATCAGCCCAGGCGATAAGGTGCTCATTCATTCCGCAACGGGCGGCGTCGGGCAGGCGGCCGTGGCCATTGCGCGCGCTGCGGGGGCCGAGATCTTCGCCACGGCAGGTTCAGAAGCGCGGCGGGAACTGCTGCGTGCCAGCGGTATCAGCCACGTCTACGATTCTCGTACACCCGCCTTCGCAGAGCAGGTCCGTCAGGACACAGCAGGTTACGGCGTGGACATCGTGCTGAACTCGCTTACCGGCACCTTGCAGCGTGCGGGACTTGAACTGCTCGCACCGGGCGGGCGCTTCATCGAGATCGGCAAGAAGGACATCTACGGCAATACCTGGCTTGGCTTGTCGCCGTTCAAGCGGAACCTTTCATTCTTTGCGGTGGACCTGGCGTTGATGTGCAGCACCGCTCCAGCACGGCTTCAGAAGCTGTTGTCGCGTGTGATGGAACTGGCGGGCGACGGCCGGATTGGATTGCCGGATATTGCCATTCATCCGCTTGACGATGCAGTGTCCGCCGTCCGCATCGTCAGCGGCGCCGGGCATACCGGCAAGCTCGTGCTCACCATTCCGCAAGCTGGTGACTACCAATTGCCGGTTCCTGCCGATCGGACAACGCCATTCCGGCGTGATGGCGCATACATCATTACCGGAGGGCTGGGGGGGTTGGGCTTATACCTTGCCGATACGATGTCCTTTGCAGGCTGCGGCCGCCTGATCCTCAATGCGCGATCTGCGCCGAGCGCGGTAGCGGCGCGCGCGCTGGAAGCGATGCGCGCGCGGGGAACTGAGGTCGCGGTGATCGGCGGGGA
Source organism: uncultured Aestuariivirga sp. (assembly GCA_964392525.1). Classification (GTDB taxonomy): domain Bacteria; phylum Pseudomonadota; class Alphaproteobacteria; order Rhizobiales; family Aestuariivirgaceae; genus Aestuariivirga. The sequence continues at coordinate 5,711 of CAYMQH010000119.1, forward strand.
CATCGCGCATCCAGCGACGGCCCGAAGCCTCGTCGAAGCGGCCACGGGAACGGGGCTTGCCTTGCGCGGTGTGCTGCATGGAGCGGCTGTGATCGACGACGGCATTCTTCCCTCCGTCACCGAAGAGAGATTGCGCCGGAACTGGGCACCGAAAGTCGAGGGCGCCTGGCATCTCCACGAGGCGACTCGGCACGAACCGCTCGACTGGTTCTGCAGTTTCTCATCGATCGCGGCGCTCCTGGGGTCGCCCGGGCAGACCTCCTACGCAGCGGCAAACAGCTGGCTTGATGCGTTCACCCAATGGCGGCGCTCCCAGGGTTTGCCTTCATCCGCCATCGCATGGGCCGCTTGGGCCGACATCGGCGCGGGCGCACATCTCGCGGCGCGCGGCGATGCGCGGATGATCGAGCCGCGTGACGGTGCCTATGCCTTTGAGGCGCTGCTCCGTTATGACCGATGCTATGCCGCATACACCCATCTTGATGGCGCGCCATGGCTGTCGGCCCTTGCCGCGCGCAGCCCATTCGTCGCCGGTCTGTCGCATGCGCAGGCGGTGCCTGGTGGATCGGCGCACCAATTGCTTGCAGAACTCCAGCGCACACAGCCCGAAGAGTGGCCGACGGTTTTGCGGCGGGTGGTGATCGAACAGCTCAGCGTCATCCTGCGGCGTAACGTCAGTCCCGACCGGCCGTTGTTCGAATATGGGCTCGACTCGCTCGGCACTCTGCAACTGTTGACGGCGCTTGAGACCGACACTGGCATCCGGCTCAGCGCCGCCGACGTTACGACTGTACGCGCTGTCGCTGAAACGTTGAGTGCTGCGCTGCGCGATGCCGTGTTACCCGGAGAGACTGCCAGTGGCTGATCTACGTCCGCTGAAAGATTGGTCAGGCTCTCCGGCGGCGTTGACACTGTGGCGTCCATCGGTGGCATCGATGAAAGCTGCACACAGCGCGCCACACTCCCCCTTGCCTCCGAGCTATGAGCAGGAGCAGCATCTGCGCGCCTTCCGTGCGTGCTCCGAGCGCGGAGAAGCGATGGCGCGGTTGCTCATCGTCGTATGGGAGGAAGTCGGCCGATGTGATCTCAGGGCGATGAGCCATGTGATGAGCGCCCACCTGCGCAGGCACGATACTTATCACAGTTGGTTCGAAGAGAGGGATGGCAAAATCCTGAGGCATGTGCTCGCCAACCCGGAGGCAATCCAGTTGGAACCAGTTGCAGTCGGTGAGGTGAACGCCGAGGGCTGGCAACAGCATGTCATGGCGACACCTGCACCGTTCGCATGGGATTGCTTTCGCTTTGGTATCCTGCAGCGTGCAGGCGGGTTCACCTGTTTTGCAAGCATCGATCACCTGCATGCCGATTCAACGGTCATCGCGTTTCTGATGGAGGAGATTCACTCAGCCTATCACGCCGTGCTTGACGGCGAGGCTCCTGCGCAGCTGGCATCACCTGGGCGTTATCTGGACTATTGCACCGGCCAGCACCAGCGGGCGGCCGCGATGACGCTGGCCGATTCCGATGTGTCGGAGTGGGTTGCGTTCCTCTTCCGAAACCGTGGGCGTATGCCGCCATTCCCGCTGCCGCTGGGCGTACTGGAGGATCGCTGCCCTGCCGAGTACTTGAACGTCGACATCCTTGATGAGCCCGGTGCGGCGGCCTTTGAGGCCGCCTGCCACGCTTCCGGTGCGCGGGCGATCGGCGGTCTGTTGGCCTGTGCAGCGCTGACCGATCATGAACTGGCGGGCATTGAGCGCTACAGTGTGGTGACTCCAACGACGACGCGGAGATCGCCTGAGGCGTTTAGGACGGCAGGTTGGTGCATGGGAGTCTTGCCGATCGACTTCAGGGTGGGGGAACGGACGTTTCCTGAACTCGCCGTTATCGCACAGCAGGTCTTCGATGCACGCCTGACCATGGCCAGAGTACCGATTGAACTCGTCCTCGAACTGGCTGCGGGACTGCAGGAGATTCGGCCTGTCGCCACGGGTGGTATAATGCTCTCCTATATTGACACAAACCTTCCACCGCTTGGCCCGCATATATCAGGTGCCTGGCATCGGTCCGGCGGTCGCGTCTACATCAATCAGGGCATGGCGGCGCAAGTGGCGCTCTGGTTCTTCCGCACGCGACGCGGTCTCACACTGACAGCGGCTTATCCAGAGAATGCAACGGCGCGGGCATCGATGCAGCGCTATGTCGGAGCGCTCAGGCGCATGTGCGGACGAGCGGCAGAAAGGCAGTACTGATCGTCGCTGCATCGCGGCCAGAAAAATCCTGCTGCAGTCCGCCAGTGCGAGCCACCAACCCTGAAGTTCTGTCCTAGCATTCGCGAAGACATTTTGACCTATGCTTACAAATCCGACACCATAAGGTCACGAGGTCA
>CAYMQH010000120.1:0-2657 GCA_964392525.1 uncultured Aestuariivirga sp.
TCTTGAGGCCGTCGGACTCTACTCACTTTTGGATCAGTTTGCGGGGCTCACACCAATTACAGTTCCTTTCAGCATGGGTTGCGGAACCCTGCATGACGAGATATCGGGGTCGCGAGTGAACCCAGTGATTGGGTCTATTCCGGGAAACATATTTGTAGCCCGGGAGTGGACCACAGGTTTGGTATTGTCTCGAGTCAGAGGCTCGCCAGAGACCTGTATACGTCAAGGGTCTTTTTTGCCATCACTTCACTTGAGAAGCTATCCACCACGAATTGTGCAGCCTTTGGGCTTGCCTGCGCGATCCAATCTGGATCGGATAACGCCGACCAGATGACTTCAGCCACTTGAGGCGCGGGTCCTTCGACAAGCAGTATACCGGCAGGTGCCGGTGCAATTGCTTCCTTTACCCCGCCGACATCCATTGCCGCAACCGGAACGCCCAGAGCTTGCGCCTCGATGATGACATTCGGCAGTCCTTCGGTGCAGGAAGACAGGAACAGAAGATCGAAAGCCGCCATTGTCGGTTCTATCGGGTTGACATGACCCAGCAGTTTGATCCTGTGATGCAAGCCAGCCTCTGCAATAGCGCGCGCCAATTCGTCCGCCATTGGGCCGTTCCCTGCCAGAACAGCGAAAAATCGTGAATCTTTCCGGCATAACTCCATAGCGGTTTCGACAAATAGATGAGGTCGCTTTTCCTCGCTCAACCGCATCACGCCGCCCATGATACGTGCGCCGTCTGGAATGTTCCACTCGCGCCGGAGATTGGCGCGATCGATCTTTTCGGCCCGCTCCTTCAATGCCCTAAGATCGAAACCGTTCTCGATCACGCCGATCCTACTGGGGTCGACCCCCATCCACTCGGAATAGTCCTCGGCGCCGGCCTTGGAGTTATTCAGCATTTTGAATCGCGGGTGATCGAACAGCGCCCGATAGGCCGGCTTAAGATAGGATCGGGCACGCTTGCGTGCGGTTGGGCGCGTGCTTCGACAGGAGAGAACCACCCCAGGGCATCCCATTAGCAGCGCGGCGGTTGCGGCGGCGATGTTCGTCGTGTCCTGCCATGCGTGAATGAGGCAAGGTCGGCGTGCATCAATGAGATGACACAGGCCTTCAGCAAACATTTTCAGACCTGACGGCATCAGTGTAAGTACATCCTGCGAGAATTGATCCAGGCTGAGTGCCTTTTTCATGTGATCCAGCCGAACGACTTCTCGGTGCTGGCGCTGCAAGTCAGGAAGAAAGAAATCACGCCGATTGACACGGTCTAGGTTTTGAACCGCCAAAACCATCTTGCGTCCGTCATGCCCGTCGAGTGCGTTGACTGTTGCTACGGTCTGCCGTTCGGCACCACCTGGTCCTAGTCCGGCTGTCACCACGAGTATGTCCGCCAAGGGAGCTGGACTATATGGCGGTGGGGCCCGGTGCAGCAGGAAGTTAAAGATATCATCGGGTATGATCTTGGGTGCAAAAGGGCTGTCTTCGGTCAGGCCCAGACGATCCAATGCCTTTGATATCGCCGTCATTCTCGTCCAAGCTTGTCCACAGGACATTCCGACTTTGGCTGCGGATCGGATTCGCTGAACGTCACCGATTTCAAGAACCGCCTCGGCCCAGATAACCGCTAATGCGGTGCTCGAAGGCGGCGCGCCATTTGGTTCAAGCAAATCCAGCGCTTCTTTCGGTCGCCCGGCCATTATCAGTGCCCGCGCTTCCCACGCGATGCGGTCATCACCGACCAGTTCGGGGCGGGCACCCTTCATCTCTGTTATAAGGCGCGAGACTGCAGCATCTTCAGCGCGCAGCTGGACTGCCGTGAAACTGTGCCGCCAGACGACATCAAGCCAAGGAAAAGTCTTCCTGAATGCAGCCAGATGCGTTGTATTGCTGGATATGCCCACATAGTGTTTGAGGCTATGACGCACCGCCTGAGCGGAAAACGTCCTGTCGCCCTTTGCCAGTTGCCCAATAATGTCCGGCATGAGCTGGGCGTCTATGCGAGGATTCTTGGCCAAGCGCAGCGCCAATTGTTGGCGGATTTTGGCCGGCCATGATGCCAGATCAATTGCGGGCAGCAGGTTCCGGACAGAGCCGATCGGCAACGTCACCAGCATCCATGCGAGCGCCGACGCTACTTTCCGTTGGTCTGCCCTATTGTCAAAGTCAACCACGGCTGCCCGACAACTTAGCAGTATTAGCGCGTCCTGATCGGCGAACGTTCCCGCAGGAGGAAGCCATGGGCACTCATTTGTGAATAATTTCAGAAAGTTCGCTGCATCGGAATTTTCCGGGATACAGCTTGAGAACTTCTCAAGATCGAGCCAGATCAATGCATCAAGGCTGTTCTCGAAGACAATCAGCCGAAGAGCTGACCAAGCTGCTGCCGCACTCAGCCTTTCCTCAGCGCCACGTAAACCATGCCGGAATTCATAAAGGAGTTTAACTACCGCGATATGATCTGGATCTGCGCCGGTGGCCGCGAGGCGGCTCATCAGCATTTCAACCTCAGCTCCGGAGGCCGCCGCTGCCCGCTCGATTGCGGTTGAAAGGCGAACATTGCACAACGGGGATGATTGAAGAAGATCTTCCCAATTGACTTCACGCGCAAAGCCAGTTGCCATGGCGGCGGCGCGGGCTTGCTGTTCCTCGGTCAGTTC
>CAYMQH010000120.1:2757-7907 GCA_964392525.1 uncultured Aestuariivirga sp.
GTCAGCGGGCCGCTCCGGAGGATGTTGCAGCAGCGCATCATCCGCGTCACTGGCCAGCGCAAAGCCAGTTGCCATGGCGGCGGCGCGGGCTTGCTGTTCCTCGGTCAGTTCGAGGGCCATCAACCGCTCGGTCTGGCCCAGCGCCATGGCGGCGGCGTCCGGCTCCATGCTGCTTGGCCGCAGATTGGCAAGGGCATTGAGCAGCAGATCGGCAAGGCCTGGATCGGCGCGAAGCGCGCCGGGCTGCCCGGCCAGCCAGGCGATGGCGCTGTCCAACCCCGAGCGCGCCACATGTATCCGGAGCGCCAGACGCCACCCGGTGAGGCCGCGTTCTGCAGGTGCGGGCAACATCGCCTCGGCATCGGCAAACCGACCGGCCGTGAGAAGCCGGCGCACCGCCTGCAGCCGGTCAGCGGGCCGCTCCGGAGGATGTTGCAGCAGCGCATCATCCGCGTCACTGGCCGACAGGTCTTCGAACTGCGCCGGTGGAGTTGCCATCCGAATACTCACCTTACGATGCGACAGCGCCGAGCACACCTGCCAGGAGGTCATAGGCAACCTGCTCCGAATGAGAGGCAGGCTTAAGTTTCTTCAATTCAGCTGTGGCTTCGGCTGTTCTGCCTGCGTTGGTCAGAGCTTCGATCAATCCGATCTGCTGGGACCAAGGCGGATTAATCGTCTCGGCGAGAACAGTCCGGTAAGCGTCAACGGCAGCCTCCGGCTCCGAGCGCGTTACCGCCGCGGCAAACGTGCCGAGGGCCGTGATGCGGCGCTTGGGAGCCGCCTTGGACCAATCCATCATATAAGAGCGCGCAGCGTTTACATCTCCAATCGCTGCGGAACTGCGAATTAGTGTCGTCCAGTACTGCAGCGAATGCTTTGTATTTTTTGTCAGCCAGGGTGCCAGCAGGCTGACTGCATGAGCGTGACGGCCTTCTGCATGTGCAAGCTGCCCTTCGATCACGCTGCGGTCATAAGACACTTCTGATAGCGGCAAATACTCCATTTGCTGGCGTGCGCTGTGCACATCACCCATGCGCAGGTAATGCCGGGCCGCAGACATCGCCAGGCGCGGGGACTTACGGCCATAATCGGAGAAACGCTGAAAAAAGGCCGTCGCCACATCTCGGCTGGCCTCGGAAGCCTTTACGGCCTCATTTTCAAGTTCCAGCAATTCGCCCTTCGCGGCGGCCGACTCGAGGATGTCGTATTCCGCGATGCCGGGTACAAAGGCGTTCACCATGCGGCTAACATTCGTCCTGACGATTTCAGGTGTGACATGAACCAAATCATCAGCCCATGCAATCTTCCGGTCTGACAACATGACGGATTCATAGCTGGGGAAATAAGTTACATTGTCGTACTTAAGACAAATGTGCTCGGCAACAGTTCGAAGGCATGACTTCGAATAGCTATTCGCCACCATCACGTCGTCGGTACGAAGCGTATTGGTCAGTGGGACAGGCGACACGGTCAGGATTATCTGCTGGTCTGATCGGCAGAAGGTCCTGAGCAGCCCAATGGAGCGCTCCATGAACGCAAGTGTCTGGGGGAAATCCAGTACATGCAGTTCAAACCGTTCCGGCCAGCGCGCCAGGACCCGAGCATTGGGGGCGGCATTCAAGTAAATGCCCTGTTCGCAGTCGAACCATACCTCGACGAGGCCGAGAGTCATGATGACCACGCGGCAATCTCGCACCGACCGCGTTACTTCCGTGATCGCCAAACGCCGGGCAACAACTTCCTCGCGCGGACGGGGCTTTTCAGACGTAATTATATGAAGATCGACCCAGCGATCAGCACCTGCTTCCACAATGTTGCGATCGAAGTCAAACTCCACTTGAGGGTCCAGCGCCCAGGCAAATTCATTAGCGATAGAGGCAACCCCGAAGTTATTCATGACGGCGGGATTCAGTTCTCGAAACTCGTCGCGCTCGAACATCTGCCGTGCCGGAACCCGAAAGCCCCTTTCACGCAGTGCAGTCTCGACGTTGCGGGCGAAACAGGAACCGATGGTAAAAATCGGTTCGCCGGGCACAAACCGAAACGGCACGTCGAAATATGGAAGCGCAACTGGCTCCACACGGTTGGTCTCGTTGCGCGAGCCCCAGCCGGAGCGGCGAAGTTTACGATTCTCCAATGCCTGCGCAGCAGTCAGCTTCAAAAGTGTCATGAGCGCGCCTGTTCATAATATGCTTCATACCATCGGACAAAGGCGCCAATGCCATCTGCAATTGGAGTGTTGGGCGTGAAGCCGGTTACACGTTCAAGTGCGGACGTATCCGCCCATGTGGCCGCAACATCGCCCGGTTGCATCGGGAGCAGGTTGAGCTCAGCCTTGACGCTTGCATGGTTCTCAAGGAGCCGAATGACGTCCAGCAGGTCTTCCTTTCGGGAGTTACCGATATTGTAGACTCGGTAAGGAGCCCAGCTGCTTGCAGGATCTGGGTTCATTGCGTCAAAATCACAATCAGGCTGCGCAGGCTTTGGGATCAGCCGAGCGATGCTTTCGACAATATCGTCAACGAACGTAAAATCCCGGATCATATGTCCGTTATTGAAGACATCAATAGGCTGCCCCTTCTTCATGGCTCTCAGGAAGAGGAACATCGCCATGTCGGGCCGGCCCCACGGCCCATAAACCGTGAAAAATCTCAGGCCGCTGGTAGGAATGCCGTAAAGAGAACTATAGGCGTGAGCCATCAGTTCGTTTGTCTTCTTGGAGGCAGCGTACAGACTTTTTGGATGATCTACATTGTCGGAGACACCGAACGGCAATTTCTCGTTCCCACCGTAGACGGAACTGGACGAGGCATAAAGCAGATGCGCCACATTTCCATGCCGGCAGCCTTCAAGAATATTTAGAAATCCTACGATGTTGGAGTTCACGTAATCATGCGGTGCCTTCAAGGAGTGACGCACCCCGGCCTGCGCGGCAAGATTGATCACGTATTCTGGCTTGTCGTCTTCAAAAACACACTCGACCGCCCGTCGGTCGGACAAGTCTGCACGCACGGTGCGATAGCCTTCAAATGCCTCGAGTATCTTTAGCCGGTCTTCCTTCAGGGAGACGTCATAATAGTCGTTGACGTTGTCGAACCCTGTCACGTGGTTCCCGTCCTCCAGCAGCCGCTTGGCCAGATGAAATCCAATAAAACCTGCGGTTCCGGTCACAAGAATCGGCCGTTTGCTCAGTGATTGAAGCATCATTTCATTCCATTCAGAGCGCCCAATAGTTTTCATCTGAAAGGTTCTTCATCGTGCTCCGGCAATCCCAAAGGCTAGACCGTATGTCAACGACCAGCGTCTCAGGCTGTACTAGCCCGGCCACAGCTTCGGCGTCATTCTGAAGATATTGCCTGTGTGGCACAGCCAAAACCACACAGTCAGCGCTGCGCGCCTCCTCCAGAGGCCTCAGGGCAATTCCGTATTCTTCGTGCAATTCGCCAGCGTCGGCATGGGGATCGTGGGCCGTAACTTGAAACCCGAAACCTTCCAGTTCCGCGATCAGGTTTGCAACCTTGCTGTTGCGGATATCAGGTACGTTTTCCTTGAACGTCACCCCCAGGATCGCAATGCGATGCGTTCTCGCACCAGCAGACCGCGAGCGATTCAACAAGAGCACAAGAATCCGTTGAGCGATGTATCGCGCAACGCTGTCATTCACGCGGCGCCCGGCACCGATCATCTGTTCATGATAACCGACCTGTGCCGCACGGTGAATGAGATAATAGGGATCGACGCCGATACAATGGCCCCCAACAAGACCTGGGCGAAATGGCAGGAAGTTCCACTTCGACCCAGATGCGCGCAACACATCCTCGGTCGGGATGCCGAGACGGTCAAACAACATTGCGAGATCATTCATCAAGGCAATATTGATGTCACGCTGAATGTTTTCGATGACCTTTGACGCCTCTGCGACCTTGATCGAAGACGCCCTGTGCGTGCCGGCCTCGACGACGCTGTTGTAGATTGCCTGAACCCGGTCGGTCGAATGCTCGTCCTGTCCAGAGACCACTTTTACAATTGTCTTAAGCGTATGCTGCTTGTCGCCTGGATTAATCCGTTCGGGTGAATAGCCGAGCTTGAAGTCCCGGCCGGCCTTCAAGCCAGACATACGCTCAAGCTCCGGACCGCAAATATCCTCTGTCACGCCCGGAAAAACCGTCGACTCCAGAACGACCAGGTCGCCATGGCCAAGATGAGGCCCAATCGTTCGGCAGGCCCCCAGTACCGCCGACATATCCGGAACGTTGGCCGAATCCACCGGGGTTGGAACGGCAATAATATAGGCTGTTGCGCGCGCAATCTCATCGGGACACGAAGTGAAATAAGCCTTTGATGATGCGACGTCCACATCGTCGACCTCATTCGTCCGGTCGTGGCCGGCGCGCAGTTCGTTAACTCGGCGCTGGTTGAGATCGAACCCGATCGTGTCGTAGCCGGCCTGTGCGAACGCCACGGTCAAAGGCAATCCGACATAGCCCAGTCCAATAATGCAGAGAACTTCTGTACGAAAAGAGGATTCCATAGTCATGTTGACCAATTCAACTTCCGCAATAATCCATGGCGATCGTCAGATAATCTGAAATAAGGGGCACGTAGCCGAAGATAGACTCTGACCCATTGCGTTATGATGATATGCCACCTTGCCAAGATGTTGCAAGCGTCAGGTGCTGATTGTGTTGGGTTTAACTCCTTCAGGTATCAGCATGATGGCTTGATTCCGGCCGAAGTACACAGTCCTCTGTGTACAATCGATTTCAATCGAACTGTAGCCTGCCGTTGGCGTGTGGACAGTGCAAAATCACGCTGTCAATCATGTGCAGAAGCAACCTCAGTCAGTTGAAGATCAGCCGAAGTCGTAGCCGGTGACGGCGAGAACCGGGTTGATGGCGACGCCCTAGCGACCAGCAAGGTAGCATCGCTTCATCCGGTGGCCGTTCTTTATGCGGCCGACGGGCGAGCAGCGGCGGATCTCGCGCTGGATGGCTCGGCCTGATGCGGCACTTATGGCCTGAGGTGTAGCCCTTGAAACTTTGGGAAGGCGGGTCTTTGCGGGTCGTGTCCCTGCGCGTGGTGTAGGTCCTGATGGTGAAGCCGTTCGCGAAGCGCGCCCTTAGGGAGCGCTGTAGCGAGCGAACGGC
>CAYMQH010000121.1:0-7781 GCA_964392525.1 uncultured Aestuariivirga sp.
TGGCCGGCATGATGAAGCAGATGGGCCAGGGCAAGGGCATGTTCGGCAAGATGTTTGGCGGCAAGAGCGCGCCGGACGCGGCCGAGCTGGAACGCATGCAGGCGGAACTCGCCAATCTCGATCCCAACGCACTACCGGAAGACATGAAAGAGATGATGAAGGGCGGTTCGCTGCCGCAGATGCCGGGGCTTCCCGGCCTCGGCGGCGGCAAGCTTCCGGGCCTTGGCGGCTTGCCGGGGCTGGGCGGCGGATCGCCCTTCAAGGGTTTGCCGGGTTTCGGCAAGAAGAAGTGACTTAATCAGTATACGGATCTAAAAGGAGACACCCCATGGCCGTGAAGATGAGACTTGCCCGCGCTGGCACCAAGAAGCGCCCCTACTACCACATCGTGATCGCTGACGCCGCCGCTCCGCGCGACGGCAAGTTCATCGACGTGGTCGGCGCCTTCAACCCGATGCTGGCGAAGGACGACGCCAACCGCGTGAAGCTCGACACCGAGAAGGCTGCGGCCTGGCTCAAGAAGGGCGCGCAGGCCACAGACCGCGTGCTGCGCTTCCTCGACAAGGCCGGGCTTGCCAAGCGCGAAGCCCGCAGCAATCCGCAGAAGGCTCTCCCCGGCAAGAAGCGCCAGGAGCGTGAAAAGGCTGCGGCCGCCGCGGCCGCCGCCAACGGCTGAGGCTGACGCGCCATGGCGCCGCGCGACATGGTTCTCGTCGGCGCCATCACCGGTGCGCATGGCATCCGGGGCGAGGTGAAGCTGAAGAGCTTCACCGCCGATCCGCAGGCGCTCGTCTCCTATTCACCGCTCGAAACGGCGAAGGGGCAGACATTCGAGGTGGTGAAGATCCGCCCGCAGAAAGATGGCTTTCTGGCCATCCTGAAAGGCGTGACGGACCGCAACGCCGCTGAGGCCCTGAGGGGCACGGAGCTTTTCGTGCCGCGGGACAGGCTTCCGGAACCGGAGGCAGACGAGGTCTATATCCATGACCTTATCGGGCTTCCCGTTCACCTCAGCACCGGCCAGCGCCTGGGCGAGGTCACCGATGTGGTGGACTACGGCGCGGGTGACCTGATCGATGTGAGGGTCGAAGGCCGCAAGGATACGGTGCTCATCCCCTTTGCTGATGGCTATGTGCTGGAAGCGGACGGGGAGAAGGTCGTGGTCGACCTGCCCGAGGGCTACCTCGATGCCGACGCGAAACGGGAGGACGAGGAGCGTTGAGCTTCCACGCCACCATCCTGACGCTGTTCCCGGAGATGTTCCCCGGTTCGCTCGGCCACTCGCTGGCGGGGCGCGCGCTGGAACAGGGCATCTGGTCTCTGGAGGCCCGCGACATCCGCGCCGTCGCCACCGACCGGCACCGGACAGTGGACGACCACCCGGCGGGCGGCGGGGCTGGCATGGTGCTGAAGCCCGATGTGCTGGCGGCGGCCATCGACGCCGCCCCGCATGCGGGTCCGAGATTGCTGATGAGCCCGCGCGGCCGGCCCCTCACACAAGGGCTGGTGCGGGAACTGGCGGCGGGCCCGGGCTGCCTGATCGTGTGCGGCCGTTTCGAGGGCGTGGACGAGCGGGTGATCGAGCGGCGCGGCCTCACGGAGGTGTCGATCGGGGATTACATCCTGTCCGGCGGCGAACCGGCAGCCCTCGTGCTGCTCGACGCGGTGGTGAGGCTCTTGCCCGGCGTCATGGGAAAGCAGGCTTCGGGCGAGGAAGAAAGCTTCGAGGACGGCCTTCTGGAGCACCCGCACTACACCAAGCCCAACATCTGGGAAGGTGCTGAAATTCCGGGGGTTTTGCTCTCCGGCGACCATAAGGCGATTGCCCGGTGGAAGCAGGAGCGGCGGGAAGCCCTGACCAAGGCCAGACGGCCCGATTTATGGCGCATCCATGAGTCGGGAAAGATTTGATTTTGAACCGGGTTGAGGGTATACGCCCCCATCCCTTTAAGGAAGACAGTCAATGGATATCATCGCTCAGCTCGAAAAAGAGCAGGCTGCAGTTGTGGCCGCCCAGCGCGCCGTGCCGGAATTCGGCCCGGGCGACACGGTTATCGTCAACGTGAAGGTCAAGGAAGGCGAGCGTTCGCGCGTGCAGGCCTATGAAGGCGTGTGCATCGCCCGGTCCGGCGGCGGCCTGAACGAGAACTTCACCGTCCGCAAGATGTCCTATGGCGAAGGCGTGGAGCGCGTGTTCCCGATCTACTCGCCGATGATCGACTCGATCAAGGTGGTGCGCCGTGGCGCTGTCCGCCGCGCCAAGCTCTATTACCTGCGCGGCCGCACCGGCAAGTCTGCCCGTATCGCCGAGAAGCAGCGCTCTGCCGGCCTCGCAGCCGAGAAGACCGCCGAGTAACCTGAGCGGATCACACCCGTGATCTCAGCCGAAGGACCGGAGCGATCCGGTCCTTTTTCATTTGGGAAACCGAAGGCCGGGGCGCGCCAGCCTATTCCGCCTGCTCCGCCTCGCGGTTCCTCACCACCGTCACACTGCATGGCGCTTCCGCCGCCACCTTGCCCGACACGCTGCCCAGCAGCTTGCGCATGGTGGAGTTGGCGCGGGCACCCATGATCAGATGATCGACGTTGTTGACGCGGGCATAGTCAAGGATCGTGTCGGCGGGGTCGATGGCTTCCAGCACATGGAAGGTGATGCGGCCCTGCGCCAGGCTCATCGGCCGCGCCCAGTCCTTGAGATCGACGAGGCGCTGCACATGCTTGTTGTTGCCATCCTCGTCCAGCGTCTGGTCCAAGGCGATGCGGTTGAGCTTCAGGACATTGAGTACGGAAAGGCGCGCATCAGGCGAGCGTTCAAGAATGCGCAACGCCGTACGCCGCAGCTTGTCGGCCAGTGCCGGCGTCATGTCATCAAGGTTCACCGCAACGGTGACGATGGGTGCATCCGACACCTCCGCCCCATGCGGCGGCGGGCTGTCGATCAGGCCCATCGGCGGCTCGCCCTTGCGCTTCAGGACGGCGAAGAACCCGTCCTTCTCCATCTTCGCGGCGCGCTGGGTGAGCACGACCTGATCGGGATGCCGGAGATCATGCGCAAGCTGCGCCGCGGTGGGGTAGCGCCGCCCAGCCTTCACCTCAAGGCAGCGCAGCACAATCTCCTGAAACCACGGCGGGATGGCGGGGTTGAGCTTGCGCGGCGGCACGGGATCGCGCCACAGCCGCTGCTTCAGCCCCTTCAGCTTCAGGGGATCACCGAAGGGCCTTGTGCCGGTGGCAAAGAAATAGAGAAGGCAGCCGAGGGAGAAGATATCGCTTCTCGGATCGCTGCGGATGCCCATCACCTGTTCCGGCGCCATATAGGGTGCCGTGCCATAGGGCAGGCGGAACTCTTCCTGCAGCAGATCCGGCAATTCGCGGTGGTGGGCGAGGCCATAGTCCACCAGCACCGCCTCACCCGAGGGCCGGAACATGATGTTGGAGGGCTTGAGATCGAGATGCACCGCGCCCTGCGCATGGAGGGCCTCCAGCGCGTCGGCGATGCGGGCACCGAGTTCAGCGACCTTCTCCACCGGCAGGGGCAGGTTCTTCAACTGCGGCAGCAGGGTTTCACCGGGAAGCCGCTCCATCACGATATAGGGCTGCACCGCAAAGTCGCCGTTCGCGATGTGGCGCGGAACATGCGGCCCCTTGAGGCGCGGCATGATCATCTGCTCCATCTCGAAGCTGACAATGGCCGCAGGATCTTCGCCTTCATAGATGACCGGCGTCTTCATCAGGAATTGCGCGCCGTCCGCCTCCCGCGTCACGCTCCACAGATGCGCCATGCCACCGGTGTGGGTGAGCGCGTCGATGCTGAAGCCATCGATCACGGTTCCGGTCTCGAGCTTGGCCTTGACCATCTAGCGCCCCTCCAGCAGCCTTGCAGCGAGCGAGTCCGGCAGGCCGAGGGCGCGGATGCGCTGCGCAACGCGTTCAACATCATAAGGCGCACGCCGATAGGTGAGGCTTCGCTGCGCCGTATCGTAGACGGCGAAGGACGCCGCCGGATTGCCATCGCGCGGCTGTCCGGCCGAGCCGACGACAGCCAGCCACCTGCGGTGCGCGAGCAGCGGCACCGCTACATCCTGCACCGGCGCATGGCTGATCATCTTGCCGGTAGCAGACAGGCAATAGACGGCAGGAACATGCACATGACCGCAGAAGGTCAGCATGGCGTCACAGCCCGCCAGGCTGGCGCGGGCGGTATCGGCATCCGTCACATAATGCCAGGCGGCGGGGTCGGAGGCCTCGGCATGCACGTAGAGCGCATCACCCGATCGGACCTCGAAAGGGAGCGCCGCCAGAAAGGATTTCGAGGTCTCGCTCAACTGCTGGCGCGTCCAGGCGATCGCCTGCGCCGCGGCGCTGTTCATATCCCGTGTGGGCTTGAGCACAGCCATGTCATGATTACCAAGGACTGCGAGGGCACCGGCTTCAACCAATGGCCGGACACGGTTGATGACGGCCTCGGGATCAGGGCCGTAGCCAACGAAATCACCAAGAAAAACAAGCCGCGACGCCTGTAGCCGCGCGACCGCCGCCAGGCAGGCTTCTAGCGCAGGCAGGTTCGCATGGACATCTGAGATCAGGGCGATCCGCATGGAGCATACTTCATCACAGTGGCGCTGTGCGCGGAACATCGACCTTAGTCAGACGCGGCAAGCAGCCCCTTATTGTGTTTGTCCGGAGGCTTGATAAAACCGCACAAAACAACAGGAACCTCCGCATGGACATTTCAGCGCTGATGGTGGCGCAATTCACCGACATCTTCCGCCTAGGCCTGCTCGCGGGCCTCATTTACACGACCGAACGCACCCGCCAGCAAACAGGCGTGCTTCTGCCGCTGGTGGCTGGGGTGGTGTTCGTCGCTGTCATCATTCCTGCCACCATGCCGCAGCGTGACGTGTCGCTCTGGGATGCAACCATCACAGGGCTGTTCGTCAACGCTGTGATCGTGGCTGTGTTCTGGCTGGCCTGGCAGGGCTTTTCAAAGGTAAAGCGCACCTGAAATGCAAGCGGGCCGGGGAAACCCCGGCCCGCCGCGTATCGTGACAGTTACTTGATCAGCGCCGCATGTCGTCGGCGAAGATGTCCTTCTTCTGGGTACCGCCCGGCACGAAGATCGCGCCGATCACCACCGTCATCAGGGCGATGACGATCGCGTACCACAGGCCGGCGTAGATGTTGCCGGACTGGGCGGAGATCGCGAAGGCGGTGGCGGGCATCAGGCCACCGAACCAGCCGTTGCCGATATGGTAGGGCAGCGACAGGCCGGAGTAGCGGATGCGCGTCGGATAGAGTTCGACAAGCATCGCCGCGATCGGACCATACACCATCGTCACGAGGATGATGAGGTAGGTGAGGATCGCAATGATTGCCAGCTTCTGCGAGGTGAAGATGTCGAAGAAGTTGGACGCCTTGGCAACCGTTGTGTTGTCAGCCGCCACCAGCGGGTAACCGGCCGCCTTGAGGGCTTCGTTGAGCGCCTTTTCGAAGCCGGACTTGACGCCCTTCTCCTTGTCGAGCGCAGCCTGGGCCGCATCGATGGCGGCCTGGTCCGTGCCGGACTTGGCAGTGGCCAGCGCTTCCGTCGCAGCCTTGATGGCGGCGGCGTTGGCGGCGGCGTTGAAGGACGGGACGACCGTGTCGCCGACCTTGATCTCGGCAACGCTGCCAGCCGGGCCGGGGACCGTTTCATAGTTCACCGAAGTGCGCTGCAACTGGGCCTTGGCCACGTCGCAGGAGTTGGTGAACTTGAGCGTGCCCGTCGGGTTGAACTGGAACGAGCAATCGGCCGGGTCGGCGGTGACGACCACCTTGGTCTGCTGAGCGGCATAGAGCGCCGGGTTCGAAACCTTGGTGAGGGTATTGAACACCCACATGTAGGTCACGGCGGCGATCAGGCAGCCCGCCAGGATGATCGGCTTGCGGCCGATACGGTCCGAGAGTGCGCCGAAGAACAGGAAGCCACCGGTGCCGAGGATCAGCGACCAGGCCACAAGGACGTTGGCCGTGAAGCTGTCGAGCCTGATGACGTTCTGCAGGAAGAACAGCGCGTAGAACTGGCCGGTGTACCAGACAACGGCCTGGCCCGCGACGAGGCCCAGGAGGGCGATCACCGCGATCTTGCCATTGCGCCAGTTGCCGAAGGCTTCGCGCAACGGTGCCTTGGACGCCGAACCCTCTTCCTTCATCTTCTTGAAGGCAGGCGATTCGTTCATCTGCAGGCGGATGTAGAGCGAGATCAGCAGCAGGAAGATGGAACCCAGGAACGGAATGCGCCAGCCCCAGGCATTGAAGGCCTTGATCATCATCGGGCTGCCGTCGGCATTCAGCACCGCAGCACCTGCCGCGTCGAGAACCGCCGTTTCCGGATAGTTGCCGTTCACATAGCCCTGGACCACCAGGATGACGATCAGCGACAACAACAGGCCGAGGGTGGCCGTGGTCTGGATGAAGGAGGTGTAGTAGCCACGCCGGTTGGCCGGAGCGTGTTCGGCCACATAGATGGCCGCGCCGCCATATTCACCGCCAAGCGCCAGACCCTGCGCCATGCGCAGCACGATCAGGATGATCGGCGCTGCGGCGCCCCAGGTGTTGTAGTTGGGAAGCAGGCCGACGAGGAAGGTCGAGATACCCATGATCAGGATGGTCATGAGGAAGGTGTACTTGCGGCCGACGAGGTCGCCCAACATGCCGAAGAACAAGGCGCCGAGCGGGCGCACGATGAAGCCTGCGGCGAAGGCCAGAAGTGCGAAGACGTTACGCGTTGCTTCCGGGAATGCGGTGAAGAACTGCGCGCCGATGATCGCAGCCAGCGAGCCGTAGAGATAGAAATCGTACCATTCGAAAATGGTGCCTGCGGAAGAGGCGATGATAACCTTCTTCTCCTCGGCCGTCATGGGCCGCGAACGCGCGCTGCCCTTAGTGGTGGTGTCTGACATCGTGTCTCCCCTTTGGACCGCAGCCCCTTCTGGCGCTGCGAAGTTGCGAGGACGGGGACTGCCACTCCCATGCACTCCCCCCCTTGGGTGACTGTCATATCGAAAACCCCTCCGCGCTTTAATTGGACTTTCGCAGGGAGAGGTCAGGAATCTTTTCGCAACTGCGGTAGGTTGATGATCTCATGCGTGTTTCTCCGGCCGCACCGGATGGAATGTTCTGCTTGCAAGCGCCGCGGCGATCTCATATACACCCGCCACCAAATCTGTGCCCGGGTAGCTCAGTTGGTAGAGCAGCGGATTGAAAATCCGCGTGTCACTGGTTCGATTCCGGTCCCGGGCACCACTTCTTCAGCAATTTCAGCAATTGCCGTCTCGGGAAATCCTCTTTCCGAGCCATGATCCCCGGTTCCCACTCCCGGCCCGCCATCGGCCGGGGGAATTGCCGTTTGCCGGCACGAACACCCGGCAACCACCCGTAAAATCAAAGGCTGTGTACTGGAGAACAGTGTGGTCACTTTCGCGATCTGATCTTTCGATTCGATTGCGTAATCTTCCATATCTGCGCCTGTGGCGACGCGATGTCAGGCCTCTGCCTGTGGAGCCGTTCCGGGTGCGCCAGTTCCGGTTCAGCGTTCAGGGTCTGTGGAAATTCTGCAATGCATCGCGCGTCCTCAGTGTCAGGCATGAGGGGCGCAACCTCCTCATCGCCGGGCGTGGTTTCGTGTCAGGGCCGATCAAGTGTGGCAACCGCAGGATTGCCGTGCTCGCGGAGAAACTGAAGAACGGGCATGATCATGATTTCGATGCCTGTTACATCTGCAGCGCCGACTCGGGGCCAGC
>CAYMQH010000122.1:0-7297 GCA_964392525.1 uncultured Aestuariivirga sp.
AGGTGCCGCCATAGGGGATAACGCCACCATGCAGCGCCATGCCGTTCATGGCCGCGGCCATGCCATGCTCGCGGATGCCGTAGTAAACGTAGCGTCCGCCGTAGTCGGCGGCCGTCAGCGGCTTCAGCTCCTTGGACTTGGTGTTGTTGGAGCCGGTGAGGTCGGCCGAACCGCCGATGGTTTCGGGCACGGCGGCGTTGATGACATCGAGCGCGTTCTGCGAGGAATTGCGGGTGGCAAGGGCGGGCGGGTTCTTGGCCAGTTCCTGCTTGTAGCCCGCGATCACCGCATCGAAATTGGCCGGCAGCTTGCCGGACGCGCGGCGCGAGAACTCGTCTTTCTGGGGCGACGCGGCAAGGCGCGCGCTCCACGCGGCGCGTTCCGTACTGCCGCGCGCGCCAGCCTTGCGCCAGGCATCCAGAAGGTCGCTCGGAATCACGAAAGGCTCATGCTCCCAACCCAGCGCCTTGCGGGCGCCGGCGATTTCATCAGGCCCCAGCGGCGAGCCATGCGAGCCGGAGGTTCCGGCCTTGGTGGGCGCGCCGAAGCCGATCACCGTCTTGCAGGCGATGAGCACCGGCTTGTCGGAACCTTGAGCCGCGGCGAGCGCAGCGGCGATCTCGGTGGCATTGTGGCCATCGCAGCGCGACACGTTCCAGCCCGAAGCGGCGAAGCGGGCGAGCTGGTCGGTCGAGTCGGTCATTGACAGCTTGCCGTCAATCGAGATGCCGTTGTCATCCCACAGCACGATCAGATTCCTGAGCTTGAGGTGCCCTGCAAGCGTGATGGCCTCCTGGCTGATGCCCTCCATCAGGCAGCCGTCACCGGCAAGCACATAGGTCTTGTGGTTGACGAGGCCATCGCCGAAGGCCGCGTTCAGGTGGCGCTCGGCAATGGCGAAGCCCACCGCGTTGGAAATGCCCTGCCCCAGCGGTCCGGTCGTCGTCTCAATACCGGTGGCGTGGCCAAATTCCGGGTGGCCCGCCGTCTTGGCGCCAAGCTGGCGGAAATTCTTGATCTCCTCCAGCGTCATGTCCTTGTAGCCGGTGAGATGGAGCAGCGCATACATCAGCATGGAGCCGTGGCCGGCCGAGAGGATGAACCGGTCGCGGTCCGGCCAGTGCGGGTCGGCGGCATCGAATTTCAGGAACTGGGTGAACAGCACGGTCGCCACATCGGCGGCCCCCATGGGCAGGCCCGGGTGGCCTGAATTGGCCTTCTGAACGGCATCCATGCTGAGGGCACGGATGGCATTGGCCATGGAGCGGGTCTTTTCGGGGGAATAATGGGTCATGGGAAGCCAATTCCTTAAAGCGGGGCGCGGCTGATGATCGGGGCCGTGATAGCGCCTTGCGCCCCGGAGTCAATTCAAACCGTGGTTTTCCGCACGATCCGGCGGCCGCGCGGAATCGTTGCGCCATTCGCCGCTTCCGCCTAAGCTGCCCGGCAAGTGCCCGGTTGCGGATTTCGCAATCTTACCAGAGGCTTTGATGGCAAATACTCACAAGCTGGATGAAGCTTTCCGGCAATTCGAGGCCGCCTTGCAGCTGATCGAGGCGGCGGCGGCCGAAAAGATCGGCCTCGCCCGGCGGCTGCAGGCGGTGGAAACCGAAGCCGAATCCCTCCGCCAGGAGAAGGACCGGCTGGCGGGCGAGATCGAACTCGTGCGCAGCAAGGCCGGTGAACTGGCTGACAGTTCGCGCAGTGCGGCCGGCAAGATCGACGCCGCCATGTCGCGGATCCGCGCCGTTCTCCACAGCAATGCGCCGGAGTGAGCCATGGCCCATGTGATTGTCCAGGTGAATGGCCGCCCCTACACCATGCAGTGCCCGGAGGGGGAGGAGGAGCATCTGCGTGAGCTTGCCCATCTCCTCGACAGCGAGGTGATGCGGGTTCGGACCTCTGTCGGCAATGTCGGCGACATCCGTACGCTGGTGATGGCGGGCCTTATGGTCGCGGACCGCCTGTCCGAAGCCATCCAGAAAATTCAGTCGCTCGATGCGGACATCGCGGAACTGCGCGAAGGCAAGGCCTCCGCCCTTCTGGAAAAGCAGGTGATGGAGGCTTCGTTCAGCGAGCGGCTGATGACTGCGGCCAAGCGGCTTGAGAAACTGGCAGCGGACATTCAGCGCTGACGGCGATCTCGTCAATGGACATCGCCTGCCGCCGCACCTAAATAGGGACCCGGCGGGCTGCCCGGTGCGTGAGCTGACATTTTTTCCCTGGGGCCTATGCGATTCTGAATGGGAGCTGTCCCTGGGCTTGGCCGTGGCCTTGCCTACACGGCGCCCACCTACAACTGTAGGGACCCGGGATCGTTAGTCACTCACGGCCCATGGTGGCTCGCCACTGTCTTTTCGCGGGAGAGGTTCATGGACATCGCCGGGGTCAAGCGCAAGGCGCGCGCTGCCGCATCGAAGCGCCGGGCGGAGGCCCATGAGCAGTTTAAGGATGCCGCCGGCGCGGCGCTCGCGGAGCGCGGCCTTCCCGCCGGACTTCACCTTGAATCGGGTGTCGTTTCGGGTTTTGTGCCCTACAAGAGCGAGATCGATACGCTTCCCCTGCTGAACCAGCTGCATCGCGGTGGCTGGCAGACGGCGCTTCCCATCGTGATCGCGGCTGGCGAACCACTGGTGTTTCGTGCCTGGGTGCCGGGTGAGCCGCTCAAGCCCGGCGCATGGGACATTCCAATCCCTACTGAAGACGCGCCCGAAGTGTTCCCTGATGTGTTGCTGGTGCCGATGCTGGCCTTCGACCGGCGCGGCTTCCGGCTGGGCTATGGCGGCGGCTTCTATGACCGCACGCTGGAAAAGCTCCGTCAACTGAAGAAAGTGGTGGCGATCGGCGTCGCGTATCACGCCCAGATGGTGGAGGAGGTGCCGGTCGGCCCGCATGATGCCCCGCTCGACTACGTGATGACCGAGCAGGAGACGTTCCAGTGCGCCTGATCTTTCTTGGTGATGTGGTCGGCAAGGCGGGCCGCGATGTCATCGCGCGCGAACTGCCGCTGCTGAAGCAGCGTTATCAGCCGGATCTCGTGGTGGTGAACGGCGAGAATGCCGCGCATGGCTTCGGCATAACGGAAGAGATTTTCCTGGGCTTCCTTGCGGCAGGTGCTGATGTGGTGACGCTCGGGAACCATTCCTTCGACCAGCGCGAGGCGTTGGTTTTCATCGAGCGCTACCCCAACCTGCTGCGGCCGGTGAACTGGCCACGGGGCTGTCCGGGGCAGGGCTCGGCCCTGATCGAAACGGCCTCGGGCCGGCGGGTGCTGGTCATGCAGGCGATGGGCCGGGTGATGATCGAGCCGATGCTGGACGATCCGTTTCCGGCCGTGGAGCGGGAGCTAGAGGCCTGCCCGATGGGCATTGCCTGCGATGCGGTGCTGATCGACTTCCACGCCGAGGCGACCTCCGAAAAGATGGCTTTCGGGCATTTCTGCGATGGCCGCGCCAGCCTTGTCACGGGCACGCACACCCATGTCCCGACCGCCGACCATCAGATCCTGCCCGGTGGCACCGCTTACGTCTCGGATGCCGGCATGTGCGGCGACTATGATTCCGTCATCGGCATGGAGAAGTCTGAGCCGATGCAGCGCTTCCTGCGGAAACTACCGGTAGAGCGCATGCGGCCCGCCGAAGGGCCGGCCACACTGTGCGGTGTGGCGGTCGAAACCGACGACTGCACCGGTCTGGCCACCTTGATTGCCCCCCTGCGGGTGGGCGGCCGCCTCTCTCCCGCCAGTGTTGCCGCTTGGGAAACTGCCCAGGCATGATGGAATTTCCCCGCTGGTAGGAGAAAAACTCTAGTGACGGACCCGAAAAAGCCGTTAGTATCATTTGCAGCGCTTATAAACACATAAGGCTTGCGAATGGGCCCCCACAGGGTTGCGGGGTGCAGCGTCAAGCCAGCTAAAGCGTTACGATATGGGGAGGAAATTGATGTCTGGGCGATGCGCACGCAGTGCGCTTGCGCAGGCGCCAGTAACCTCCCGGAACCCAAAGCAAGCCGGTATGAACCGGCATTCTGGAGGAAGCTGCAGTATGAAGAAATTCGCTACATTGCTCGGTGTGGTCCTGATGGCTGGAACCGCCATGGGCGCCGTGAATGCCTATGCCGCGGATGAACTGACCATCACCTCATGGGGTGGTGCCTATCAGGAAAGCCAGCGCAAGGCGTTCTTCGAACCCTATATCGCCGCCGGCAACAAGATCACAGAAGCCGAGTACAATGGCGAAATCGCCAAGATCCGCGCCATGGTGGAAGCCAATGCCGTGACGTGGGACGTGGTCGACGTCGATACCCAGACGATCCTCGCGGGCTGCGCTGAAGGCACCTTCGAGACGCTCGACTGGGGCAAGCTCGGCCTTGACCGTTCGCAGTTCATCGGCGCCGACATCACCGATTGCGCCGTCCCGAACATTCTCTACTCGACCGTGGCCGCCTACGACACCACCAAGACGCAGGCTCCGGCCGGCCTCTTCGAGGCGTTGTTCGACACCACAAAGTATCCGGGCAAGCGCGCCCTCCAGAAGAGCCCCTTCGTGAACCTCGAATGGGCGCTGATGGCGGATGGCGTGGCTCCGGCCGACGTCTACAAGGTGCTTGGCACGCCGGAAGGCGTGGACCGCGCCTTCAAGAAGCTCGACACCATCAAGAAGGATGTTGTCTGGTGGGAATCCGGCTCGCAGGGCCCGCAGCTTCTGGCTGACGGTCAGGTGGTGTTCGCCACCTCCTGGAATGGCCGCTTCTACAACGCCATCAAGACCGACAAGAAGCCCTTCGCCATCATCTGGGACTATCAGGCCCCGGACTATGACTGGTGGGCGATCCCGAAGGGCACGCCGAAGATTGATGCGGCCTACAGGTTCATCACCTTCGCTTCGCAGCCCAAGGCTATGGCCGAGCAGACCAAGTATATTTCCTACGGCCCGGCCAACAAGGCTGCCGCCCCGGAAATCGACCCGGCCATCCTGCCGGATCTGCCGTCCGCTCCCGACAACCTGAAGACCGTGTTCTATCCGGATCCGCAGTTCTGGGGTGACAAGGGCGACGAGCTGCGCGAGCGCTTCAACGCCTGGCTGGCCCAGTAAGCAACCGGCTTGGGGGAGGGGGCGTCAGCTCTCTCCCCTTTTTCGTTTTTTCGAACCGCATCCCGGGGCGCACTCTCCATGTCGACGGCTCAAGCTCTCTCCCATGACGGCGTGATGCGCGCCGCAGACGGCACTCCGCTCAAGGTGGCGCTGGCCCGCGCCGAGCGCCGCGAGCGCCTGAAGGCTCTCGGCCTTGTCCTGCCGCTCTTTGCCTTCATCGTGCTGTCTTTCGTCGTGCCGATTCTCGTGATGCTCTACAACTCCGTTCACGATCCCGACGTCTCGGAGAACATGCCGCTGACCGTCCAGAGCCTGCAGGCCTGGGATGGCAAGGAACTGCCGCCCGAGGAGGTGTTCGCCGCCTTCGTGACCGACATGAAGGCTGCTCAGCAGAACAAGCAGGTCGCGCTCATCGGCAAGCGCCTCAACTATGAAATTTCCGGTATCCGCTCCAAGGTGATCGCCACCGGCCGCAAGGTTGGAGCGCTGACTGAAGGCCCCTATACGGACGCCGTAATCGGCATCGACAAGGTGTGGGGAGATATCGATACCTGGGCCACCATCAAGCGGTCCTCGACGAGCTACACGCCATTCTACATCCTCTCCATGCTCGACCTGCGGCAGGGTGCCGATGGTTCCATCGAGCAGGTGCCGGAGGACCGGGCGATCTACAAGAGCATTCTGGTGCGGACGCTCGGCATCTCGCTCCTTGTCACGCTGATGACGCTGATCCTCGGCTATCCGGTAGCCTATCTGCTCGCCACATCGCCGATGAAGACGGCCGCTATCCTGATGATGTTCGTGCTGCTGCCATTCTGGACATCGCTTCTGGTTCGCACCACCGCCTGGATGGTGCTGATGCAGGATGGCGGCGTGTTCAGCCAGATGCTCAACTACACGGGCCTTACCTTCCTCATGAACATGCTGGGCGTCATCGATGGCGAACCGCAACTGTTCAAGACGCGCTTTGCGACGATCGTTGCGATGACGCACATCCAGCTGCCCTTCACGCTGCTGCCGATCTATTCGGTGATGAAGACCATTTCGCCCAACTACATGCGCGCCGCGAAATCGCTGGGTGGCACGCCCTTCTATTGTTTCCTGCGCGTTTACATGCCACAGACGCTGCCCGGCGTCGCGGCCGGCTGCCTGCTCACCTTCATCCTCTGTCTCGGTTACTACATCACGCCGGCCCTCGTCGGTGGCCCAACGGACCAGATGATCTCGGGCTTCATCGAGCGCGCGATCAACAGCGAGAACAACTGGGGCAAGGCCTCGGCACTGGGCGTCATTCTGCTCACCGCCACGCTGATCCTCTATTATGTTTACAACAAGCTGGTCGGTATCGACCGCATGAAGCTGGGTTAAACGCCAATGGCTGTTCCGTCCTACTACACCCGCGGCGAAACCGTTGCATACTACGCGCTCCGCGTTTTCGTGGCGCTGGTGCTGCTGTTCCTGATCTCGCCCATCCTCGCGGTCATGCCGCTCTCCTTCAACTCGGAGAGCTTCTTCACCTATCCGATGCCGGGCTATTCGCTGAAATGGTATGAAGACTTCTTCTTCAATCCGCGCTGGACGGGCGCGGTGAAGGTGAGCCTCCTTGTCGCTGTCGCCACCACCATACTGGCGACGGCGCTGGGCACGCTGGCAGCCCTTGGCTTGTCGCGCGCCAATTTCCCGGCCAAGGCCACCATCATGGCGATCCTGATTTCGCCGATGATCGTGCCGGTCATCATCTCCGCCGTCGGCATGTTCAAATTCTACGCACAATGGGATCTCGCGGGCACGCGGTTGGGCATCATCCTGGCCCATACCGCGCTTGCAACGCCATTCGTGGTCATCACCGTAACGGCCACGCTGTCGAGCTTCGACAAGACGCTGATGCGCGCCGGCGCCTCCTGCGGGGCCGCACCCCATACCGTGTTCTTCAAGGTCGTCATGCCGCTCATCCTGCCTGGCATGATATCGGGCGCACTCTTCGCCTTCGTTACCTCGTTCGACGAGGTGGTGGTGGTCTTGTTCCTCGCCAGCCCCGAGGACCGGACACTGCCGCTCCAGATGTTCTCGGGTATCCGTGAAATGATCTCGCCGACAATCACCGCCGCGGCCACTGTGCTGGTGCTGATCTCCACCGCGTTGCTGATTACCGTCGAGCTGCTGCGCCGCCGCTCCGAACGCCTGCGCGGCGTTCAGGGCTGAGG
>CAYMQH010000123.1:0-7269 GCA_964392525.1 uncultured Aestuariivirga sp.
GGTGGTGACCAAGCCCGCCAGGGAATTCACCGATGCCATGGGCCGCCGCAAGGTGAAGGGCAACATGGACATCGAACTCGCGGTGGACGTCATGCAACTCGCCGATCAGCTTGACCATGTCGTGCTGTTCTCTGGCGACGGCGACTTCCGTTCGCTGGTGGCCGCCGTTCAGGCCAAGGGACGCCGCGTCACGGTAATCTCGACGCTGACCACCCGCCCGCCGATGATCGCTGACGAACTGCGCCGCCAGACCGACCAGTTCATCGACATCGCGGACCTGCGCGATGATATCGGCCGCGACCCGGCCGAGCGCCGCGACCGCGCCGCCCCTCAGGCCAACCGCGAAAGCTTCGAGGATTTTGCCGATATCTGACCTCATGCAGAAGCTGGACCCGCCGCGCGATTGCCTGCTCTGCCCGCGCCTCGTCGACTACCGGATGAGCCAGCGCGCACTGCATCCGGACTGGTTCAACGCGCCGGTTCCGGTGTTCGGCGGCAGCGACGCAGCGCTCCTCATCACCGGGCTGGCGCCGGGCGTGGCGGGTGCCAACCGCACCGGGCGCCCCTTCACCGGGGATTATGCGGGCGAACTGCTTTATGACACGCTGATCAGGTTCGATTTCGCGGCGGGCGTGTTCCGCGCCGACCCCAACGACGGTTTGAAACTGAAGGACGCGATGATCGTCAATGCGGTGCGCTGCGTTCCCCCGCAGAACAAGCCGCTGCCCGCCGAGATCAAGGCCTGCAACAATTTCCTCCGCGCACGGATCGCTTCACTGCCAAGGCTCAGGGCCATCGTGGCACTCGGCCGCATTGCCCATGACAGTGTGCTGACCGCGCTCGCGCTGAAGAAATCCGCCTTCCCCTTCGGCCACGGAGCGGAACACAGGCTGCCGAACCTCACTCTTTTCGACAGCTACCACTGCTCGCGCTACAATACGAACACCGGTGTGCTGACGCCGGATATGTTCCGATCGGTATTCTCACGGGCGAGAGCCTTCCTCGATGGCGATGGCAAGGGGACGTGACACGGACGGCAGGGCCCGCAACACTCTAGCTCAGTGCAGCCAGTACATCCGCGGCGTCACGCTCAGGCTCGGTAACGGGGAAGCGCACGGCGGATATGGTGCTGTCATTCAAGATGAACGTGATGCGCTGCAGATAGAGTTGGCCGCCGGTTTCGAACATCGGCAGGCCGAGTCGGCTCTGGAACGCCCGTGTGGAGTCCGACAGCAGCCGGAAACTCAGGGTGTTGCGCGTCACGAACTCCTGCTGCCATTCGACCGGCAGCATGCTGAGGCCGAACAGCTTCACCCCCAGCCTGCGGAAATGGCCGTAGGCCTCCGAATAGCCCAGCGCCTGAGGCGTCGAACCATGCGCGCCGGGGATATGGTCCCAGTTCGGCGGGTTGTCATAGCCCGGCCTGCCGGTGAACGGATAACAGAAGATCACGGCCCGGCCGGGAATGCGGGAAGGATTCACCGGGCTGCCGGATGTCGCCTCCAGTTCCAAGTCCGGCATGCGCCGGCCGGCGAGATGCTGCATGAAGACCATGGGCTTACCCCTTGTCGCGCAGCAGCCGGGCGCGCTCGCGGTCCCATGAGCGTTCCTTGATGGTGTCGCGCTTGTCGTGCAGCTTCTTGCCGCGCGCCAGCGCAATGTCGACCTTCACGCGGCCGCGCGTGTTGAAGAACATCTTGAGCGGCACGATGGTGAGGTGTTCTTTCAGCACGCCCGATGCCAGCTTGTTGATCTCGCTCTTGTGCAGCAGCAGCTTGCGCGGCCGCTTCGGCTCATGGTTGAAGCGGTTCGCCTCGCGGTATTCGGGAATGTTTGAATTGATGAGCCACAATTCCCCGCCCTTCATCGTGGCATAGGATTCGGCGAGGTTGGTATGCCCCGTGCGGAGCGACTTCACCTCGGAACCTTTCAGTTCGATGCCCGCCTCGAAGGTCTGCAGGAGTTCGTAGTCATATCGGGCGCGCCGGTTGTCGGAGACAACCTTGACGCCCTCCTCCTTGCGTGCAGCCTTTGCGCCGCCGCTCTTTGAACTCATGTCAGTTCAGAAGCCCGGCGTGGATCATCGCCTCTTTCACCGCCTTCTTGGTGGCTTCGGTCACGGGAACCATCGGAAGCCGCGCCTCCGGCGCACACAGGCCCAGCAGGCTTGCCGCATATTTCACGGGGCCGGGGCTGGTTTCCACGAACATGGCGTGGTGCAGCGGCATGAGCCGGTCTTGCAGCGTCAGCGCCGCTGCGTAGTCACCCTTCAGCGTCGCCTCCTGGAATTCGGCGCAGAGCTTCGGCGCCACATTGGCGGTCACCGAAATGCAGCCCACGCCGCCATGGGCGTTGAAGCCCAGCGCCGTGCCATCCTCGCCCGAGAGCTGCATGAAGCCGGCGCCCGAGGCCAGCCGCTGGCGCGAGGGCCGCGTCAGGTCGGCGGAGGCATCCTTGGTGCCGACGATATTGCGGCAATCATGCGAGAGCCGGGCCAGCGTTTCGACCGATATATTGGCAACGGTGCGGCCCGGCACGTTGTAAACGATGATCGGAATGTCCACCGCGTCGGCAATCGCCTTGAAATGGGCATAGAGGCCGTCCTGCGTGGGCTTGTTGTAATAGGGTACAACAACCAGCGCGGCATCGGCCCCGGCCTGCTTGGCGTGCACCGTGTATTCGATGGCCTCCATCGTCGAGTTGGAGCCCGTACCGGCGATAACCGGCACCCGGCCCTTCGCCTCGGCGATGCAGATTTCGATCACCTGCTTGTGCTCTTCCGGCGTCAGGGTTGGGCTTTCCCCGGTCGTTCCCACCGGAACGAGGCCATGCGAGCCCTGCTCGATCTGCCAGTTCACGAATTTCCGGAAAGCCTGCTCGTCAACCTTGCCATTCTGCATGGGGGTAATGAGCGCGGGGAACGAACCTCTGAACTGCACGGGGGCTACTCCGGTAATGACTTGGAAACCATGTGGGGCCTAACTTGCAACTGCGTTTCCGCTGCCTGCAAACGGCGCGGCACCATAGACGTTT
Source organism: uncultured Aestuariivirga sp. (assembly GCA_964392525.1). Lineage (GTDB taxonomy): Bacteria > Pseudomonadota > Alphaproteobacteria > Rhizobiales > Aestuariivirgaceae > Aestuariivirga. The sequence goes on from CAYMQH010000123.1 coordinate 3,034, forward strand.
GCCAATGGAGCGGCAAGCGCCGAGCACGGTGCCAGCCAAAGCCTTTGAATGGGCACAATTGCAGCATAGCGGCAGCGGGTGAAATATTGAGTGATGCCGTGATTGGATCGTCGATGCGTTTGAGCCGGTTTTTGCGTGTCAGCCTTGTTGCCCTTGCCGCGGCCACAGCAGTGGTGGCGCCCAGCCTCCATTCGGCTACCGGCGGGGTGGTTCTGGCGGCTGAACAGCCCTCCGGCCTCGCCGTTCAGGCGGCAAAGCAGGCACTGGCGGGCGATTTCGTGGCGGCGGGCAAAACCGCCCAGCGCTCGGGCGACATGGCGGCCATCAAGCTCGTCGAACTCATCTATCTGCGCGACCACCCCAATGACGCGGGCTACCCGCGCATCATGAACTTTCTTGAAACAGCCCCGAACTGGCCACTGACGGAGGCGTTGCGCAAGCGCGCCGAACGCTCGCTCTATGTCAACAAGGATCCGGCGGAACTGATCCTCGGCCATTTCGCAAAGCGAAAGCCGGTGACGCCGGAAGGCCGCCTGGCGCTGGCCCGCGCCCTGATCGCAACGGGCGATGCCGATGGCGCGCGCGCTCAGGTGGTTGCGGTGTGGCTTGATCCGGACATCACCCCCGAACTCGAAAAGGCAACCGCCTCGGAATTCGGCAAGTACATCACCGCCGATGACCAGAAGCGCCGCATGTGGCGCCTCGTCTATGCGCAGGAAACCAACGCCGCCATCCGTGCGGCCAAGCGCCTTCCCGGCGAATATCAGAAGGCCGCCGCCGTGGCGCAGAAGCTGATCCGCGGCGAAGCGGGGGCCGACAAGCTCTACGCCAGGCTGCCCGCCGCCATGCGCGGCGCGCTCGGCATGAAATATGCCCTGACGCGCTTTCACCGGACCAATGGCAATTTCCAGAAGGCGCGCGCCATCCTGCTCGAGGTGCCTGCCGATTCCGCCAAGATGGGCGATGCCGGTGCCTGGTGGGTGGAACGCCGCATCGTGGCGCGCCGCTCGGTGGGCATCGAGGACCGCAACCCCAAGGCCGCCTATCAGATCGCCCGCGCCCATGGCATGGCGGACGGCGAGGAAGCGCTGGAGGGCGAATTCCTTGCGGGCTGGATCGCGCTGCGCTTCCTGAAGGACCCCGCAACCGGCCTCCGGCATTTCGACCGGCTGGCCCAGCTCGCCGAATCGCGCACCGAGAAGGCCCGCGCCGGATACTGGCGCGGCCGCGCACTTGAGGCGATGGGCCGCAAGGGTGATGCGAAAGCCTCCTACCGGCAGGCCTCGGCCTACACGACCGTCTATTACGGCCAGCTGGCGCGCGAGCGCATCGGCCTGGGCAATGTTCCCGAGGAAATCGAAAGCGGCAAGGCCTCCGCCGCGGCGCGCAAGGCGATCGCCGAGGACGAGGTGGTGCGCGCCTTCAAGATCATGTCGGCGGCAGGCGCCAAGGGCGACCTTTTCATGTTCCTCTGGTCGTTTGCCAACCGCTTCGGCACCACCGATGAAATGAACGCCGTGGCGGATGTCGTCTGGGATGCCGGCGGCGCCTATATGGCGGTGAAGCTCTCCAAGGCCGCAGCACAGCGCAACATCGATATTGATTCCTGGGGCTACCCGGTGCGCGCCCTGCCGGACTGGAAGCCGATCGGCCGCCCTGTCGAGAAGCCGCTGGTCTATGCGCTCTCCCGGCAGGAAAGCGAATTCAACCCCAATGCCGGCAGCAAGGCCGGTGCACAGGGGCTGATGCAGATCATGCCGGGAACGGCGAAGCTCATCGCCAAGCAACATGGCATCCCCTACAACCCCAGCCAGTTGCTGAACCCGCAGCTGAACGTGCAGATGGGCGCGGCCCATCTGGGCGATCTCATCGCCAAGCATGGCGGCTCTTATGTTCTGACGCTGGTGTCCTACAATGCCGGGCCGCGCCGCTCGCGCGAGTGGATCGCGCAATATGGCGACTTCCGCACCGGCGAGGCGGACCCGGTGGACTGGGTGGAGTCGATCCCGTTCCAGGAAACCCGGCAGTATGTGCAGAAGGTACTGCAGAACCTGCACATCTACCGCTCGCGGCTTGCCCCCAAGACGGTGCGGCCGATGACGGCGGATCTGATGCGCGGCGCCCGCGGGGCCGATCTCAACGTCTCCTCCACCTCCGCCCCCAGCGACGTGGCGCAGGAACAACCCGCCACCTGCAAGAAGTCGATCGCCACCCTCATCACCGGTTGCGACTGAGGCGATGGAATATTCCGAGCGTTTCATCACCGCTGCGGATGGTGTCCGCCTCTACGCGCGCGATTATGCGGCGCGCCGCGACACGGGGCTGACGCCCCTCGTGTGCCTGCCCGGCCTTACCCGTAACGCGCGCGATTTCGAGGCTGTAGCGCCCGCGCTGGCTGAACGGCGGCGCGTTCTCGCTTTGGATTTCCGCGGCCGCGGCAAGAGCGGCTGGACCGATCCCGCCACCTACCGGCCGGACCAGGAAGTGGCGGACACGCTGGCCGTGCTCGATCACCTTGGCGTCGGCCGTTTCGCCATTGCCGGCACCTCGCGCGGCGGCATCGTGGCCATGGTGATGGCAGCGCGCGCCCTGCCCCGCATGGCGGGCGTGCTGTTCAACGACATCGGCCCCAGGATCGACATCGCGGGATTGCTCCGTATACGAAGCTATCTCGGGAACGACCCGCAGTTCCGCGATTGGCCGGAAGCAGTTGCCGCACTCAAGGTCAGCAATCCCGGCTTTCCGTCCCTGCGCGAGGATGAATGGCTCACCTTCGCGCGCCGGGTGTTCCGCGATGACAACGGCCGCCCGCGCGCCGACTATGACCCGGGCCTTGCGCTGAACTTCCCGTCGGCCGAAGACATCATGGCCGGCAAGATGCCTGAACTCTGGGCCCTGCTCGACATGATGGCGGATGTGCCCTCCACGGTGCTGCGCGGCGAGCATTCCGATCTCCTGAGCGAGGAGACGGTGGCCCGCATGAAGCAGCACCACCGCGACCTCGCGGCCGTCACCGTGCCGGGACGCGGGCATGTGCCCTTCCTCGATGAACCCGCCTCCGCCGAGGCCATCACGGAATGGCTGGCGCGGGTGGACTCGCGCCGGTAAACCAGTCGCTTACCGCCACAGCTGCCATCCTCACCGCCCTGAACCGGGCCCTGCCTGATCCTTCACCCGGGCCGGTGCCCGCAGCGTGAGGCGCAACATGGCGCCCGCAACGCATCCCAGCAGAAACGGTATGGCCATCCACAGGGCCAGTTCGGCGACATATTGAATCATGGCTGCTCCGGGGCTTTCGCGGCGGGCGGTTCGGCGCCGGCAGGCAGAGCCGTATACCAGCCCACCCAGACACCGAGCGCCGCCGCCACCAGAATCCAGACCCAGTGCTGCGCCGGAATGAACAGGAAGTCCCGCCAGTAGAGATCATCTGCGGTCAGGAAACGCGCCTGGAGTACCGCGGCCGCGAGGAGCGGCAGGCCGGCGAGCGGCAGATGGGTGAGCCAGGTCAGGGGCCGGAGCGTCATGCGGAGTGCCTCGCGAGTCGATTTCTTCTTATTCCGCATCTTCAGGGTTGAGTCGAGCACTTGAGGGCGATTGGCGGTTTGCCCGGCGCGGGATCAGCTGTCCACGCCCGGCCCGGAGCTGCGGCGGCACCCCGTTGATGCAAAGGTTTTCACAAATGTAATTCCATATCCATCTGTTTTCATTGAATTTTTCTACAGGCTCGCAAGACACAACTGTGGCAATCGGGTGACAGGTGATAAAATTAGCGGCGAATACTTCTCTTTCCAGTTGATACATTTTCGGAAGACAGCAACAACTAGCACGTGCTCGACCAGTTCGTGCATTTACCTCCAGATCCACTTGCAGGGGATGGGGGGCTCATCAAACTCCAAGCTTGGGAGAAGAACGAATGAAGATGATCAAGATGGCGCTCCTGGCCGGTTCGGCGGTTGCCGTTTCCGCCGCCGTTGCCCACGCCGACGATCTGGACGCCCTGAAGGCCCAGATTGAGACCCTCAACGCCCGCGTCGCCGCCATGGAGGCCGCTCCGGCCGTTCCGGCTGGCTACCAGCTCGTCGCCATTTCCGAAGGCGACCGCGTGAACACCCCCGGCCTGAACTGGACCGGCCGTGAACTCGCCGCCTACGGCAACAAGGCCACCTACATCTCCGTGCTGCCGACGGCTGACGCCCCGGCTGGCGCCACCATCACCTGGTCCGGCTATGCCCGCGC
>CAYMQH010000124.1:0-3276 GCA_964392525.1 uncultured Aestuariivirga sp.
CGCGGGTTCCATCGCGTCCCGCACGGTGAGGGCTGATGCAAAGTGCGCGAAGGAGGCGGATTGCTCTTCTGATGCGGCAGCGAAATAGATGAACACGCCGACCAGCATGAGGATCGGATTATACAGCAAGCCGAGCACGACGAAGAGGGCTGCAAAGCCCTGACCGATGCGTGCGGCAAGTGCGGTGGCGCGGGCCGTACCCATCTTCATCGCGAGCACGGCGCGCAGCATGCGGCCGCCATCCATCGGAAAGGCCGGGATCAGGTTGAACAGCACCAGTGTGACATTGACGATGAACAGCCGCTCCGCCAGCGTTGCCGTCTCGAAGCCTGCGGTTGTGTAGCTTGAAACGCCGATGCCGAAAACTGCCATCAGCAGCACTGCGATTGCCACATTCACCAGCGGCCCGGCAATGGCGACCAGCAATTCCTGCTGCGGCTGCTCGGGGATCTTCTCGAGGCTTGCAATGCCGCCGATGGGCGACAGGATCACCTCCGGCGTGCGGATGCCGAAGCGGCGCGCCATGGCGATGTGGCCGAACTCATGCAGTGTCACGCACAGGAACACGAGAATGAGAAACACCACCGCATCGACCGCAGCCGCCAGCCCGCCTGACAGATAGTAGCTCGCTCCGATCCATGCCAGGAACAGCAGGAATGTGATGTGCAGCCGGATCGAGGTGCCGGCAATGTGCCCGATGGTCAATGATGCGCCCATGATCAAGAGATAGGCGTTTCTGCCGCCGGTTCAAAGTGTCAGCTTGCGGGCTGGCTCTTGAGGCGCGGCAGGCCATCGGCGAGATGCAGCCAGGCGAGTTCGCCCTCCGCGTACCAGTGCTCGGCGGGCGACAGGTCTTGCGGTGCGTCGAACAGGCCTGCCGCGAGATAGATGCGCTCCGGTTCCGCGTCATAGAGGAAGTTCACCGGACTGCCGCAGGTGCCGCAATGGCCGCGCTGCGCCACGGGCGAAGAGCGGTGGAGGGCCGGAGATGGCCCCCGGAACCTGACATCCGCCGCATCGAACATCGCATAGGTGGCAAAGCCCGCGCCGGACTGCCTGCGGCACATGCTGCAGTGGCAGTGAATTACCTTGATCGGGGCCGAGGCTGTTTCAAAGCCAATAGCGCCGCACAGGCAGTGCCCGGTCATGCCCATTACAGCACCGGGCGCGTTGCGGTGGAGCGATACCAACCGCCCACCGCCCTCTCATAGGCAAGCGCTGCCTTGAAGACGCGGGCATCATCGAAGCTGCGGCCGATGATCTGGATTGCGGTCGGGATGCCTGTGGCGGCATGGCCCGAAGGAAGCGAGAGGGCCGGGCAATTGCGTAACATGTTGAACTGGTGGGTCATTACCCAGCCGTATTCCGCATCCACCTTCTGTCCGGCCACCGTGAAGGCGGGGTCGAATGGATCATGGTCGGCCTTGATGGCGGGCGCGTTGTTGGTGGGGCAGATGAAAACATCATGTGCGGCGAGGACCGGGCCCAGAGTCTGGTACATGCGGTGGGCTTGCTCGAAAACCTTGTGCACGTCGTCAATGCCGGTCATGCGCTTCGCCATTTCGGCGAATTTCAGAGCGTAGTCGGTCATCAGGTCGGCATTGTCATTCTGGTGCCAGATGGTCTGCCGCCCGAAATGCATGGTGTTGTACCAATGCAGGCCATTCTCCTCCACGGCCCGTGTCCAGCCAAGGTCCACCTCTTCGACCCTGGCACCGAGATCGCGGAATACATCGAGTGCCGCCAGCATGTTCCTGCGCACCGGTTCCTCGACCGGCACATAGCCGAGGTCTACCGAGAAGGCGATCTTCAGCCCCTTGATGCCCGAGGCCGCCAGCGGCAGTTTCACCCTCTGGCGGAGCGAGTCATGGTCGAGGGGATGCGGGCCCGATGTGATGTTCTGCATCAGGGCCGCGTCTGCCACGCTGCGCGTCATTGGTCCGCAATGGTTGAAGACGTCGAAATTGGCAGGCGCCCCATCCGGGTTGCGGCCATGCGGCGGCTTGTAGCCGATGACGCCGCAGGCCCCGGCCGGAATGCGAATGGAGCCACCGATGTCGGTGCCGGTGGCCAGTGTCGCAAGGCCGGCCGCCAGTGCTGCGCCTGAACCACCGGAAGAGCCTCCCGGGCCCCAGTCGGTGTTCCACGGATTGCGCGTGATGCCCCAGATGCGCGAGGCGGTGATGCCGGAGAGGCAGAATTCCGGTGTGGTGGTGCGCGCGAAGATATTGGCGCCGGCATTCTGCAAGCGCTCGATCATCGGGTCGGAGTGACCATCCACCCAATCCTTGAGGATGAGTGAGCCTTGCGTGGTGCGCTTGCCCGCCACGCGCTGGGCGTCCTTCACCGCCAGCGGAATGCCCTCCAGCGGCAGGGTTTCAGCTCCCCGCTTCATGAAGCGGGCCTCCGACTGCCTGGCCCGTGACAGGGCCTCGTCGAAATAGCAGTCAGCGAAGCAGTTGATCTTCGGGTTGACATGTTCGGCCCGCGCGATGATGGCGGACAGCAATTCAACCGGCGAAAGCGTCCGCTTTCGGAACATGGCGGAAGCTTCGGTGGCTGTCAGAAAGCAGATATCGTCGTTGCGCATGGACAACTCTCATCGGGAGGCGGTAGTGATGGCGGCACAATAGAACGCGTCAGGGGAGAGAAGTCCATGGCCGGAAGGCTTGCAGGAAAAACCGCTTTCGTCACCTCGGCCGGCCAGGGCATCGGCCGCGCCGCCGCCATCTGCATGGCGCAGGAGGGGGCCAGGGTCTGGGCCACCGACATCAATGCCGAGGCCTTGGCCGCGCTTCGGAGCGAGCAGGCCGGGATCGAGACCTTCACCCTCAATGTGCTGAAGCAGGATGAAATCGACGCGGCGGCACAGCGCGTCGGCACGCCGGACATCCTGTTCAACTGCTCTGGCCACGTGCATGCCGGCACCATCATGGAAACGGAGGAAAAGGACTGGGACTTCTCCTTTGACCTTAACGTCAAGGCGCATTATCGCATGATGAAGGTATTCATGCCGGGCTGGCTCTCCCGTGGCCATGGCGTCATCATCAACATGGCCTCCGCCGCGTCCTCCATCAAGGGCGTGCCGAACCGCTTCGTCTATGGCGCCACCAAGGCGGCCGTCATCGGCATGACAAAGGCGCTGGCTGCCGACTATACGCCCAAGGGCATCCGGGTGAACGCCATCTGCCCCGGCACGGTGGACAGCCCCTCGCTTACCGAACGCCTCAAGGCCACTGGCGATTATGAAGCCGCGAGGACCGCCTTCATCGCCCG
>CAYMQH010000124.1:3376-7251 GCA_964392525.1 uncultured Aestuariivirga sp.
GGCGAAATCCTGCTCTATGGCGAGAACATCGCCCCGCTGCCGCCTTACAAGCGGCCGGTGAACACCGTGTTCCAGAGCTATGCGCTGTTTCCGCACATGACAGTTGCGCAGAACATTGGCTTCGGCCTCGAGATGCTGGGAAAACCCAAGGCCGAGATCGCGGCGCGCGTCTCCGAGATGCTGAAGCTCGTGCGCATGGAAGAGCTTGCAAACCGCCGCACCAGCCAGATTTCAGGCGGCCAGCAGCAGCGCGTGGCGCTGGCCCGGGCCCTTGCCCCGCAGCCCAAGGTTCTCCTGCTCGATGAGCCGCTCTCGGCCCTGGACTATAAGCTCCGCAAGGACATGCAAATCGAGTTGAAGAGGTTGCAGAACGAAACCGGCATCACCTTCATCTTCGTGACACATGATCAGGAGGAAGCCCTCACCATGTCAGACCGCATCGCGGTCATGAGCAAGGGCAAGATCCTCCAGGTCGGTTCGCCGCGTGACATTTATGACCGCCCGTCGGACCGCTTTGTCGCCAACTTCATCGGTGAGACGAATTTTCTTGAATGCGAAGTCATGGGAACGAGCGGTAGCGAGGCGTCGGTCCGGCTGCCGGGCGGCGTGACGATCAGCGCAGGATTGCCGGATGGCGTGAAGCCTTCAGGCCGGGTGACCGTGGTGGTGCGGCCGGAGCATTCCGACATCGTCAAGGCTGATGACAGGGCCGATCTGCACGGCAGGCTCGAAAACGTTGTCTATTTCGGCACGGATACCCACTTCCATGTGGTGATCGACGGCGGCACGCCGTTCATCGTCCGCCAGCAGAATTCGCGCAGCGGCGGCATGGGTTTCCAGCCCGGTGATGCCGTGGGGGTGCTGCTTGAACAGCACGCCGCGCAGGTCCTGAAGGACTAGGCGCATGACCAGTGCCAGCCAAGCCGCAAGAGCCGCAGAAAAACATGATGTCCGCACCCGCTGGCTGCTCTCCACCCCGGCGCTGCTGATCATTTTCTTTGCGGCCGTGGGGCCGTTGTTCGTCATGCTGCTCTACTCCTTCATGGCGAAGGGGGATTATGGCGATGTGAAGCTCTGGCAGTTCTCCACCGAGGGCTGGTTCAACGTGTTCTTGCAGCGCGACATCTTCGATGACACGCTGACGCTGAACGATGCCCATGTGGCGATCTTCTGGCGCTCAGTGAAACTGTCGCTTGCCACCACCCTCATCACCCTTGCGCTCGGATTCCCCACGGCCTATTTCATCGCCACGCGGCCCGAGCGCTCGCGCGAGATCTGGCTGTTCCTCATCACCATTCCGTTCTGGACCAACCTGCTCATCCGCACCTATGCGATGCAGGAGGTGATCCGCAATGAAGGCGTCATCAACACCATCCTGATGTGGCTCGGGGTGATCGACCGGCCCATCCAGATGATCTACACCGACATGGGCATCCTGTTCGGCATGGCCTATGTCTATCTGCCGCTGATGGTGCTGCCGCTCTATGCCTCGATGGACCGCCTCGACTTCCGCCTCGTCGAGGCCGGCTACGATCTCTACGCCACGCGCCTCAAGGTGCTGTGGCGCATCATCATCCCGCTGGTGAAGCCGGGCATCGTGGCGGGCTCCATCCTCGTGTTCATTCCCTCGCTCGGCGCCTACGTCACGCCGCGTGTGCTGGGCGGCGGCAAGAACATGATGCTGGGCAATCTTATCGAGCTTCAGTTCGGCCAGGGCCGCAACTGGCCGCTGGGCGCAGCGATTTCCATCACGCTCATGGCCATCGTCATGGTGGCGCTGCTGTTCTATGTCCGTGCGGCCTCGAAGTCGGGGGTGCGCCATGGCTAGCCACTTCGACGTCAAGCGCCAGTGGGGCTTCGCCACCATCGCGATGATCTGCTTCTTCCTGCTCTACCTGCCCATCGTCACACTCGTCATCTTCGCCTTCAATGCCGGCCCCTCGCTGGCGGTGTGGGAGGGCCTGTCGCTCAAATGGTTCGTGGCGGCATGGAACAACAGCGCCGTGCAGGAAGCCGCCATGCGCTCGCTGATCATCGCGGTCATCGCCGCGACCATCGCCACGGCCGCGGCCACCATGGCCGCTCTCGCCACCACGCGCACCGCCCCCTACCGCGGCATGACGTTCAAGTACGCCTTCATCAACCAGCCGCTCATGGTGCCGGAAATCGTCACGGCTGTGGCGCTGCTCATCATCTTCTCGCGCATCAAGGTGCTGACGGGCTATTCGGGCCTCGGCTACCTGATCGTGGCCCATACCGCCTTCTGCATTCCCTTCGCCTACCTGCCGATCCGGGCGCGGCTCGAAAACATGGACCTGACGCTCGAGCGCGCGGCGGCCGATCTCTATGCCACGCCATGGAACGCCTTCCGCCGGGTGACGCTGCCGCTTCTGTGGCCTGGCATGCTTGCCGGGTTCATGCTGGCCTTCGTGATTTCGCTCGATGACGTGGTCATCACCGAATTCGTCAAGTCCGGCGGCCAGGATACGCTGCCCACCTACATGCTGGGCCAACTCCGGCGCGTCATAACGCCGGAAATGAACGCCATATCGACCGTGTTTCTGGCGATATCGGTGCTGATCGTCACGCTGTTCTTCTTCATCAGCAGGAAGAAGGCGTGACATGTTAAGAACGTCAACAGGGAGAAGACCATGAAAGGCAAATTGACAGCGGCTCTCGCGGGCATCGCGATGCTGGCGGGCACGGGCGCAGCCCAGGCCGAAGGCGAACTCAACATCTTCAACTGGGGCAACTACACATCGCCCGAGATGATCAAGAAGTTCGAGGAGCAGCACAAGGTCAAGGTCACAATCACCGACTATGACTCGAACGATACGGCGCTCGCCAAGGTGCGCGCTGGCGGCCACGGCTTCGATATCGTGGTGCCCTCCGCCAACTACATGCCGATCTGGATCAGCGAAGGCCTGCTCCTCGAATCGCGCCCCGACCAGATGGAGAACTTCAAGAACGTCGACGAACGCTGGGTGAACGTCGATTGGGATCCGGGCCGCAAGTTCTCGGTCCCGTGGCAGTGGGGCCTTACCGGCATCATCGTCGACACCTCTCTCTACAAGGGCGACATCAACACCTCGGCCATCTTCCTCGACCCGCCGGCTGAACTGGTTGGCAAGGTGAACGTCGCGCCGGAAATGAACGACGTTATGTACGCCACCATTCGCTACATGGGCGGCCAGTGGTGCACCACCGACAAGGAAGTGCTCAAGAAGGTACGTGACAAGCTGGTCGAGGCGAAGCCGAAGTGGATCGCCATGGACTATGGCGTGATCGAGAAGTTCGCCAGCCGTGATTTCGGTGCCTCCTTCTACTGGAACGGCGCCGCCATGCGCGCCCGCGCCCAGAACCCGGACGTGAAGTTCGGCTATCCGAAGGAAGGCTTCCCCTACTTCATGGACAGCGCCGCCATCCTGAAGGATGCGAAGAACGTGGAGAACGCCAAGCTCTTCCTGAACTTCGTCATGGATCCGCAGAACGCCGCCATGATCTCGGACTTCGCCCGCTATGCCAACGGCATCAAGGGCTCCGAGCAGTTCATGCCGGCCGACATGAAGGACGCGCCTGAACTCGTCGTTCCCAAGGAATTCGAGGCTGCTGGCGAGTTCCTCAAGCCCTGCGCGCCGGAGGTGACGGAGCTCTACACCAAGATCTGGACCGAAGTGCTGAAGTAATCAGCCCCGCCGTAATAGGCCCCGGCGGGAAACCGCCGGGGCTTTGCTTTTTGATGGAGCATCGATGACGTCCTACCGGAATTCAGACCCCCGCCCGCCCATCATGCAAGGCTCGCCGCCGCAGCTCGTGCCGCCCAGGATGGACTGGGACCGCAGCCCCTGGAACCGTTGGAGCTTCCAGAACATCAG
>CAYMQH010000125.1:0-7006 GCA_964392525.1 uncultured Aestuariivirga sp.
CCCCGGCTTGAAACCAACTCCATCATGAACCTGCTGTCCTCGGTGAAGTCGATGGGGCTCTCCTCCATCATGCCGGATTACTTCCTCCATGTTCTCGGCCGGCTGGAGGGGGTGAAGGCCATTCCGCTGGTGGAGCCGAAGGTGGAACACAAGGTCGGCCTTGTCGGCCTGCCGCGCGATCCGCTTTCCCCCCTTGTCACGGCGCTGTTCGCGGCGGCGGCGAAGTTCAAGGCTTGATCTCCGTCAAGGCCGGCCCGGAATTCCGGCGTCATGGTGCGGGCCAAGGAGCATCATCCATGAAAATGTCGCCGGACAAGACCCACGCCTATTGCGAAACCCACGCCTGCTACGTAGCCCTCAACCAGACCGAGGGCCAATGCCGGGATGAGCACAATTGCAACGATGACGTCTGCCCGCTGGAAAAGCAGCTGGGCCGGCCGCGGTTTGGCCGGGCGCTGGACATGATGGCCCAAGGCATCGCCGGAATTGCCGCTAAGTCAGGCTGACTGATCACCCCCGCCTATGACCCCATAGGGTGCGTCGATTGGAAATTCCGCCCGGACTGCGCGATAAGGCCGCATGTCTGGAAAACACACCCTCATCGACAAATCCCCGCGCGAGGCGACGGCCGCCCGGGAGATCGCCCTCCGCTATGGCAACCGGCCGGATGCCCTGCTGGAAATCCTCCACGATATTCAGCACGATATGGGTTACATCCCCGAGGCCGCCCTTCCGGCGCTGGCCAAGGCGCTCAACCGCTCGCGCGCCGAAATCCACGGCGTCGTCACCTTCTATGAAGACTTCCACCACGATCCGGTCGGCCGCCATGTGATCCACATCTGCCGGGCCGAAGCCTGCCAGGCCATGAAGGCGAATGAACTCATCGCCATGGTGGAGCGTTTCCTGAAGGTCAAGCTGGGCCAGACCACGGCCGATGGCGCGATCACCATTGAGGAGGTCTTTTGCCTCGGCAATTGCGCGCTGGCTCCCGCCGTCATGGTGAATGACAAGCTCGTGGGCCGCGTCGATGCCGCCAAAATGGAAAAGATCATTGCGGAGTGCCGGAAATGATCAAGATCTACGTCCCCCGTGACTCGGCGGCCCGCTCCGTCGGCGCTGATGAGGTCGCCGCCGCCCTCTCGGCCCGCGCCGCGGAGCTCGGAATCGAGATCGTGCGCAACGGCTCGCGTGGCCTCCTCTGGCTTGAGCCGGTCGTCGAGGTGGAAACCGCGCAGGGCCGCATTGCCTATGCGCCGGTGTCCGAATCGGATGTCGCCTCGCTCATCGCCGCGGATTTCCACAAGGGCGGTGCGCATCCGCTCCGCCTCGGCAACATCGAAGAGCACCCCTACCTGAAAAATCAGGAGCGACTCACCTTCGCGCGCTGCGGCATCACCGATCCCGTCTCGGTGGCCGACTATGTGAAGCATGGCGGCTTCGAGGGCCTGAAGACGGCGCTCGGCCTGTCCGGTGCGGCCATCGTTGCGGAAGTCACCGAGTCGGGCCTGCGCGGCCGCGGCGGCGCGGGCTTCCCGACCGGCATCAAGTGGAAGACCGTTCATGATGCCGCAGCCGATCAGAAATATGTCTGCTGCAACGCGGATGAAGGCGACTCTGGCACCTTCGCTGACCGCATGGTGATGGAGGGCGATCCCCTCATGCTCATCGAGGGCATGACCATTGCCGCCATCGCGGTGGGTGCCAACAAGGGCTATGTCTATATCCGCTCCGAATATCCCGATGCGATTGCCACCATGCGCCAGGCCATAGCGGCCGCAACCGAAGCCAACTGGCTCGGCAATAATATTCAGGGCACGGACAAATCCTTCGATCTCGAAATCCGCCGTGGTGCCGCCGCCTATATCTGCGGCGAGGAAACCGCGATGCTGGAAAGCCTCGAAGGGAAACGCGGCACGGTGCGCCCCAAGCCGCCGATCCCGGCGCTCGAAGGCCTGTTCGGCAAGCCGACCGTCATCAACAATGTGCTGAGCTTCGCGGCCGTGCCCTTCATCCTTGCCAAGGGCGGCGCGGCCTACAAGAACTACGGCATGGGCCGCTCACGCGGCACACTGCCCTTCCAGCTCGCTGGCAACATCCGGCAGGGCGGCCTCGTCGAGAAGGCGTTCGGCGTCACGCTGCGCCAACTCGTTATGGATTTCGGCGGCGGCACCTTCACCGGCCGTCCGGTTCGCGCCATCCAGGTCGGTGGTCCGCTCGGATCCTATCTGCCGGCCGATCAGATGGACATCGAGATGGACTATGAAACCTTCGCGGCGGCCCAGGCCATGGTCGGCCACGGCGGCCTCGTGGTGTTCGACGATTCCGTGGACATGGCCCGTCAGGCCCGTTTCGCCATGGAATTCTGCGCCATTGAATCCTGCGGCAAGTGCACGCCTTGCCGCATCGGCTCCACCCGTGGCGTGGAGGTCATCGACAAGATCATCGCGGGAGAGCAGCGCGAGGCCAATCTCGAACTTCTCTCCGACCTCTGCCAGACCATGACGGATGGTTCGCTCTGCGCCATGGGCGGGCTCACCCCCATGCCGGTGTTGAGCGCCATCAAGCACTTCCCTGAAGATTTCGACAAGCCCCAGCGGCTGGCCGCAGAATAGGAGCATCAGCCCCATGACCCTCATCAAGGAAACCGACTACGGCACGCCAGAGTCGACCGCTCAGAAGATGGTGACTCTCGAAATCGACGGCCGGCAGGTCACGGTGCCGGAAGGCACCTCCATCATGCGCGCCGCGATGGAGCTTGGCACCAAGATCCCCAAGCTCTGCGCCACCGACATGCTGGATGCCTTCGGCTCCTGCCGCCTTTGCCTCGTGGAAATCGAAGGCCGGAAAGGTACGCCTGCCTCCTGCACGACACCCGTTGCCCCCGGCATCAAGGTGAAGACGCAGACCGAGCGCCTGGCGCAACTGCGCAAGGGCGTGATGGAGCTTTACATCTCCGACCACCCGCTGGACTGCCTCACCTGCGCGGCCAATGGCGATTGCGAATTGCAGGACATGGCCGGTGCGGTTGGCCTGCGCGATGTGCGCTATGGCTATGAGGGCGAGAACCACGTCTTCAAGACACGCGCTGATGGCTCCACCAACATCCGCTACCAGCCCAAGGACGAATCGAACCCCTATTTCACCTTTGATCCGGCCAAGTGCATCGTGTGCTCGCGCTGCGTGCGCGCCTGCGAGGAGGTTCAGGGCACCTTCGCGCTGACCATCGATGGCCGCGGATTCAACTCCACCGTCTCCGCCGGCATGGGCGAAGACTTCCTCGAGTCCGAGTGCGTCTCCTGCGGCGCCTGTGTTCAGGCCTGCCCCACTGCCACGCTGTCCGAAAAGAGCGTGATCGAGATGGGCCAGCCGGAGCACTCCGTCGTCACCACCTGCGCCTATTGCGGCGTGGGCTGCTCCTTCAAGGCCGAGATGAAGGGCGACCAGGTCGTGCGCATGGTTCCTTTCAAGGATGGCGGCGCGAACGAAGGCCATTCCTGCGTCAAGGGCCGCTTCGCCTGGGGCTACACCACCCACAAGGACCGCGTACTGAAGCCAATGATCCGTGAACGGATTACCGATCCCTGGAAGGAAGTATCCTGGGATGAGGCGATCGGCTACGCCGCCTCGCGCTTCAAGGCCATCCAGGAAAAATATGGCCGCACCTCGATCGGCGGCATCACCTCCTCGCGCTGCACCAATGAGGAAGTCTTCGTGGTTCAGAAGATGATCCGCGCCGGCTTCCAGAACAACAATGTCGATACCTGCGCCCGCGTCTGCCATTCGCCCACCGGCTATGGCCTGTCGCGCACGTTCGGCACCTCTGCCGGCACGCAGGACTTCAAGTCGGTTGCCGAGTCGGATGTCATCATCGTCATCGGTGCAAACCCGACGGACGGCCACCCGGTCTTCGCATCGCGCATGAAGCGCCGCCTGCGCGAAGGCGCGAAGCTGATCGTTGTTGATCCGCGGCGCATCGACCTGGTCGAGTCGCCACACATCCGCGCCAACCATCACCTGCAGCTGCAGCCCGGAACCAACGTGGCCATCATCAACGCCATCGCCCATGTGGTGATGACGGAGGGCCTCGAGAACCGCGCCTATATCAATGAGCGCTGCGACCCGGTTGAATTCGCCCGCTGGGAAGCCTTCATCAAGGAACCGAAGAATTCTCCGGAAGCGCTGGAAAGCGTCACCGGGGTTCCTGCGGCAGAAGTGCGCGCGGCGGCGAGGCTCTATGCCACCGGCGGCAACGGCGCCATCTACTATGGCCTCGGCGTCACCGAGCACAGCCAGGGTTCCACCATGGTCATGGGCATGGCGAACCTCGCCATGGCCACTGGCAATGTCGGCCGCAATGGCGTGGGCGTAAATCCGCTCCGTGGGCAGAACAATGTGCAGGGTTCCTGCGACATGGGTTCCTTCCCGCATGAATTCCCGGGCTACCGCCATGTCGGTGATGACACGGTGCGCCAGCTGTTCGAGACGGTGTGGAGCACCCACCTCGACGATGAGCCGGGCCTGCGCATTCCCAACATGTTCAACGCCGCCGTCGAAGGCACCTTCAAGGGTATCTTCGTGCAGGGCGAGGACATCGCCCAGTCCGACCCCAACACCAAGCATGTGAACGCCGCACTGGAATCGATGGAATGCGTCGTCGTGCAGGACCTGTTCCTGAACGAAACCGCCGCCTTCGCCCATGTCTTCCTGCCGGGCACATCCTTCCTCGAGAAGGACGGCACCTTCACCAACGCCGAGCGCCGCATCAACCGCGTGCGCCAGGTGAAGGCGCCCCTTCAGGGCAAGCATGAATGGCAGGCGGTGTGCGACCTCGCCACCGCCATGGGTTATCCCATGAGCTACAACAACGCCGCCGAGATCATGGATGAGATCGCGCGGGTGACGCCGACATTCGCCGGCGTCTCCTTCGCCAAGCTCGATACGCTGGGCTCGTTGCAGTGGCCCTGCAACGACAAGGCGCCGGAAGGCACGCCGCTGATGCATGTCGGCGGCTTCGTGCGCGGCAAGGGCCGCTTCGTTGTGACGGAATTCGTTCCGACGACCGAGCGCACCAACCGCTCCTTCCCGCTGATCCTCACCACGGGCCGCATCCTCTCGCAGTATAACGTCGGCGCCCAGACGCGCCGCACGGAGAACGTGACCTGGCATACGGAAGACGTGCTGGAAATCCACCCGCATGATGCCGAAACCCGCGGCATCAAGGATGGCGCGATGGTGTCGATCTCGAGCCGCATCGGCGCCACGTCGCTCCGCGCGGTGATTTCCGACCGCTTGCCGCAGGGCGTCGTCTACACCACCTTCCACCATCCGGTGTCGGGCGCCAACGTCATCACCACCGACAATTCAGACTGGGCGACGAACTGCCCTGAATATAAGGTGACGGCGGTGCAGATCACTCTCTCCAACCAGCCTTCGGAGTGGCAGAAGGAGTGGGAAGAGCGCGAGGAAGAGAACAAGCGCGTCGCTGCTTCCATGGTCGCGGCGGAGTGAGGAACTCGCGTGCCATGAAGCCTGCCCTTGTCCCGGTTACGGCCGGGATGGGGGAGGTCGTGCGCACATCAGTTCCGGCGAAGGGCATTCTCCATACGCTGGCCGGTGACACGGAAACCGTCTGGCAGGTGCCGGAGGAAGTGCCCCTCAGCCTGCAGTTCAACTCCGCGAATTACGCAGTGATGATGGGGACACCGGCTGACTTCGAGGATTTCGGCCTGGGCTTCGCCATTGCCGAGGGCATCGTCTCCAGGGCCTCCGATGTCTCTGCCATTCTGGTGTTGCCCGCCGAACAGGGCTACGCCATCGACCTGTCGGTTGATGAGGCAAAGCTGAACCGGGCGCGCATGGCAAGGCGCAGCCTTGAGGGCCGCACGGGCTGCGGCCTTTGCGGCATCGAGGACATGAAGGATGCGATCCGCATGCCGGGCCACGCCCTGCCGCAAGCCGAACTGCGCCCGCAGGCCGTGGCGCGTGCTTACGAGCAGTTGCCAGCCCACCAGCCGATGAGCCGCGTGAACCGCACGGTGCATGCCGCCGCGTGGTGCTCCGTAGACGGAGAAATTCTGCTCTCGCGCGAGGACGTTGGCCGCCACAATGCGCTCGACAAGCTGATTGGCGCACTGGCCCGCAGGGGAACGCCGCTTTCGGCAGGTTTCGTGCTGATGTCCAGCCGCTGCAGCTTTGAACTCGTGCAGAAATGCGCCATCGCCGGCATTGGCGCGCTCGCCACTGTTTCGGCCCCCACCGCGCTGGCCCTCGCGCTGGCGCGGCAGGCAAAACTCAAACTGGCCGCGCTCTCGCACCGCGGCGTGATGATCTTCGATAAGGACTGAACATGGAAACCCAGGACATGATCCGCATGGCGAACCAGATCGCCGGCTTCTTCAACGGCTCCGGCCCCGAGGTTGCGGTGAAGGATGCCGCCGAGCACATCAACAAGTTCTGGGAACCGCGCATGCGGATCGCCCTGCTCGCCCATCTCGACAAGGGCGGCGAAGGGCTGGACCCGACCATCGTCAAGGCTGCCAGCCTCATCAAGAAGCCGAAGGCCACAGCGGCGTAATCACTGTCTTTCTCCCGTTGTGCAGCAATGGGAGACGAAACTTCATTTTACCATCTTCCGCTTGGCCTTCGGCAGGCGCCACAGGTGGTCCACCAGTTCATCCACCGTGATGCCCTCTTCGGAATAAGCCTCGCCGGCGACCGTGATGCCGGCTTCCGCCACTGTTTCGGGACGGCCTGACACCAGCGGGTGCCACCAGGGCAGTGTCTTGCCGTCATCCAGCAGCCGGTAGGCGCAGGTTGCGGGAAGCCAGCCGAGCGAGCCCACATTCTCCGGCGTCAGGGCCACGCAGTCGGGCACCTTGGCATGGCGGTTCGCATAATCCGTGCACCGGCAGGTTTCGAGATCGAGCAGCCTGCAAGCGGCCCGGGTATAGAGATACTGGCCCGTATCCTCGTCCTCAAGCTTGTTGAGGCAGCAGCGGCCGCAGCC
>CAYMQH010000126.1:0-6657 GCA_964392525.1 uncultured Aestuariivirga sp.
GGATTCAATGAAACGCGTGATGGAAGGCGGATCGATGCGAAATTTTTCGCTGGGTGCTCTGATGGCGGCAACGGCGGCGGTTCTGTCGCCTCAGGTGGCCGCGGCAGCTGACATTGTGGCCAACTTCAACGTCGATGTCGGCCCGATGACGATGACCGTGGTACGCTATGAACTCGATACCTCGGGCGACACGGTTCACGCCAAG
Organism: uncultured Aestuariivirga sp.; assembly: GCA_964392525.1. Classification (GTDB taxonomy): domain Bacteria; phylum Pseudomonadota; class Alphaproteobacteria; order Rhizobiales; family Aestuariivirgaceae; genus Aestuariivirga. Next base: position 206 of record CAYMQH010000126.1, read on the forward strand.
GCACGGATCAAGAGCAATGGTATCAGCAGCATGTTCGCGGAATACAGCGTGCAGGCCGAAGCAGAGGCGCACACCGGCGGCGGCGTTGTCCAGCCGGCACGTTTCCGGCTCGTACGTGAACGCGACGACAACCGGAGGGAGGCTTCGCTCTCCTGGAGCGATCAGGGTGAGATCTCCTATGCTCCGGCCATCAAGAAGCCCGATCTCCGCGAGAAGGTTGAGAGCGCGCTCGACAAGGATGTGGTGGATCCCATGACGGTGATCCTGCGCCTTGGCGCGTCCGGGGCCGATCCGTGCCCCTCAGTCCATCAGGTCTTCGACGGCAGGGATGTGTTCGAACTGGCCTTTACCGACAAGGGCAGGGGCAAGGCCGCCGGTCCCGCCGCCTATCGCGGCGAGGTGCAGCATTGCGAGGTACGCTGGACGCCGCTTGCGGGCCGCGCCATGGAAAAGAAAGTGCCCGGTGATGTCTATGACGTGTCCTTTGCGCCCGTCGGCAAGCTGTCCTCCGGCCAGACCGTCTGGTTGCCGGTGTTCATGACCGGAAAACTCAAGGGCCTTCGCTTTTCAGCCTATGTCACCAAGCTGAAGGGGGCCGGCGGCAACGAGGCTTCGGCGCAGTAGGCTGGCCCCGGCCGGCTCAGCCTGCCCGGCGCGTCAGCGTGCGCGGAGCGATTGCGCCGCTCCGGCGCTGGCCGGCCCAGTCCAGCCGGTCGAGCCGTTCGTCTGTGGCATCTGCCCACGCATCCATATTGGCGATCGATTGCGCATGACGCCGCACAAGCTGGCTCATGATGTGGAGCCGCCACGCCATGTACAGCACTGCGGCGGCAAGACAGAGGCACAGCCAGAGCGGTGCGCTCAGGGTAAGAAACGACTCAAACGTAACAGACATGGCGCCATCATACAGCGTTGCGGGAGAAATGAACGGGGGTTGACATGGTCACCTGGCATTTTCCCGCAACTGTTCGCAAGTTTGGTTAACGCGTCCGTTTACTGAAGCCGTGTTGCGGTCCCGAACGCTGCAACATGCGATTTCTGCCCTGCATCTGCGCTGTCTGTTGCGGAAGATCCAGTTTGCCACCCGCGCGGACCCGGCACCGTCCGTGACAAAGAAAGAGAGCCCCGCTGTGCGGGGCTCTCCTCAGTCTGTGCTGGCGCGGGCTGCGGTTCAGAACTCTTCCCATCCCGCATCGGGTTCCGCACGCACGGCGGCGGCGCCGCTGCCTGCCGTGATCTTCACCTTCCGGGGTGCGCGCGGGGCAGGCTTGTGGTTGTCGCGCGCTTCTTCGGCTTGGTTGATGATTGAGTTCGCGGCGGTGGTGAAGCGCGCCACGATCTGCGCCAGTTCGGTGGACTGCTGGGTTAGGGTGCGTGTGGCGGCGGTGGCTTCTTCCACCATGGCGGCGTTCTGCTGTGTCACCTGGTCCATCTGGTCCACTGCGGTGTTCACCTCCTGAAGCCCGGTGGCCTGCTGTTCGGCGCTGCGGGCGATCTCGGTCACGATGCCGTTGATCTCCGTCACGCGGTCGATGATGTGGCGGAGCGAGGTGCCGGTTTCAGCCACCAATTGAACACCTTCCTGCACCTGGTCACGCGAGGTGGAAAGAATGCCCTTGATCTCCTTCGCCGCTTCGGCGGAACGCTGGGCGAGCGCGCGTACTTCCGAAGCGACCACCGCGAAGCCGCGGCCTGCTTCGCCCGCGCGCGCTGCCTCAACGCCGGCGTTGAGGGCAAGCAGGTTGGTCTGGAAGGCGATCTCGTCGATCACGCCGATGATCTGGGTGATCTCCTGTGATGACTTCTCGATGCCTTCCATGGCCTGCACCGCGCGCTTCACCACGATGCCGCTGCGGTCGGCGTCTTCCTTGGCGGCGGTCACCATGTTGCGTGCATGCTGCGCGCCTTCGGCCGTCTTTTTCACGGTGGAGGTGATTTCCGCCACGGCGGCCGCCGTTTCCTCGAGATTGGCCGCCTGGTTTTCGGTGCGGCGCGACAGATTGTCGGAAGCCTGGGCGATCTCCTCGGTGCCGGACTTGATACCGAAGGAGCCGCGCTTCACCGTGTTGATGGTTTCGGTGAGGCTGTCTGCCGCGGCATTGAAGTACTGGCGCAGACGGTCCATCGCATCGGGGAAGGGGTCGTTGATGCGGTGGGTGAGGTTGCCCTTGGAGAGGCTCTCCAGGCCCTGGCCGAGAACATTGATGATCTGCTTGGAATTCTCGTCATTGCGGCGGTTCTGCAGCGACTGGTCCTTGAACACCGAGAGCGCGCGGGCCATTTCGCCGATTTCATCGCCACGGCTCGCATAGGGAACATCTTCCTCAAGAGCACCACCGGCGAGCCGTCCCATGACGCTCGATATGCCGCGGATGGCGCGCACGACGAACTGATGGGCCGCAAGAAGCATAAGACCGATGACGATGCCAATCACGATATTGATGGCCGTCATCATGTTGAGGCTGGCCTCGGAGGCGGCAAGCGCGCGTTTTTCGATTTCGGCGACCTTCATGCCAATCTCGTTGGCCTTGTCGGACATGAAGAGGCCGAAATCGAGGAAGCTGGCGCGCAGCTTGTCGATGGCGGCTGTCGCGGCAATCCTGTCGCCGCGCTGCAGGGCGGGAATGAACTCGGTGTCCATGGTTTCCCAGAACGGTGCGCCGCGCTTGTCGATGTCGCGCTTGAAGGCGCTCCACTCTTCTTCGGACAGGACATCGTACTGCTTGAAGGTCGGATCCCAGTAACTCATGCGCGTGTCGTACTGCCGGTGCAATTCGTCGAGGCGCGGCTTCAGCTGGCTCAGAAGGCTTGGGTCCTTGTCGAGCACGTTGAGATAGGAGAAGGCCTCTGCCGGGAAGAGCGGCGGGGGAAGGATGTCCGCCACCATGTCCTTGCCAAGGACGATGTGCATGTAGTCCTTGCTGCCGATCCGTACGTTTTCGATGCTGTTGTAGGTCTGCAGTGCGAGGAAGGTCAGCAGGGCGATGATGGTGATGCCGAAGGTGATCATCATGCGCTGGATGGTAAACAGGCTTTTCTTCATGGGGCTCCGCCGTTGGTTGCCTTGGATTGCCGGGTTGAGGATCGAGAAGATTTTCAGCCGGTCTTCTCGGGGCCGGAGGGAAGGGAATCGTAGAAGGCGCTGACGCCGGCCGGAACTTTTCCGGAGAGCGCGAACTCCGCGCCGTAGCGCGGATGAATCGACCAGCGGATGAGGCAGGGGATATCTCCCAGTTTCTCATGCCGCAGCGTCATCCTGTCGCCGGGCTTCAGGTTGAGCATGGGATCGATGGTGAAACCGATGCCGCCGGCCGAGATGTTGAGAATGCGTACGCGCGCATCCCCATGGCTTGTGCCGGCGGTGGCCAGCAAGTCACATGCGCGGCGTTCGAGGCGGCGGCGCTGGTCCGCCGTCGCGGCGGTGTGAAACCGCTCCACGCCGAATATGTCCTTGGTCATGGCTCGCTCCTGCCCATGCTGTTCACGGCAGGACGCTAGGCGGGCAATGTTGTGTCAAGCTTGAGGTGACGGGGCAGCGGGGGAATTGGGCGGTTGCCCGGCCAGGATACGGGATTAAGGCATCATTCATCATTTTGCACAGGCCGCGCGAAGAGGCTTGGAGGCGAGCCCTGTTTGGGCTAACCATTCGGCCATGAGGCAGTTTGGTGCAGCATCGGCGGCTTGGGTGCTATCCGTGGCGTTGAGTGGCGCCGCGGTGGCTGGTGACGTTACATCCAGCACCGGTGCCGCACTGAGCCTTGCCGCCCTGCAGCCCATGATGCCGATCAGCAGCGATGCCATCCTGACATCGGAAGAGATCACGGCACTTGGCAAGCAGGACAAGCTGACGGTCATTCCGGCGGGTGCCATGGCCGATCCTGTGCGGCCCGAAGCCACCAATTCTCCGGCGGCAAACTTCATCAACAGCCTCGACTACAATCTGAAGCACATCGATGTGTCGGAGTATGGCGACTACAGCCTGAACGCGTTCTGGAGCCAGTCGAGCACCGTAAAGTGGGATATTCTCGCCCTTTATGGCGGCGTCACGTTCTTCGGCATCAACAACTGGGACTGGGGCACCTCTGCCTATAATTTCCAGCCTGAAGGCTGGTTTGGCAAGGACACGAAGTACGGCGGCATGGACAAGATCGGCCATGCCTATACAGGTTACGTGGTCTCGCAGTATTTCACCCAGCGCATCGCCCACGAGATCGATGATCCGAAGAATGCCGCCATCACCGGCGCGCTGCTCGGCATGGGCTTCCAAACCTACATCGAGTTCTTCGACGGCTTCGCGGGCCTCCACGGCTTTTCCTATGAGGACATGATCGCCAATGGCATCGGCTCTGGCTTCTCGTTCCTGCGCAATACCGTGCCGGGCCTGTCGGAGAAGGTCGACTTCCGCATGGAATACTGGGGTGCCTCCGAGTACAGCGACTGGGCGCCAGTGACGGATTATGACGGCCAGAAGTATCTGCTGGCGCTGAAGCTCTCCGGCTTCGAAAAACTGGAGAGCACGCCGCTGCGTTTTGTCGAGTTGCAGGCGGGTTACTATACCGAAGGTTACACCGACGAGACGCGCGAGAACAATGTGGACCCGAAGCGCGTGCCCTATCTCGCAGTTGGCCTGAACCTCAACGAACTTCTCGGTATGGCGCCGGATATTCGCAACACCATGCCGGGCGAGGCGGCGGACACGCTGTTCCAGTACTGGCAGCCGCCCTACACCTACGTCGCCACCTCCAACCGCTGACCGGAAGAGGCGCAGCTGCCGGGCGTAGTGGCGGCGTCACGGGACTGTTCAGGCCTGGCTTTCCAGCAGCCGGTCCACAAGCGTTTCCATGTCTGCAGCTTCGGCATTGGCGAAGGCGATCCGCAGATACTCCTCCTGGCCCGGGCCGAACATGGAGCCCGGCAGGCACAGCAGATCATTTTCCCCTGCCAGCCGCATGGCCACCTGCTTTGCGGTTTCATCGCGGAAGGGGTGGCGGACATAGGAGAAGAGGGCACCCGAACTCACCAGCTCATAATTGAGGCCGGGGCGGCGGAAAGCCTGCCGCAGGGCCTCGAGCCGGCCGTGCATCACGCCGATCTTGTCATGCTTCCAGTCCTCGAGTGCCGTGAGGGCGAACAGGGCGGCGCGCTGCGACAGGTGGGTGGTACAGATCGCCATGCAATCCATGATCTTCTCGATCTCGCCCAGAACGCGGGCTGAAGCGGTGATGGCGCCAACCCGGTAGCCGGTCATCGCATAGGCCTTGGAGAAGCTGTAGAGATGAATAAATGCGTCCTCCCAGCCCGGCGTTGCGAAGATAGTGTGGGCGGGCGCGGGTCCGGCGCGGAAGTCCTTGTAGGTCTCGTCGATGACCAGCGCGATGCCCCGGCTGCGGGCCAGTTCGAAGAAGCCCTGGATCAGCTCTGGCGGATAGATGGCCCCTGTCGGGTTGTTGGGCGAGCACAGCACGATGGCGCGGGTGCCGGCGTCGATCAGTTTCGCGGCGTCTTCCGGCCGTGGGTGGGAAAGCCCCGGCGCTATGGCGGGAATGAAGCGCGCCTCGACGCTCAGCATGCCAAGCCACATGGTGTGGTTGAAGAAATAGGGCGTGGGCACAATGACATTGTCGCCCGCTTTGGCAATCGACATCAGCGCGGCGGCGAAAGCCTGGTTGCAGCCCGCAGTGACGGCCACGTTGTGAGGCGCGACCGTGCCGTTGTAATCGGCCGAAAGATGCGCCGCGATGGCCTCGCGCAGTTCGGCGATGCCATAGATGTCTGTATAGAGGCTGATGCCCGGCTGGTGTGCGAGGCGGGATACTTCCGCATCCAGTTCATCGGCGCATTTCCAGCTCGGCACCGCCTGGCACAGATTGAGCAGCTTGCGGTTCCGCAGGCCGGGGCGGACCCAGCCTTGCGCTTCCATGATGGGTGGCGATTCGATCCTGTGGATGGCGGGATTGACGGCATATGTCATGATGAGGCACCAACGGACCGGTATATTTGCAGTTGGCCCGGCAAGATGCCGTGTGCCGCCAGGAGGTGCAAGCATGAAAGCAGTCCAGATCACGGAAACCGGCGCGCCGGAAGTGATGAAGCTCGTCGAGGCTGCGGTCACAAAGCCCGGCCCCGGCCAGGTGCGCGTGCGGCACACAGCGATCGGGCTCAATTACATCGATACTTATCACCGGTCGGGTCTCTATCCCCTGCCGCTTCCCTCAGGGCTCGGCCTTGAGGCGGCAGGCGTGGTCGAGGAGCTGGGCGAGGGCGTGACAGCCCTCAAGCCCGGTGACCGGATCGCCTATGGCGCGGGCCCGATCGGCGCCTATGCCGGGATGCGCAACATTCCCGCCAATCGGGCGAGCAAACTGACCGATGCGATTTCTGATGAGACCGCCGCCGCCATGATGCTGAAGGGCATGACGGTGCGCTATCTGCTGCGCGCCACCTACAAGGTG
>CAYMQH010000127.1:0-1324 GCA_964392525.1 uncultured Aestuariivirga sp.
CACCTTGTTGTCGAGGTCGAGGCCTTCCATCTGCTTCTTGATCTTGCCCATGCCGGGCAGCAGGTTCATCACGCCGCCCATGCCGCCCAGTTTCTGCAGCTGCTTCAGCTGGTCGGCCAGGTCATCGAGATCGAAAGCGCCCTTCTTCATGCGCTCGGCGATCTTCTTGGCTTTCTCCTGGTCGATGTTGAGCGCGGCCTTCTCGACCAGCGAGACGACGTCACCCATGCCGAGGATGCGGCCGGCGATGCGCTCGGGGTGGAAATCCTCAAGCCCGTCGAGCTTTTCACCCGTGCCCATCAGCTTGATCGGCTTTCCTGTGACGGCGCGCATGGAGAGCGCCGCGCCGCCGCGCCCATCGCCGTCGATACGGGTCAGGACGATGCCGGAGACGCCGATCTTCTCATCGAAGTTGCGCGCCAGGGTCACGGCATCCTGGCCGGTGAGCGCATCCGCTACGAGAAGCGTCTCGTTGGGCTTCACGATGTCGCGCACGCTTGCGGCTTCGGCGAGCAGTTCCTCGTCGATCGAGAGGCGGCCCGCCGTGTCGAGCATCACGACGTCATAGCCACCCTTGCGCGCTTCCGACATGGCGCGCCTGGCGATCTCGACGGGCTGCTGGCCGGGAACGATGGGCAGCGTGTCGACGTGCACTTGTTTGCCGAGAATGGCCAGCTGTTCCTGCGCCGCGGGGCGGCGCGTGTCGAGCGAGGCCATCAGAACCTTGCGCTTCTCGCGCTCGGTCAGGCGCTTGGCGATCTTGGCCGTGCTGGTCGTCTTGCCGGAGCCCTGGAGGCCCACCATCAGGATGGCCACGGGCGGCGAAGCCCGCAGATTGAGGGCGGTTCCTTCCGCGCCTCCCAGCGTCTCGACGAGCGCATCATGGACGATCTTCACGACCATCTGGCCGGGCTTCACGGACTTGACGATCTCGGCGCCAACGGCCTTGTCGCGCACCTTGTCGGTGAAGGAGCGGACAACCTCCAGCGCCACGTCGGCCTCGAGCAGCGCGCGGCGCACTTCGCGCAGCGCGTCCTCGACATCGGCCTCGGACAGGGCACCCCTTCCGGTGATCTTGTCCAATATGCCCGACAGGCGATCGCTTAAGGTGTCAAACATGTTCCATGTCCTCTGGCCCAAACGCAATTCGCACCCGGGGGCGCAACGCGCTGCCGGATGTTGGCCGCCTCACCCCCCGGGAATGTCAAAACCCCATGTGTGAGACCGCCTGAAGACGTTCAAGCCGTCGTGTGATAGAGGAAGGGATAGGGGAAAGTGGGGGAGAAGTCAAATTCTGCAAGGCTGAAACCCGGCAGGCCCCGGC
>CAYMQH010000127.1:1424-6634 GCA_964392525.1 uncultured Aestuariivirga sp.
TGGGGTCTGCGTCGAGTCCTGTCCAGTACTTCACCCCGATCACGCCCTGGTTGATCAGCATGCCAAGTCCGTCGATCACAGTGCAGCCCTGGGCCTTGGCATCCCGCAGGAAGCGGGTGTCCGGCGGGTCGACGATGACGTCGGCGACCACCATGCCGGGCTTGAGCGATGTCACGTCGATGTCCAGCGGCTCGTTCCCATTGCCAAGCCCGATGGAGGTAGCGTTCACCACGATGTCCGTGCCTTCGGGGATGGCATAGGCCTTGGGCCAAGCCACCAACTGGGCCGGGGTTCCCGTCCTTTCGTTCAACAGCTTCACCAACGGTTCCCCGCGCGCCATGGAGCGGTTGACGACGGTGATGGACTTTGCCCCTGCCAGCGCCAACTCGACGCCGATGGCGCGCGCAGCACCGCCCGCACCGAACATCACCACCGCCTTGCCGCGCGGGTCCACCACTTCCTTCAGCGACTTCAGGAACCCCTTGCCGTCGGTGTTCTCGCCGATCAGCCTGCCCTCCCGGTTCACCGCGCAATTGACCGCTCCCATGATGGCGGCACTTTCCCCCAGCCCATCCAGATGCGGGATGACGCTCACCTTGTGCGGGATCGACAGGTTGAAGCCGCGCCAGCCCATGGCGCGCGCCCCCTTCACCGCATCTGCGAGCTTTCCGGGCGGCACTTCGCAGTTGATGTAGCGCCAGTTCAGGCCATGGTGGCGGAAGGCGGCCTCGATCATGGCCACCGTCGGGTTGCCATTGGAGCCCTCCGAAAAGGAACCTACCAGTTCGCTCGTGAAGTCCCGTGCCGCCATGTGCGCCCCTCCTGACTGTGGTGTGGCCACGCTATCACCGATCACCCATCTAGCAATCCCCCCGCCTTTTCCCATATAAGGCCCCCCATGACCGAGGCTTCACACCTCCATTTCCGCAAGATGAACGGGCTCGGAAACGACTTTGTCGTCTTCGATGCGCGCACCTCTCCCATTGCCATGGACGAGGCAAAGGCCCGCGCCATCGCCGACCGGACAACCGGCATCGGCTGCGACCAGCTGATCGTGCTGGAGCCCTCAACGCGCGCCGATGTCACCATGCGGATCTGGAACAGTGAGGGTGGCGAAGTCGAAAGCTGTGGCAACGCCACGCGCTGCATCGCCGACATTCTGTTCGATGAGAAGAAGGCCACCCGTGCCACCATCGACACCAAGGGGGGCTACCTCGTGGCGGAAAAGGGCGGAGAGCGCCTCGTCGCCGTGGACATGGGTGCGCCGCGCTTCGGCTGGCAGGATATTCCGTTGTCAGAGAAATTCGCCGACACGCGCTATATCGAACTCTCCGTTGGCCCTCTCGAAAAGCCTCTCATCCACTCGCCCTCCGTCGTGAATGTCGGCAACCCGCATTGCATTTTCTGGGTGAAGGATCTGAATGTGGTGGACCTCGCCAAGGTCGGCCCGATGCTGGAACATCATCCGCTGTTCCCGAAGCGTGCCAACATCACGCTGGCCCGCGTCGATGCGAAGGATCATGCCGTCATCAGTGTGTGGGAGCGCGGCGCGGGGTTGACGAAAGCCTGCGGCACGGCGGCCTGCGCCGTGATGGCTGCGGGCTTCCGCCTGAAGAAGTTCAACAACAAGGCCACCATCACGTTGCCCGGCGGCGATCTCTTCATGGAAATCCGTGAGAGCGACGGCCATGTCATCATGACCGGCCCGGTCGAATATGAATTTGAAGGCGAACTTCCGCCGCATCTCGCGGTTTGACCCATGGCTGGGCCTGACTTCCGCACCTTCGGCTGCCGCCTCAACACCTACGAAACCGAGGTGATGCGGAACCACGCCGAAAAGGCCGGGGCCACCAACACCATCGTGTTCAATACCTGCGCGGTGACGGCGGAAGCCACCCGCCAGGCGCGGCAGGCCATCCGCAAGGCCAGGGCCGAGAACCCGGATGCCGAGATCATCGTGACAGGTTGCGCCGCCCAGACCGAGCCTGAGATGTTTGCGAAGATGCCGGAAGTCTCGCGCGTTCTCGGTAATGAAGAGAAACTGAAAGCCGAGAGCTGGCAGCGTGGCAGCAATGAGCGCGTCTCTGTCTCCGACATCATGGCCGTGAAGACGGCGCGGCCGCAGCTGATCGACGGGTTGAAGGAACGCACCCGCGCCTTCGTGCAGGTACAGAACGGCTGTGACCATCGCTGCACCTTCTGCATTATCCCCTTCGGACGTGGCAATTCGCGCTCGATTGCTCCGCAGGACGTGGTGGAACAGGTGCGCCGCCTCGCTGCGTCGGGCTATTCGGAAGTGGTACTGACCGGCGTCGACCTTACCTCATGGGGCGCTGATCTCGAGGGCCAGCCGAAGCTCGGCCATCTCGTGTCCCGCATCTTGAGGCTGGTACCGGATGTGAAGCGCTTGCGGCTGTCCTCCATCGACTCCATCGAGGCCGATCCGGAACTGATGGATGTGATCGCCGGTGAACAGCGTGTGATGCCGCATATCCACCTGTCGCTTCAGGCCGGCGACAACCTGATCCTGAAGCGCATGAAGCGCCGCCACGCGCGTGAGGATTCGATTGCGTTCTGCAGCGAACTGCGCGCAAGGCGTCCCGGCATCGTGTTCGGGGCGGACATCATCGCTGGCTTTCCCACCGAAACGGACGCGATGTTCGAGAACTCGCTGCGGATCGTCGATGAGTGCGGCCTCACCTATCTCCACGTCTTTCCCTTCTCGGCCCGGCCCGGCACGCCCGCCGCGCGCATGCCACAGCTTGAGAAGCTTGTGATCAAAGAGCGCGCCGCGCTGCTGCGGGCCAAGGGCGAGGCGATGCTTGACCAGTTTCTGAGCCGCGAGGTGGGCGCCACCCGCCAGGTGCTGGTCGAAACCGAAGCGACGGGCCGTACCGAACATTTCGCGCAGGTGAAGTTTCAGAGCCGCATGGCACCCGGCGCCATTGTCGTGGCACAGGTCACGGGGCGCGGTGCGTCCCATCTCGAGGCAAGGCTCGCCGCATGAGTTTCTTCCGGAAGCTGTTCAACCGCTCTTCGCCCAAGGTGGAGGATCAGGCCCTGCTGCCTGCCGCCGCCGAAGAGCAGCTGCCGGCGCTGGATGGCCCAGCGCTCGCCGTCGATGTGCCGCTGGCAATGCCGGAAACGGAAAACGAACCGCAACGTATAGATGAGGCCCCACCGGAACCGGAGCCTGCACCAGAGCCTGAGCCCGAACGCCGCGGCTGGTTCTCGCGCCTCAGCGAAGGCCTTTCCAAATCCTCGCGGTCGATCACCGGGTCCATCTCCGCGATCTTTACCAAGAAGAAGCTCGACAAGGCAACGCTGCAGGAACTGGAAGACGTGCTGCTGCTGGCCGATCTGGGCCTGCCCATGGCGGAGCGCATCGTCGCTGCAGTGTCAGCGGGCCGCTACGACAAGGAGATCGACCCGGATGAGGTGAAGCAGATCCTGGCTGCCGAAGTGGCGAAGGTGCTGAAGCCCGTCGAGGTTCCTTTCAACTTCGGCACGGAAAAGCCGTTCATCGTTCTGGTCGTCGGCGTCAATGGCGCGGGCAAGACCACCACGATTGGCAAGCTTGGCGCCATTGCGCGCCGCGAGGGCCACAGGGTGATGTTCGCAGCCTGCGATACGTTCCGCGCCGCCGCCATCGAGCAGCTCAACGTCTGGGGCGGGCGGATCGGTGCCAAGGTGATGTCGCGGCCCACCGGCGCGGATGCCTCCGGCCTCGCGTTTGACGCGATCCGGGAGGCCCGGGAAGACGGCACCGACATCCTGTTCATCGACACGGCGGGCAGGCTTCAGAACAAGCAGTATCTGATGGACGAACTCGACAAGATCGTGCGCGTCATCAAGAAGCAGGATGAGGCAGCGCCCCATGCGGTGCTGCTCGTGCTGGACGCGACCACCGGCCAGAACGCCATGGCGCAGGCCGAGATCTTCACCAAGGTGGCGGGCGTCACCGGCCTCATCATGACCAAGCTGGATGGCACGGCGCGCGGCGGCATTCTCGTGGCCATAGCGGAGAAGTTCAAACTGCCGGTGCATGCCATCGGGGTTGGCGAGTCGATCGAGGACCTGCAACCCTTCGAGGCCGAGGGTTTCGCCCGCGCCATTGCCGGACTGGAGGAAAGATGAGCACCACGGCGGAACCCAAGATGGGGCAGGGCATGAAGCTGCTGATCGAGATGGGCCCTCTCGTGGCCTTCTTCATCGCCAACTGGAAGGCCGGTATCTTCTGGGGCACCGGCATCTTCATGGCGGCAACCGCCGTCTCGCTCATCGCCTCCTGGGTGATGACACGCAAGCTCGCCATGGTGCCGCTCGTCTCGGCCGTGTTTGTCGCGTTGTTTGGCGCGCTCACCCTGTGGCTCCATAGCGACCTGTTCATCAAGGTGAAGGTGACGCTCATCAATGCGCTGTTTGGCGCAGTGCTGCTCGGCGGCGTGGCCATGGGCCGCAGCTATCTGAAACTCATCATGGGCGAGGCGGTCAAACTCACGGAGCAGGCCTGGCGCACGCTCTCCATCCGCTGGGGCGTGTTTTTCCTGGCGCTCGCCGTGCTGAACGAGATCGTCTGGCGCAACTTTTCGACCGATACATGGGTGAACTTCAAGGTCTTCGGCCTGCTGCCCATCACACTGATCTTCGCCTTCGCCAACGCCCCCTTCATGTCGAAGCACATGATCGAGGAGGACAAGGCGGACACTCAGTAGGGCTTCGGATCGCCGAACTCGCCGGGCGGGTTCGAGAAGGGCGGAAAATCCGCCACGCCTTCAACACTGCGGTACTGCTCCAGCGCCCAGCGCACCGAGGGGAAGGCAAGGTCTTCCCACGGGATTGTGTCCCAGCCTGCCAGCATCACCTCAAGGCTTTCCGGGCCTGCGGAAAACGCCGGCGTTTCGAGATGCGCCAGATACATGATCTGCACCTGCGCGATGCGCGGAATGGTGTAGACGGCAAGCAGCCTGTCGATCACGATCCTCGCGTTCGCCTCTTCGTGGGCTTCGCGCATGGCGGCCTGCTCGGTGGTCTCGCCCACTTCCATGAAACCGGCCGGCAAGGTCCAGTACCCGATCCGCGGTTCGATGGCGCGGCGGCAGAGAAGGATCTGCCCCTCATGCCGCACGATGGCACCCGTCACGATCTTCGGATTGACGTAATTGATGAAGCCGCAGGTGGCGCAGACATCGCGCTCATGGGTGTCGCCG